>JAFGSR010000115.1 GCA_016934515.1 Sedimentisphaerales bacterium
TGACAAAATTTCATCTTTTCTCATTTTCGGCCCACTTTTGTCGCGCTTTTGACACGCTATAATCGTTACAGCTTACCTATCTTAACAGCCAAAACCCCATTTTCGCGCCTCATTTTCGGACACATAATGGATAACTCGCATCGACATAATAACCGCCTGGCTGCCAAAATGGCAGTCCGTTTTTGTCCCATTTTCCCGCTCAAAATCGGCCCGTTTCGCCGTTAATTTTCAGCCCGCTTTTCCGTTTATTTTTGGCCTTATAGTGGACACAGCATATCGTGATATAGGGTAGATTTTACAGCATTCGTCCCCAGTTTATTCACTCATTTTCACGGTGCTAATTTTTTTTATTGACATGAAACTACGTAGAGAATATATTGCAATTACTGGTATATACCAGGGCATGGCGAGTACTACTGCCCTGCTGGTTATATGGGTATATGTTTGATATGGTTGTCAATGGACAATTTTAACTGATAGCGATTATAATACATTGTTATATATGGATTTATCGTAATTATGGCTGACGGGAATATTACAGATCAACCGGCCTATCGACAGGTTGCAGAGCACATTGCTCAGGAAATTGAAGCCGGCGTTCTCTCGCCGGCTTCAAAAATACCGTCCGAGCGGGTAATTGCCCATAAATATGGCATCTCCCGCATGACAGCTCGCGGAACTGTAAATAAGCTGGTGCAAATGGGACTAATAGTACGTCGTAAACGGATAGGTGCCTTTGTTGCCCAGCCCAAAATCCGGTTTGATCTGAGTTCACGTGCGGGATTACATGAACAACTTCACAAAGCGGGTATTGAACCGTCATCAAAATTAATTTCGGCAAAAAAAATCCCTGCTGGTAAAATGAATCCAGAGATAAGCGAAGCTTTGGGATTATCAAAAAAAGCTTATATTTTTCACCTCATACGATTACGACTGGCTGATGGCGAAGCTATTGCAGTGGAAAATTCCTACTTTCCCGGAAATCTTTTTCCGAACTTGCTGAAATACGATCTTACTGAGTCAATATATGCCCTGCTTGAAAAATATTTTTCAGTGAAGCCATCCAGGTCAACCCAGAATATGGAGATTACGTTCCTGGCTAAGCAATGGGCTGACATCATGGGGGTATCAGCCGATATTCCTGCATTGGAAATCAAGCGTCGGGCAGTATCTACTGATGATATTTTATTTGAATTCGCTCACGATATTTATCGGGGTGACCGGTTAACCTTTACTTCTAAGACAACAGAATAGGAATCATTTATGCAAATTTATGATGTAGCTATCATTGGTGCCGGTGCGGTAGGGACAGCAATCGCACGCGAGTTGTCAAAGCTATCTATAAAAGTGGTGGTGGTTGACAGGCTCAATGATGTCGGTGGAGATGCATCGAAAAGTAACAGCGCCATCATTCATACCGGATTCGATGCCCCACCCGACAGCCTGGAATCCCGTATGGTTGTAAACGCCAATCCGCTCTACGATAAATTATGTTGCGATCTGGATATTCCTTTTAAAAGGACCGGGGCGGTGCTGGTTGCGGTGACCGAGACCGAAGAAGCGGAATTGCCGAGTATTATGGCAAAAGCACACGCTAACCATGTTGATGATTTGGAGATGTTAAGTGCAAAGGAAGTTCTTGAGCTTGAACCCGCCGTAACACCGGATGTTCGCGGGGGGCTTTTGGTTCCGAGGGAAAGTATAATCGACCCGTTTCTTTTTGTTGTTGCACTTGCCGAAAACGCCACCGCTAATGGTACGGAATTTCTGACCGGCTGGGAAGTATCTAATCTTACGTTTAATGAAAACGAATACACGGTGGAATCACCAAAGGGAGAGATAACCGCTAAATTTGTTGTAAATGCTGCCGGTCTTTTTGCGGACAAGATAAGCTCTTTTTTGGGCATCGATGATTTCAAGGTGCATCCCCGACGGGGACAGTTCCATATACTGGATAAAGCTGCACCGATAGGAACTAAGCGAATTATCCTACCGGTGCCGACCAAGGTTTCCAAGGGCAAGATCTGCACTCCTACCATTCACGGCAACTGGCTGATCGGGCCTACGGCAGAAGAGCTTGATGACAAAACTGCAACCCAGAGCACGCCGGAAGGGCTTAGTGATATAGTTGCCGGGGTTGTAAAACTGGTACCCGGTGTTGATGCCCGATATGCGATAACCCAATATGCCGGCTTAAGACCGGTGCGAACACCGGGCGGATATCATCTTCGGACCTTTGAGAATCTGCCGGGTTTTTTGGAGCTTTCCGGCATTCGCTCTACCGGCCTGACATCTTCATTGGCGGTGGCGAGATATGGTTGTGAGAAACTCTTTAAGATGGGCCTGTCGAATAAATATAAAAAGCATTTTGTTTCAAAACGTCAGGCGATACCATGCTTTAGAGAAGCGGACGAAAAAGCCCGCAATAAGCTTATAAAACAAAATCCCCTTTATGGGAAAGTAATCTGCCGCTGCGAAACCGTTACCGAAGCGGAAATCGTTGAAGCAATCCGCAGAAAGCCTGGTGCTACGGATCTTGATGGGATAAAACGACGCGTGCGTGCGGGACTGGGCCGATGTCAGGGAGGTTTTTGCGGGATGAGGACGCCGCAGATATTGGCCAGGGAATTAGATATTTCAATTGAAGAGGTTACGAAAAAAGGGACCGGTTCTGAAATTCTGGATGGAACAACTAAATCATTAAGAGCATGAACATGAAAAAAACAAACTGTGATGTTGCGGTAATCGGGGCCGGGCCTGCAGGTCTGGCGGCGGCAATAAGTGCGTATGAAAACGGAGCCCGGGATGTAATTCTCATTGAGAGAGATAAATATCTGGGCGGAATTCTTCAGCAATGTATTCATAATGGTTTTGGGATACATGTTCTGGGCGAAGACAAAACCGGGCCTGAATATGCCGAGCATTTTATCCAACAGGTTGAAAAACTGCCAATAAATTGTCTGACCGAGACCATGGTACTGGATCTATCTGAAAATTTGACCATCCAGGCAAGCAGCAAACAGGGAATACTGCATATTCAGCCCAAAGCGGTGGTCCTGGCAATGGGGTGCCGGGAGAGAACCCGAGGCGCTATTGCCCTGCCCGGCAAAAGACCTGCCGGCATAATGACCGCCGGGACAGCTCAACGATTTATAAACTGCGAAGGTTATCTGCCCGGTAAGAAAATTCTCATACTCGGTTCGGGTGATATCGGAATGATAATGGCCAGGAGACTGCATCTCGAAGGGGCGCAGGTACAGGCCGTGGTTGAAATAATGGACTGTATCGGAGGACTGTCACGAAATCTCGTTCAATGTCTACAGGATTTTGACATCCCTCTGTATTTGAGGCATATTATCACCGATATCAGAGGTGACAAGAGAGTTGAGGGTGTGGATTTTGCGCCTTTGGGGGATGAAGGTCAGCCGCAGCTTGACAAAAAAATATCCCTGGACTGCGATACGCTGCTTTTGTCAGTGGGGCTGATCCCGGAAAATGAATTATCGAAAAAAGCCGGTATCCAACTGGACAAAATCACGGGTGGCCCCATTGTAGATAAAAATTTTCACACTTCTGTCCCCGGAATATTTGCCGCGGGAAATGTCGCCCAGGTATTTGACCTGGTTGACCATGTTTCAATATGTGGAATGCAGGCGGGTAAATCCGCGGCCGAATACGCCCGGGGGGAGCTTGAGCATTTTTCCGAAAGCCTATCAAAAGTTAAAGCCGGCCCGGGCGTGGGTACGGTGCTGCCACAAGTATTAAGCGGTCCAGCCGATGGGCCTTTAAAGTTTTATCTGCGGGCCAGGCAAGTTACACGAAAGGCCCTCTTACAACTGCGCAACAGCCAAAATGAGGTTGTTTTCAAAAAGAAGTTCCGCACAGTTCGGCCGGCCGAGATGATTTCGGTAACGGCTGATAATCTTGATTGTTCAGCTAACGAATATACTTTTGAGCTGATTGGAGAAGATAATGGATAAGAATAAAAATACGTATAAACTTCTTTGTATTGTATGCCCGGAAGGCTGTGAAATTGAGGCCACGGAAATTGATGGTGAATTTGCATTTGAAAAGGGAATATGTAAACGGGGCCAGGATTACGCCCGACAAGAAATAATAAATCCCTGCCGGTTTCTTACCACCACCGTAAGAATAAAGGGCGGCGTTCAGACCATGCTGCCGGTAAGAACTTCCGAAGCGATATCGAAAGATAAATTAGCAGAAGCAATGCAGCAAATCGCTTCTATCGAAACCACTGCACCAATAAAGTTGGGCGAGGTTATCTGTTCCAACGTTGCCAACACCGGCATCCCACTGGTTGCCAGCAAAACGGTAGCGGCAATTTAGGTAGTTCACAATAAAACACAACTGGTCATGGGCAACATAACGCAAATAGTTGTTTGTTCGAGTTTTTTGACAGAGCAAGGCTTTAACTAAAAGTTATGAAGAAAACTAGAATTCATTACGGCAAAGGGATAATGGAGCTTATTTTACCGCCTTCAACAGCAGTGCTGGAAGGGCAGGATATTCCTGCAATCGCAAATTGCGACAGAGCCATACAAGAAGCTCTTTATAATCCTATAGGTACGGCATCGCTGGAAGAATTGCTTCAGATTAAAAAACCTTCAACTGTAGCAATTACAATTTCAGATATAACTCGGCCAGTACCGAATAAAATTTTTATGCCGCATTTGCTAAATATTTTGAATAAATCCGGCGTAAAGGATTCACAAATAGTAATCATAATTGGCACAGGCATGCATCGGCCAAGCACTCCCACTGAACTCGAATATCTGTTGGGGATTGATATCCTTGCAAGAATTGAGGTTATCGACCATACTCCTGGCAGCCCGGAAAGACTAACTAAAGTCTGTGGTAATCCATCCGTAAGCTTATGCAGCCGTTTTGCTAATGCTGATTTTAAAATTGTTACCGGACTTATCGAACCTCACTTTATGGCGGGTTTTTCCGGCGGCAGAAAAGGGGTGTGTCCAGCTCTTGTTGACCTCAAAACCATAGAGTTGTTCCATGGTTATAATACGCTTGCAAATCCTAAAGTCGAAAATGGTTTGCTAAAGGATAATCCATGTCATGAGATAGCACTCAAGATAGCCAAAAGTATTGATTTGGATTTTTTGTTCAATGTAGCAATTACAAAGAACCGCAAAATTTCAGGTATTTATTGTGGTGACTTAGAAAAAGCACACCAGGCGGGATGCGAAGAAGTAGCAAAATGGATAACGGTGGATGTTGAAAAGAGTTATGATTTGGTAATCACTAACGGCGGTGGGTATCCGCTTGACCAAACCTTTTACCATGCAGTGAAAGGCATGTGCACTGCAATACCCGCGTTAAATAAAAATTCAACGTTGCTTATTATTAGTCATTGCGGCGAACAACTAGGTTCAAATGCTTATAGTGATTTGATGTTGAAATACCAAAATGACTGGAGGAAATTTCTTGAAGACATATCAACAAAGCCAGAAGAAATCCAGTTGGATCAATGGCAATACCAGATGCACGCGCGTGTGCTTGAATTGATAGGCCTTGAGAACCTTAGGTTTGTTAGTGACGGAATTACGGCAGAGATTCAGAGGAAAATTTCAGTTCACCCAATACTTGGCCCCGGAAACGCTCAACAACGCGCCCAGCAGGCAATTGATAAATATGTGAAAAATAATCCCGATGCAAAAATAGCCGTTATCCCTGAAGGGCCTTACGCAATGTTAAGAAAAATCGAGAAATAAAAGAAGCTGAAAAGGGTACTATAAGACGCAAAAATGCTTTACGAGTCAATATTGATCGTTAGATGGAGAATTATCATGAAGTCGTTTAAAAGTCTTCTGCCCTGTGTAATCTCGATGGTTTGGATCTGTCCGGTGGGAGCTATTACTTATCAACGGCAGGATACCTGGGGTGATACTGTATGGGCTGTTCGTGAAGGGGTGCAGGCGTATAACGAGCAGGTTAAGTTTAAGCCCTTCCATAGTGAACTGTTACAGACAGGCCAAGCGCCTCAAAAAGTGGTGCTCCCTCTACACGGCGTACGCAAGATTGCGTTGATTGCCAGGAGAACGTCAGGAACCAGTTATTCTCACGCTACCTGGGGTGATGGTGTTTTGAAGAGTGCGGACGGTTCTTCAAAGCTACTGGCAGAGTTCCGGCCGGTTTATGCGAAGATTGGCAAGGGTAAGTTGCTCACAGACCAAGGCTACGATAATAAGCCTTTAAAGATTGCCGAGAAGACTTTCCAACACGGGTTCCTGGCCCACACCAACAGCAAACTGATATTTGAATTCGACAGTGCGTATGATTATTTGGAAATATATATCGGAATTAATAACACCGCAGCCCCGGGAGGGGGAGCGAAGTTTGATATTGAAGACGCCTCGGTAGATTTCGTGGCGCTGTGGAATAAATTAAGCGAGGAATTTCCCGCCGAATGTATACGTGCCCAGCAGGATATAGGACGGGAACGTTGCCTGGTGTTGCATGATCCTGATAAGCCATTTGAATTTGGGGCAGGCGATTTTGAAGCTCTTATAGAAGACTTAAGGCCCAATGATCTAACCACGCGTCGTCAACTCGATGAAATACTAACCCGGGCCGACTCTGCCTCACGTTGTAAGGCCCTGCTGAACGCTTATAGTCGTGCAACCCAAAAAGCATTGCAGGTGTTTGCTGTGCGCCAATCAATCAAAAGTGAACAACCGGACCTGGCCCGCATGACCAAACCCCAGCGACTAAACGCAGATGAACTGCATAAGTTGTTGTCTTACCTGGCCGATTCTGACAAATCTCGGCGGATAAAGAGTCAGTTAAACAGGTTAGAAACGGCTTTAAGTAAAATCGAAATTACACGCGTTAATGGTGGCCGGGAAGCTGCAGGAGAATTGCAGCGTGTAACAACCGCCCTGAACGAACTGGGTGAAGCATTGTCCAGGGAGAGGGGGTGGCCGACCTTTCGTAGTGATGTGATTCGTAGCAGTATATCACGCCAGCAACTTAACTTCCCTTTGTATAAACAATGGGTGCACACTCCTAACCTTCCGCCGTCGCCGGCCTGGCCTGCACCTGCTGCGCGTAATTTCACAGCAGGTTCAGGGCTGCTTAGTCCCACCCAGACCTATGATCGTGCGTATCATGTCGTCGGTTCCGGTGAGAGGCTCTATTATGCCTCATCCAGCGATGACACTGCTTATTGCATCGATGCAGATAACGGGCAGCTTATCTGGCGTTTTACCGCCGAGGGGCCCATGCGTCTTGCCCCAACACTTGATAAAGACAAGTTATATGTCGGTTCTGACGACGGTTATCTTTATTGTCTTGATGCGTCAAGCGGCAAGTTAATCTGGAAAGTTCTTGGTGGCCCGAACCTTAGCCGCTTTTGCGGTAATGGCCGCATGATTTCGCGTTGGCCGGTGCGTTGCGGCATCGTGGTTGAAGAAGGCGTGGTCTATTTCACGGCCGGAGTGTTTCCCTCGTTGGGAGTGTATCTCTGTGCCGTAAACGACAAAGATGGCTCGGAAATATGGAAGAGCAAATGCAATTTTGTTCCACAGGGTTATATGTTGGCATCGCCGAACAGGTTATTCATACCCACCGGGCGAACCCCCTTTCGCATGGTTAACAAAGCCGACGGCAGCAAGCCGATCAAACTTGGCAACTCTGACGCCTGGGGGCTCGATCTGGTTGGTGGCAGCTTTGCCTTGCTGGTGGAAAATAAATTGGCCGCGGGACCGAGCGAGGATGGCCAAATTCATCTATTCAACACGCAAACCACCGAACGTTTGATCCAGTTCTATGGACGGCAGTTGATCGTCAACGGGGAAATTTCTTATATCCTTGGCCCCGATTCACTAATGGCACTGGATCGTACACAATACCTGCGCGAAAATGACATGAAACCCATGTGGAAAAGCGAGTGTAACAACGGCTTTTGCATGGTAATGGCCCATAATATGTTGATAGTCGGCGGTGATGGACATCTCGAAGCTTTCAATGCCGATAGCGGAAAATTACTCTGGAGGGATGACTCGCTGGGACGCGTGGAGAGCCTGGCTGTTTGCCAGGGACGGTTGCTTGTCTGTACCAACGATGGTCGAATTCATTGTTATGGTGCCCAGACAGCAAAGGAACCTGTTCTGTTCGATGTTGCTTCGTCGCTACAAAAACCGTTCAAGGCGTTTGCCTCCAGCAATCCCGAAATGATCCAAGCCCAGAAACGTGCCGGAAAAGTTTTGGCTGAACTCAATTCCAAAAGAGGCTATTGCCTGGTGCTCAATGCCGATCAGGGCCGGTTAGTTTATGCCTTGGCCCAACAGAGCGACTTACGAATCATCGGATTGGAGCCTGATCCCAAACAGGCCGCAAGAGCACGGGAAAACCTGATACAAGCGGGTGTCTATGGCTCTGACGTAACGATTCATCAAGGCTCACTGGAGAAGTTGTCATACCAGGATTATTTTGCAAACCTGATAATAGCCGACCGCCCGTTGGATGCGCCTCAGGCCTCTCAAGCTAAGGTCAACTTAGCACGTTTGTTGCGGCCCTGTGGTGGAGTGTGGGCATTGGAGAATACCCCTGAGATGCCAAGTGAGGAGGGTTCGATTAAACCTTTAACATCTCAAAAACAACTGCTGGTGCGTAGTGCGTTGCCCGGGGCAGGCGAGTGGACACATTTTTACGCTGATCCCGGCAACACGGCTTGCAGTGGCGATGCCCGGATAAAGGACCAGAAAATGGAGATTCTGTGGTTCGGCCGACCGGGACCGCACCGTATGATCGACCGACATCAAAAAACCAGTGCCCCGCTTTATAAAAACGGTCGCTTGTTTGTTTCGGGAATTGACTACATCGCCGCAGTGGATGCTTACAACGGTACAGTGCTTTGGGAAAACGATGTTCCGCAATCGTTACGCACCGCCGCGTTTAAAAGCAGCAGCAACATGGCACTTGCTGATGATACCCTTTATGTCGCGGCGGCGGATGCCTGCCTTGCATTTAATACCACAGACGGTGAAACTATCGCTCGATACCATCTTCCAGGCTCTGACCAGCCATCACCTGGTGAATGGGCTTATGTAGCCTGTGTCAATGGAATACTGCTGGGCACCTCGACCAAGGCAGGTTCGTTATTCAAGATACCCAAAGAGAATATTGAATATATCTGGATGAATGACCAACCCATTGTAACCAGCGAAGAGTTGTTTGCTTTTGAGACCGGTCAGGATACACCAAGCTGGAATTATTCAGCCCGTGGTGCCGGCGCAATCATCACCCCCACACTTGCAGTTTTAGATGGGCGGGTTTTCTTCGTACAGAGCGACAATATCAAAACACTCGAGGGACCTGACAACCGTTCACTCCTGACAGAATTGCTCGGTCATGGCGCATCGCTCATGGCCCTGGAATTGAAGACCGGCGAAAAACTCTGGCAGCAAAGCGTCGATCTAAAGAACATGCACCAGATCATCTATCTCAGCGCCAGTAACGGCACCCTTCTGATCAGCGGTTCATTCTATCCACAGATCGACGGCCGGCAACGCCTGCGCTATGAGCTGGTAGCCTTTGACGCAAAAACCGGCGAGGAACTCTGGCGCAATATTTATAAGCCCGATTACGATCATGTTTTAACTGGCGATCACGGTGAACAGGTGCAACACCCGGCAATTGTCGGTAACATTGTGTATGGGCCGGGATTTGCATGCACACTTAAGACCGGAGAGCCCTATGAAGGCTGGATCTGGCATAAAAGCCACAAATGCACCCCGTTATCAACATCGTTACATTGTGCCTTTAGCCGCTATACCGCCGCGAAACTGTCGTTTCGTTTCGATCTCGATAATGGAAAACCGACAGCATTAACCTACGCCTCACGCCCGGGTTGCTGGATCAGCATCATCCCCGCCGGCGGCTTGGTCCTCATCCCCGAAAGCAGTTCCGGCTGCACCTGCGAATACTCAATACAAACCTCACTCGCCCTGCATCCCATTTTTTAATTTTAGGTATATTCTTTAGTAAAAAGGAGACCCGTCAATGGCCAAACAACTCAAAAAAACCACCGTTACCGCCAAACTCTTGCCTTTGGCCCAGGTCAGAGCCGACATGTTAGTCATTGGTTTGTATAAAAATACTAAAAAACTACCCAAGGAGTTTTCCAGCTTGGATTCTGCCGTCGGCCGGGCCATATCCAACCTGCTTAAACTCGGCGATTTCACCGGTAAAGCCTACGAAACCGCTGTGCTATATACCGCCGGTCAACTGCCCTGCCAACGTATCCTGATAGTCGGCCTTGGCGAGGAGCATTCTTTGCAGTTAAAAACTTTACGCCAAATCGCCGGCACCGCCGCCCGTACCGCTGATAAACTGGGCACCGCCAAAATCGCCCTGGCTTTGCACATTTTATCCAAGAATAAATTTAATCTGAGTGATGTCGGGCAAGCTATTACCGAAGGCGTCATCACCGGCCACTATGACTTTGACGATTATCTGCCTGACAAGGGTAAATCGAGGCAAAATAACAATTTGACGGCAACTATTGTCGATACCGAAACGGCGGCCGCCCGCAAATTAAATGCGGGTTGCAAAATCGGAAATATCACTGCCCAGGCACAAAACCTCTCCCGGATGATTGCCAATAAACCCGGCAACGAAATCAATCCGTTGACTCTGACACGTGAAGCCAAACGAATTGCCTCGGAATCGGGGCTGCGTTGTAAAATTTTCGACGATAAACAATTAGCAAAAATGAAAATGAACGCCCTGCTGGCGGTCGGTTCCGGTTCGACCCACAAATCTCGCCTAATTATGCTCGAATATCTCGGTCGAGGACGTTCCGGCAATACCTCCAAGCCTGATGTGGCTATTGTCGGCAAGGCAATTACCTTCGATACCGGTGGACTCAATCTCAAACCCTTGACAAAAATGGAATCGCAGAAATATGACAAATCCGGAGGTTGCAATGTCCTGAGTATTTTGGCCGCGGCTGCACAACTTAAACTACACCTGCATGTGGTCGGGCTGATCCCCGCTGCGGAAAACATGCTTTCACAGACCAGTTATCGTCCCAGTGATATTATCCGCACCTTCAGCGGAAAAACCGTGGAAATATTAAACCCCGATGCGGAAGGGCGCATAATCCTTTGTGACGCATTGTCTTACGCAGCCAAGCTAAAACCAGCGGTCATTATTGATTCAGCGACTTTAACCGACTCCTGCGTGGTGGCCCTGGGCAGGAATCATGCAGGATTGTTCAGCAATAATCCCACGCTGCAAAATAAGATTGAAACCGCTGCCTTGACATCTGGTGAACTGGTTTGGCCGATGCCCTGCGGCGAGGATTATCTTGATCAAATGAAAAGTAAAGTGGCAGATTTGAAAAATACCAGCTTGACAAGCGCCATCGGACGCGAAGGTGGAGCATGTACGGCAGCAGCATTTCTTAGTCAATTTGTCGATGATGTACCTTGGGCTCATATTGATCACGTTGGAATGTCTAGTACGGACAAGGAAAAGCCCTATTGCACTTCGGGAGCTACCGGTTTTGGTGTGCGCTTGGTTTTGGAATACTTAAGATCTCTATAAAACGGTGCAATTACGATCTACTATATTTGGTAAACAAATGTTAAGTTTATGAAAAATGAACTTTTTAAATTGGAGTAACTCGATAATGGCCAAACCTTTCTGGTTTTTAGCTAGCGCACCGGATGCAGAACCAATCACAGATCCGCAGCAAATACAAAAAGACTATCCCTACTGGCGATTCAGGGTTATGTATTCCATGCTTATCGGTTACACCGGCTTTTACTTTGTCAGAAAAAGCCTTTCTGTTGCAATACCTGTAATAACAGAGGAATTTGACATTTCAAAAGCACATATGGGGTTAGTGCTTACGGTCTTTGGTTTGACATACGGCGTTTCCAGATGCGCAAACGGCTTTTTAGCAGACCGTTCGAATCCACGTTACTTTATGTCATTAGGACTGATTTGTTCGGCGGTAGTGAATATCTTATTTGGGCTAAGCAGCGGAATTATTGCTTTCGGCACTTTTTGGATTATTAACGGCTGGTTCCAGGGAATGGGATGGGCACCGTGCAGCAAAACTCTGGTGAACTGGTTCTCCGCTAAAGAAAGAGGCTTTAAGTTTGCTTTAGCCGGCACCGCTGTTTCTATAGGCGCAGCTTCGGTTATGTTTTTAAATGGCTATTTGGTAAAATACCATGGTTGGCAGTATTGTTTTTTTTACCGGCGGGCATAGCTTTTTTGCTGGCTTTATTCATTTTGAACAGATTAAGAGACCGCCCGCAATCGCTCGGGCTGCCGCCGGTAGAACAATACCGTGGTGAGGAAGCAGATCTGGGTGATACCGGTCAAGGCAAAAGCCTTTCCTATAAGCAGGTCGTTAAACAATACATCCTCAAAAATCCAATGTTGTGGATTGTCTGCCTGGCAACTTTCTTTATTTATATCATAAGATATACCGTTCTGGATTGGGGAACTGCATTTCTGACAGAAGACAAGGGCATCGATATCATGCAGGCGGCATGGATTATCGGCGGATATGAGTTGGCCGGTATCGCGGGCATGCTCGTAAGCGGATGGGCTATGGATAAATTATTCAAGGGATATGGCGGAAGGATATGTGCCATCTACATGCTTTTATGCGCAGTGTTCCTTTTTCTATTCTGGAAATTGTCCGTCCAATCTGTCATAGCAAACGGCCTATTGCTTTGGGGTACCGGATTTATGATTTATGGTCCGCAGTGTCTAACGGCGGCCATCGCAGCAAATATGGTGCCTAAACAGGTAGGGGCCGCGGCTGTCGGTCTGACTGGTTTATTCGCCTATCTCAGTACGGTCTTTTCCGGCTGGGGACTTGGAGCAATCGTGGATAACTACGGTTGGGATACAGGGCTGTTGATATTAGTTATCTCAGCTATAATCGCTATGATTTTGTTTATTGTTCTCTGGAACAGCAATCCTCATTTGCCCGGATCACAGGCACATCAAGACCATCAAAATAAAAGAAACGCTATAAAGACATGATAAACTAGTTGTCTCTGAAAAAGTATAATATTTTCTGCAAGCGTGTTCTTTCAACAAAACCGATACGCCAAAACATAAAAATAAGTTTGATTAAAGGCTTGCATTACATTTGACAAAACAAAAAAAAACACAGCTGGGAGGTAATTTACCCCCCCCCCAGATGAGAATCAAAGGAGTGGTAGATATAAAGTTTTAAAATGTTTAAAGAGTAAGTAACCATTAACTCCGGAGAAGTTTGAGAATTTCCTTGCCGGTTCCATAAAGCAAGTGTCATTCCCGTTTAACATCGAAAAAACCATGTGAGAATGGTTTATAAAATGAGGTTCTCATCGCAAAAAGTTGGTTAAAAGAGAAATTTTTAGACAGGATAACATGATTGACTTGATATAAAATCCTGTTAATCAAGGGCTTGCCATCTCTTAAGGTGCTGTTGCAGTTTTTTTGTGTGTTAATAGTATTGGCGGCATAAACCTAAGCCGTTTGGGCTGAGTCGTTGGGAAAGGTGATGAAAAAGCAGTAATAGACACATCCCGACACCTTCCATAAACAGAACGATTGCGATTGCCAAGTCAGCTATCCTGATTATTCTGTCCGCCGCGTCTGCGACGTCGCCCGCCGTGCTCGCGCCCGCTCGCCGTGCTGGCGCACCGTCGCAGCAGGTCGCGGCAGGTCGCGACGGGTTATCCTGTCAAATAATATTTATTCAGATAGACAGTATCAAAACAACCAACTTTTTCCGAGTTGATCCTAAAATTAATCTGCTTAAGAAATCTAAAAAAAAGTGCCCCCCACGCGTAGCAGGGAGCACTTTTTATTCTAAATATGGTTTAGTTTACTGAGTTTTATCAACGCAGCCAGTTTCATAGGGTTGCGTGCAAACCAACCATTCGGACATGAATTCAGCCATATCAAGCAAGTCAATATAGCAATCCTTATTGAAGTCCATGGGATCGTAACCCCAACGTCCACATTCATCTTCGAGAACGGTAACGATCAAGTCGTCGATTACAGCATTTTTGAAGTCACCGGTGCTTGACGGAGTGTGTGTAAGCCGTGCATCACGATCGTCTTCCAGAACTACATCATCTGCAACAGTTACGGTAACCGTTTGCGGAGTACTCCAGTTAGACGTGGTGAAGGTCAGGGTGATAGGAGTATTAAATCCAGATCCTAAGTTGATTTCTTCGCCATTAGCTTCCGGTGTACCGTTGGGATCAATAGTGATAACCACATTGACTTTCGGATTCATATCAAGAACTACGGTATATTCATCCGATTCGCCTTCGGGAATGGCCAGAGAGGCCGGATCAAGGGTTACCGTTGGTACATCATCGTCTATGACATTTACATCAAGATCAAGAAGCAAACCTTCGTAATCGGTATCGGAACTCTGTGAGGAATGGTTGATCGTAACGATGCGAGTACCCTGATAGGAGCTGTCATTAACAGCAGTAACCGTAACCGTCTGCGGTGTTTCCCAATTAAGCGCAGTGAAAGTTAAGGTTTTACTTACACCAGGACCATTGCCCAGATCCACGTCGTCCATATTGGGATCCGCGGTGATTATTACATCGTCGCCAGGCTCGGTGTTGATCTCAATAGTGTAGGTATTGGGGTCGCCACCTTCGGTTACAGCAAATGGGATATACGACGGAACAATCCGCATTCCCGGCCCACGGGGGACCTCTTCGCCTTCAAGAGCGAGCTTGCCTATATCGAGTGGAGAAAGCGCACGCTTCCAGATGACCACATCGTCCATTAGGCCGGTGTAGAAATTGGAGGGAACTGGAGCCTCGACGGTGCCATCATACTCCTGGGCTAAGGACCACCGATCATTGGAAATATAGACGGTATCGATAGTATGAGTACCGGTATCTTTTCCATCGACATACAAGTGAGCCGTAGTTCCGCTCGATACGTAGGCTATATGATGCCATTGAGCGTCATTGACAGGCACATTACTATATAACTCATAAGCAGGATTCTCATAAATACACGGTCCAGACGCATCACACTCAATCATCAAGAGGTTGACAAGCGCACCCGTGTGGGTGGATATAAACGCCGGGGTGCCGGCAACACTGGTGAAGTTAACCCAGAAGCTCCAGGTCATGTTACCCTGCTGACCGGCCATGTCATCGGCCACGGTGTCTATGGTAGCGTAATTGGTGCCATCGAAACTCATCGCCTGGCCTGTTTTACCGGTATCGTATGTCGGACCATTCATCGGGGTGCCATCGTTGCCGTTACCGGAGTAATCCAATATGTCATTGTCAAGGGGCAAGTACATAACCATGTCAACATCCAGCCCGGTGGCGGTTTCATCGTCATCGATAAGTACGGTTACGTCGGGCAGCGGATAATCAGAGTACCAGCCTCCTCCGCTGACGGCATGGGAAAGCACGGTGGCGTGGTCATCTTCGGCATCGCCGTCGTCATCGGCCTCAATGGTTACCGTCTGCGGTGTGGCCCAGTCGCCTGAGGTAAAGGTCAGCGTAAGGGTTGCCCCGGCAGTTCCGCCGTTGAGTTTGACCTCGGCGTTATCCGGAACGACAGCGACAGTCATCGGGAAGACATTAGGCTCGGAACCGGTGATTGCTATGGAATAGCTGTCGGTTCTTCCGCCTTCTGCCACCCAGGTCCAGTTGTCCGTCTCGGTGAGTTCCATTTGGGGTACCTCATCATCGAGAATACTTACCGTAACATCAATCAAGTATGAGTCAGCGTTTGAAAAATCGGGATCGGCGCTGTCCGTATCGTAAGTAATCATGACGGTGTGGGGAACACTCGGATCATATTCGCCCGGCAGATTCCAGCGGTTATCATCAACCGCGGTAACGGTAACTGTCTGGGGGGTTGCCCAGTTGGTCGAGGAGAATGTCAGGGTGATAGCCTGGCCCCAATTGCCGCTATTCAATTTGATATCGTTGGGTTCACCGGTACCGGCAGTCGGCGTCAAAGTAATCATAACGTTCGGGTCCGGCTGTTGGGTGCAGGTTACTACGTAAGAGTCGCTGAGAGGGCCGGTTTCACTGAGATCGATTTGAGCGGCACTCGTTTCAATTGCGATCGGCGCTGTTACTGCATTACCTGAAGCTAAAAAGCTAATATATTCCGTGGTAACCACATTATCAAAGACCGCCACATCGTCGATCTGGCCGTGCCAGTTGCGGCCGGTGCCGGCCCGGTGGCCGCCCAGAACCCACAAGTCGGTGGCCAAAAGCAGGCCAGTATTAGTCACCGAACCGACAAAACCACCATCAAGATAACCGTTAAACACGCCCGTAGAGGAATCATAAGTTACGGCAATGTGATGCCAAGTCTGGTTACCGTCGGCGGAAAACATAAAGTTGGAGGCACCTGTGCCCGTTTGTGTGTAAACATTTCCCTTGTCGCCAGCAGATTCGCGTAAACCATACGAAGCGGGATAAACGGTTCTGGCGGTATTCGTTGACTCAAGGACAAAGTAACGATCGGAGCCGGTGATATCAGCTACATCCAGGTAATACCAAGCTACGTAGGTATAACTGCCTTGGGTGAACGGCGACGCGGACTCCACATATTGACTCGAGGCACGGTCGAAGTCAGCCGCACCCGTACCGATCTTCTTATTGCCTGTAGTAATACTGGCACCATTGTAAGACGTGGCATCATAGGTGGGATCATCCGCCGTGAAGTCCGTGTCAAAGGTCCAATAGGCCACGAGCCCCGGAGGCGTTCCGTAAGCGGTTCCGGGCAGTGAAAAACAAACTGCCAACAACAAGATCCCCAATCCGATACTCTTCTTGCACGTTCTCATTGTTCATACTCCTTCTTTTTTTTATCCAGAATTTTCATTTCATTAACTTTTTTTTATGTAGCGTCCTGACCATCAAGCCACCACTTGTTTTTTTAACTATGTGGTCGGCACTCCGGCGGGTAATCCGCCGGAGTGCTGCCACTGAATTAACGCTTCTTTAAAACGGCTTAAGTCCGTTGCCATTATTCCAAAGTTCGGTAACATAATCGGCATCGAGGACACGATTCCAGACATAAACCTCGTCGATCAGACCGTTCCAGTTACGTCCGGTGCCGGCCTGGTGGCCGCCGATAACTAAATAAGTCGAAGCATAGAGTGCTCCGCTAGTGGGCATCGAATTAACCAAAGAGCCGTCAAGATAAGCCGTGGAAAGACCTGTAGAGGCATCATAGGTTACGACAATGTGATGCCAGGTCTGGTTACCGCCAGTGGGGAATGACATGTTGGGAGCAGCGCTAACCGTATGGACGTAAACCTGTGCGATGTCACCACCAGATTCGCGAAAACCAAACGAAGCGGGGTAGTTTTGTGCTTCAAGGACAAAGTACCGATCGCTGCCGGTGATATCCGCCACGTCCAGGTAATACCAGGCTGAATAGGTGTAGCTGCTCTGGGTAATAGGCGAGGCGGAAGACCGAGCATATTGTGACTGTGAGCGATCGAAACTGGCAGCTCCGCCGAGTTTGCCGCCCGGTACGATGCTGGGGCCGTTCGTGGGCACGGCGTCATAAGTGGGATCATTGGCAGTGAAGTCTTCATCGAAGCTCCAGTAAGCCACTAATCCTTCGGTGAAATCGTGTTGGCAACCCGGCATAAAGGGCTGGGTGCAATTGGCCCAAGCCATGGCAAATTTAGCATAGTCGTACAAATCTACCTGGCAGTCCTGATTAAAGTCCATGGGTGAATATCCCCATAAACCGCAATCATCATCGCCGACACTTACATATACATTCCGCACACCGGAACGATCGTAGTCAGGATCGTCGGCGCTGGAGATATTATGCCTGATTAAAGCTATACCGTCACCTTCGAGTTCATCATCGTCAACGGCGGTAACCGTAACGGTCTGGGCGGTATCCCAGTTACTCGAGGTAAAGGTAAGGGTTATGGTAACGCCGGCTCCGGCGCCCACATCGAGATCACTGTCCGGAATGACATCGATCACGACATTTGCATCGGCAACGATTGCGGTATCGAGCACTATTTGATAGGTATCGCTGGTGGATCCAAACTCGCTGACGCTGGTGGAACCGCCTTCCTCGGTAATCGTTGCCATGCTGCCCGGAGGCATAGTAAGGTAATTATTCATAATGGTGGTTGCATCCAGGGCGTAGTTGTACATACGGACTTCCTGAATTCTCCCATCATATTCCCAAGCTTGATCGTCATCATAATTCGTAGCCAAGACGAAGGCGGCATCGGCATAATCAATACCTCCGGTTTTGGCCTGCTCATTTTCGAGGATACCATCCACATACAACTTGAGAGAACTACCATCATAGGTAGCGGTCACCAGGTGCCACTGGCCGACCTGGTAAGATGAGTTGCTGAGCAGATATCCACCATAATCGGCAGAGTCAGTTGTTTTCAATGCTGCGGCAAATTTGTTGCTAGCGTCCATTCCCAGTAACCAGCCGCGTTCGTATGCGCCATTATCCTGCTTGCAACCGATAATGACTTCGTCGTCGGCGGTGATATCATCCGGAGCAACCCAGGCCTCCAGGGTGATATTTTGTTGCGGCAGATAATGCCAATTAGCATTAATATCATAGATACCTACAGCCTGATTCGGGTCAGTATCACCAGTAAAATCAAGATAATGGTAATCAGTACCGGCTTTATTGAATAAAGTAGGTACTTGTACATCCGAATCATAAAAGAGAGCCCCGGCGTAATCGGCATCCGTAGTGGAACTGTCATTGACCGTGCGGGCGCTGACGTTCACATTGGTGCTGTCGAATTCCCACTGACCGATCAGGGTCTGGGTAGCGTCGTTGTCGGTGATGTTACACCACAAGTCATCAACGACAAGGTCATCGTATCCGGCATCGTCGTCGCCGCCACTGATGGTAAAGGAAATTTTACCGGCGTGATCGCCTTCGTTGTCGCTGTCATCAACCGCAGCAACGGAGACCGCCTGCGGGATGTTCCACTGCTTGGCACCTGCGGCCTGGGTAAAGGTCAGCGTAACGGAACTGCCGGCATCAACGGTTGTCTCGTCAAACGGGTCGTTAACGCTAACGGTTACCTCAACGGTACCGGTACCTGAGCCATTATTGGGTTCGCCATCAAGCACAACGCTAAAGCTGTCCGTGGCGCCACCTTCGGCAACATCGGTTGAATCACCCGTTTCGATGATGGTGACGCCCGGTGTATCGTTATCCACAATGTTTACACTCATCGATCTGGTTAATCCTGTATAGAAAGAATCGTCGCTAGCTAAGGTATATTTTATCTCAGAGAAGTGATTCCCCTCCTGGACATTATCATCCACCGCCGCAATGGTTATGGTCTGGGCGGTATCCCAATTAGTATTGGTAAAGTTTAACACTACGGAATCACCACCATTAACGGTAACCTGTCCATTATTGCGAGTTGCAGTAACCGTCACTGTAGGTTGATTAGGCTCCCTAACCAATTTAACGGTATAGCTTTCACTGGTGGGTCCATCTTCATTTACGTTAATCGAATCCTTATCCATATCCAGCTTACTAGATGCCAGAATCAGTGCACTGCTGCCCGAGGCCAGAGATGCGATTTCTTCTGCGGTCAAAATGCCGCTGAAAACCGCCATATCATCTATGTACCCGTCAAAATTTCGGCCACCGTCGCCAGCCCGGTAATCACCGATTACAAATCGCGTCGTATCCATCAAACCTGGGCCTGGGGTGCCGGTAAGATTGTCACGCAATTGACCGTCGAAGTAAAACTGACCGACCCCGTTCACGGCGTCATAAACCAGTGCGTAATGATGCCAGGCATCCGCAGCATTTAACGGACCATCTACATCTGACCATCCGGGGGTGCCACGAAGATACCATTCACCAACTTCACCGGTATCCCGGCCGCCTATACTGACTTCATATTCTTCAGTTTCGCACACGAATATGCGGGCATCCCAACCGTTGTCGCCGATATCCGTCATGTTGGCCCAGCAGACCAGTGTGAACTGGGTTTTAATGGCTTGAAAAGGCGAGTTTGATACCCACAGATTGTGCTTTCCAGTAGTATCATCATCGATCCTCAACGCACCAGTTCCAACCATGACGTTTTCGCCGGAAAAGCTGACGGCGTCCTCCTCCCCTGCTTGCACATTCACGGCCGCATCAAAAGCGGTGTTGCCCTGAACGTTGGTCCCGTCTGTATCAAAAGGCCAATAGGCCACCAGTTCCACAGGCGCCCCTTGAACGGTTGCAGGCAGGTAAAAACAAACCGCCAACAACAAGATTCCCAATCCAATACTCTTCTTGCACGTTCTCATTGTTTGTACTCCTTCTTTAAACTTAAGACATTTACTAACAACTTTATTTTATTCACATATAACCACACACGTTATCTATACGTCTGATAACATAGAACTTGTATCTACAAAAAGAAAGGCGAAAAGCGGGAATAGTGATTTTCCAGTGAAACACCGCAACCATTTCCTGTTTATCGGAAATGATTCCAGCGTCGTCTGAATACGGCAATAAATACCCCTATATGGCAAAAAATCCCATATATTATACGTCAACTCCACTCCTCCTACGTTTTCTCCGCAATTGCAATACCCCCCCATTCTCCACGTTGCCGCGAGATTGAGAGAATACATTATTATACACTCAAATACGGATTAAAATGATAGGCTCCCAAGATCACAAACCCATTATTACTAATAGCTTACAATCCTGAGGACCAAGAACTCCAGTCCGATTTGAGCATATAGCTCGCTACAGTTTACTCATTTCTTAGTCAAGAACTGCTGAGTTCAACTGTATAGAACTACTCTACTCCACCATATACACAGTTGTTTTCGGGAATTTTTAAACCAAAAATTATGAAATATTGGTAAAAAATTTGAAATAGTTGGTAAAAATTTTAATTTTATAACAGATAATTGACGCTCGAAGGGTAAATTTCATAAACAATTTATTCAACCAAGATGCGACACTAGGGAAAAACAGGCAAATATGAGGTTTTCATCAAATTCGTATGATAAAGAGGTTAGAGAGGGGAGAAACTGTAAGTATCTGTAAAATAATCACATACGGCGACAGGTGGACTCGGCTTCTAATGTTGCTGAATATTTTTTAACATAATTTCCCAATTTTTAGGTTTAAATTAACTACTCCAGACCTGTTCAAATAGGTGAGGATGTATGTATATATTCAATCTTTGCGCTGAGTAAGAGCGATGAAATAAGTACAATGTTTATTGAGGCCCAGAAAGCCGCAGATGTAAGAGCGGCAATATAATATTTTAAGATATTGGTTAATTATGCCTGAACCTAAAGATGATAATAATTCACGAACTGAGCATTTTTTGCGTCTTATGATGTCTTCCCATGGCCGTATTTACTCTTTTATTTTGAATATGGTACCCAATTGGACAGACGCAGATGACCTAATGCAGGAAACAATAATGGTAATGTGGCGTAAGTACGATAATTATAAGCCGGGAACAAGTTTTGTTTCCTGGGGTTTACAAATTGCCAAATATGAAATTATTAACTCATACAAGAAGAAAGATAAACAGAAAGCATTGTTCCGAGAAGAGGTAGAAAAGGCCATTATGGATCATGCGGAATCCGTAAACAGTGAGGTAGATGCACGTTTACGTGCTTTAAATTTTTGCTTTGAAAAACTAGATAAATTCAGCCAAAAATTAGTTAAAATGCACTACGAAGAGGGGATGAGCATAAAGAAATTGGCCGCTACCTATGGAAAAACGGTTCAAAGTATTTACAAAAATCTAAATAAAATATATGATATTTTGTTGCATTGCATTCGTAAAGCTATGATTGAGCAAGGATAGTTCGATGTCACATATAAATGATTTATCTCAATTTCAATCTAGTGGATTGATTCTAAAACTGCTGGACGGAGCCATCAGTGAAGAAGAGGTTAAGCAACTGGACAATTGGCTTGCCGAAGATCACAGCAACATACAGTACTACGTCGATTTTTTAATATGTTGTGTCGGTGTGCGTAAAAATCTCTTTCTAGCTCCCTTCGATTCGACAAACAACAACGAGACCGGTATATCCATGAGAGCTGAGTTGATGCTTGAAGCGATTGAAAAGGACGAACAATATCGGATTGAACGCACCACAGAACAGGCGCGAAAGAATGCTGAAGACATAAGGAGGGAGTCCAGGTTAAAGGCTCAAGAAGCGTTTGAGAAGTTCAAAGAGGAAGAACGCCGCCGACAGGAAAAGCTGGCTTATAAGCGATATAGGACCGGGCAGCGTAGAATGATAGTGAGTGTCACCATCCTGGCAGCCTGTTTTGTATTGGTATTTACGGTATTCTTTCGTAATACAATGACAGCAAGTTTACCTGTTCCGCCTGTTTTACCAACTCCTACAGCTTCAACAGATTTAAAAATGGTAGCCACCATAACCCAAGTAAGAAACGCCCGCTGGGCCAACACCAAACTTAAAATAGGTCAGGGCACCAGACTTAATGCCTCGTCGTTATATCTTCAGAGCGGAATGGCGCAGATTATTTTCGATGATGGAGCAACTGTTATACTACAAGCACCATCCGAATTTGAAATTGTTTCCAGCAACAAAATGACATTGCGTAGGGGCAAGCTGGTTGCTCACGTACCACCGGAAGCCTTTGGATTTGTAATCAATACACCTGAAGCCTCCATAGTGGATCTTGGCACTGAATTTGGCGTGGAAATTGGTGAAGAAAAGCAAAGTGATATTTATGTATTTCAGGGTAAAGTCGTGCTTGCAATCGAAGACGAGCAAAGCCCTGTTATGCGACATCAGGTAATTACCAAGGGTCAGGCCCGGCGTATAAGTGCTGTGGCGAACCAAACAGAAATACAAGAAATATCCTTTGAGAACAAGAAGTTTCAGCGACGAATGCCTAGAAAAAACCTGATAGCTTACTGGAATTTTGATGATGATTTGAGCAATGTTCAGGGCAACACAGCCTATGATGGAATTGCTATTGGTAATCCAGTGATATCCTCTGAAGACGTCAAGGTTGGTATCGGCGCCCTGAAGATCGACAATGCAACTGGGACCGATTATGTAAAGATACCCAGTAACGTGCTGCAGGATTCCTCAATTCCGTTCAAAAACACGGTTACTGCCTGGTACAAGTATGAAGACATCTCCGGGGATGGCTCGGATGAACGTAACTTTTTGTGGGAAACCGCGCCGAATTCCTATTCACTTTCTTTTGCTATTCGCAACAATGGAGATATTAAGGAAGTCCAATGGTTCACCGATTTCCCCGCAAAGGGTCGTTTACTAATCGGCAGCCCCGCCGTAAATGATGGGCAATGGCACCATGCGGCGGTAGTTATAGACCTGTATGCGAAAAGGTTGGAGTTCTACCACGACGGCACGCTCCTTGATGTTGAAAACTGTTACGTTGTGAGCCAGTATAGAAAAAGCAAGAAGGAATTCCATATTGGAAATCATAGAGAAGGTGATGGGAGCCGTAACTGGGATGGTTATATTGACGATGTAGCGATTTTTAATATTGCTTTGAACAGTGCCCAGATTAAGGCGTTGTACGAGGGTGAATACATAGGCCAAGTTGTTAATCCTTTAAATTTGCAAACAGTTGTGCCGTAAAAAATACCGTCTAAATTAATGAAAATATAGTTGTTTAAGTAAAAAATACCGTCTAAAATTAATGAAAATATAGTTGTCTAACTGGTGGTTTTAAAATTCTCAATACAGGGAGATTATGGTCATGAGGCAGAAATCAGGATTCACGCTAATTGAATTATTGGTGGTAATTGCGGTCATTTCAGTGTTGATGGCAATTCTCGTACCGGCGCTTCAAACCGCCCGGGAACAGGCTCGCGGGGTTGTTTGTTCGACAAACCTACGGAGTATTGGTGTTTCGTTAAGGTATTACCTGGATGATAATAATGGACGAACGCATGAATCTCCGAATGGGGGCCTTTTATACGTTTATGGTACAGATGAGCCTATTGATCCCTTTGTTGAAGGTGCAAGTATGGAGGTGGCGCCATACTGGGGAGTAGCTTATTTGGAATACGCAGACTCTAAAGAAGTCTATAGATGTCCGAGTTCTAAACGGGTGGACGACTTTCGGAATTTTGAAGGATATCTGTATTACCAGTTGGCGAATTACGGTGTCAACGGATTTATCACTGGACTACGGGTGGATAACTGTCCTAATCTGGAGGAAACCATCTTTGCCCAGGACCATATGGAGCACCGGCTGGATAACAATGGTGATATGATGCATATTCGACCTGGTGATACTATCAATCTACCACAGTGGCGTATCGGTCAAGGCCAGTTGGGGGATACTTATTATAGCTCGTTTGGTATGGACTGCCTGGAAGAAATCTATCGGCATAACCATAAAACAAATGTGCTTTGGCTGGATACCCATGTTTCGCCCATTTCGGAATCTACCGGCGAAGACGTGTATCCTTACTGGTACACAGGTGATAAGGGGGCAGGGGACAGTACGTACTAGAAACAAAGGCAACCTTACTAATGGTTGTCTGATAATTTGTTGTTGCAGTGAGTGAAAAAATGTGTTACAATAGTAGCTACGTTCATATTGTGTGTGATGTGTGTGTGTAGTAGTTACTGCCGTTATGTGTGCGTCTCTCTGTAAAACCTGCGCAGAGATGAACGACGGCGAAATTCCAGCAGGAGAGAAAATGTACAATGGAGATATGGAAAATGAGGAAGAAAAAAGTGTTTATTTTTGCTGCTGCGTTGATGGCTATGATGCTGTTAAGCAGCACTGCCGGTGCCAACCTGGTTGGGTACTGGAATTTTGAAAGTAATTTTTGGCCAACATCCGGCGGCGCTGGTTTATTGGCAACACCGGTTGCTGGTTCCCCGACGCCCGGAGTTGCCGGCGGACAGGTGGGCAATTGCGTTTACTTTAACGATGCCACGAATGACTCTTTGGGTTTGCCGGTGGGTTTCGGTACGGGAACAGGTACCGGAGCAAGCCTGGGAGATGACTTTTCCATCAGCGCGTGGTACAATCTGCAGCCCATCGAGGGAAACACTAGTGCGCGGTTCTTTGTTTTTGAGCAGTATAGTGGTTACGATCTTTCATACGGAGTAAGAGACCTTGATTCTGATGGGGTAGATGATGGTCAGGCTTACACCCAAGGTGGATATAACACTCCTCAGAACTTTATTGACGCGGGAACTCAGTTTACCTGGCATCATGTATTGGCTACCTACGATTCTGATGGCACTTATACAACCATCACCTACTGGATTGATGGTGTTAAACAGACTACGGCCACGCCTTTGGGCGATGAATCAGTTGATATTGGTGATGTGGCGATTATCATTGGTGATTGTCGAGCCACCAGCACCGATGATCGGGACTGGGATGGTCTCATTGATGAAGTGGCGGTATGGAACCATGCGTTGTCAGATGTTGAAGCAGAGGCGGTCTACGACCTGGGTATTGCTGGTCAGCCCGTTCCCGAACCAGTTACGTTTATGTTTCTTGGTCTGGGTAGCTTGGCACTGCTGAGAAAGCGTCGCTAGAAAGCCTAGATAGTGTTATTTAAGAAATGACTAGAGGTTAGAGATGGGCTGGAAGTATAAAAAGCTTTCAGCCCATCTTACTTTTGGAAAAATGCGTTTTTTGCCTTATTAAGAGGCGTAAACTAACCGATTTTACACATAAATAGGCTCAGAAACGCTAGAAAGAAGTTCTTTGTTAGGATTTGTACGAAAAACAACGACTTGTTTGTAATTCAAAATGACTTTTTATCGAGAATGGATTTACATAAATTGTTGGCTCAAAAACAGTCGGTTTGTGTAAGGTTTTTTTAATACGGAGTAATTAATTCAGACTATATTGACTTTTGCCATATATTGTTGTACAATATTGCGTAATGGGCTAAATGTATAGGTTGGTATGTTGTGTCAGCGTTTTCAGGTACTATAAGAAAACTACAGACGCGGAGGAATTGAAGTGTTTAATTTTTTAAAGACCTTGCTGTTTTTGTTTGCAACAGTGTCGGTTGTTGGCGGGGCAGATTCATCTTGGGCCATAAAATGCCCTGATGGCGACTTTAATGAGGACTACGAGGTTAACTCGTTGGACCTGTCAATTTTTGGCGGGGAGTGGCTGGCTCCTGCCCTTATGGGACCATTTTTGTCCGACATAGATGAAAACGGCGAGGTGAATTATTTTGATTATTCTGTGCTGGCTGAAAATTGGCTGGGACATGCATATCCGGTTGACTCGCTAACGACATGTTACCAGCAAGCAGCTCAATACATCCTTTCTCAGGTAGATTTTACCCAGGGATATTGTTTTGTCTTTGGCTGCGGTGAAGGTCGATTGGCCTATGAAATAGGCATTCGCAGCAATTTAAATATACTTGGTGTTGATGACAATGACAGCAAAGTTGATTCCGGCAGGGCCCTTCTGCATGGCCAGGATATTTATGGTGACAGAATCACCCTGCAAAAAGGGTCTCTGGACACCTTAAAATACCGTGACTATATCGCGGTACTGGTGGTCTCTGATTCCATTATTGAAGATGGTGTTTGCAGCGGATCAGCAGCGGAGATGTTTCGGATGGTTCGTCCCGATGGCGGTGTGGCACTTATCGGACAGCCTGCCGGTTGCCCCAATGTTCTCAGCCGTACCAACCTGGAAACCTGGCTTGATGCCGGCGGACTTACCTACACCATCACCGAGGACAGCAACGGCATCTGGGCTCGCATAAATCGCGGCCCCCTGCCTGGTGCCGGAGAGTGGACCCACACGTGGGCAAATATCAGTAATACCGCCTGCAGCGGCGACACCCGTACTACAGATAGTGCCGAGGTATTGTGGTTTGGCGAACCCGGTCCTCGTCTAATAAACGACCGTCACTGGAGGCCCGCCGGTCCGTTGTACAAAGCCGGTCGCATGATAGTTATTGGGGACAATCACCTTTATTGTTCCGACGCGTATAATGGAGCCAAATTATGGGATTTGGCGATTCCCGACAGTACCCGGATCGCGATTTTACGAGATGCCGGTTGGGTTGTAGTTGATAGCAATTACATTTTCGCGGCCGCCGCGGACGGCTGCCACAAAATCGATTTCGACACCGGACAGGTTCTGGATACCTACCAGCCACCCACAACCGGCAAGGACTGGGGTTACGTTGGGATTGATGGGGATTTGTTGATTGGCAGTTCGCAGATGGAAGGCGCTTCACGTCTGGCAATAGATTATTATAGTGGGGGTACCGCAGGTAATCAAATTGCGCGTCTGGACAACCAACCCACAGTCGTCAGTGAGGGCCTCTTCTGCCGTAACCGGGAAACCGGGGCGTTGCTTTGGACCTATGACAGCAGTGATGGCCTGGGCGGAAATCCTTTTGTTATTGCTAATCCCACGATTTGCGCCGGTGGAGATTATATCTATTTCTTTGAGAGCTATGAAGCCGCAGCGGTCAGTGACAGCGACGCGCGAGTCACACCAGCAACCTTCTGCAATGGCAGCAACGAATATCTGGTTAAACTTAACAAGAATACCGGAACATTGGTATGGCGAGAACAGCATGATTTACCTTTTGCAAATATTATATACTTAAGTTATGCCAATGAGATTGCTTTGGCGTCGGGCTGTACCACGGGTGTATCCACATTTCGATATCATTACCGGGCGTTTGACACCACGGATGGTTCATTGGCGTGGCAGAAGGACTGGGATTCGACCCATAATTCCGGCGATAAAGAACACGGCGGGCAGGATAAACATCCAATGATTATCGGCGACGATGTTTATCTGAAATTTGGTTGTTACAATCTGCAAACCGGCAATACTCTCAATCGGACTTTTGTTTCCAGTAACTGTGCGGATTTCGCTGCATCAGCCAACCACCTTTTCAGTCGAAATAGTTCCAGGGCAACATTATACAATATCAACGCCGGGGGCTCCGGCGCCGCCCTTTGCTCGGCGATGCGTCCGGGCTGCTACATCAGTATAATGCCGGCGGGAGGGATCATTATGCTGCCTGCACATAGCGCAGGCTGCACATGCGGTCATACATTGCAGACCACTATTGCGTGGTTGCCGGAATAACAAACAGATTAATTCGCAAATGGGCACAAAAAGCTATTTACTTAAGTATTTGGTAAAAGGACTAGGATTATGAGAAAAGTATCCCGGACGTCTTTATGGTTTGTAAGTTTGACTTTGGTATTGTTATTTTGCCAGTCTGTTGTTGCTGATGATTGGCCCACCCGTCTTCATGACATGCACCGAAGTGGTGTAACGGCAGAGGTTCTGACTTTTCCTCTTACTGAAACATGGACCCACAAAACTGTCCGCACTCCTGATCCCGCCTGGACCAACTCGCCTTCTATACATGATTATTACCACGGATATTACAACCTGAAACCCCGTCAGAATTTCGATTCCTGCCCGGATATAGTAGCGGTCGGTACCTATGCATATTTTGGTTGCTCAAAAAGCGGCACGGTTACTTGTCTTAATGCCTTTACGGGTGAAAAAGTATGGACTTTTTTCGCCGAAGGGCCTGTGCGTTTTGCTCCTACCGTTGCCAACGGCTATGTATATTTTGGCAGCGATGATGGTTATGTTTATTGTGTGGGAGCCTCGGATGGTTCGCTTATCTGGAGCGAGAGAATTGGTGGGGAAGATATGGTCTGGGGGAATGAGCATATGATTTCCGTTTGGCCGGTCAGAAGCTCGGTTCTGGTCGATGGCTCTGACGTCTTTTGGGCCGCAGGCATTTTCCCTGAAGAAGGCATGTATCTATGCAAGCGAAACGCTATCGATGGTACCGGCGGATGGACCAGGACGCCTGCTTTGCCACCCCAAGGTCTCTTGCTGGCGACAGCTGGTACATTATTCGTAACTTCCGGAAAAACATATCCTTATGCCTATAGTCGTAGCACCGGCTCTGTCATAGGCAGTGTTCAGACCAGCACCAGGGACGGCGGCTCGTGGGCGCTGGTTACACCCGACGAAAGCGATTTCTGGACAGGCCCCAGCGTAGATAACAAAACGCGTCAGTTTACTACTTCCAGAGCCTATGTTGCTTCTGTCGATGGGGCCAATCGTATTATCGCCGATTTAACTAACGCCTATTACAACACCGATACACAAATTATCAAAATCAATCGCAGTGATCGATCTGTCGTCTGGACCGCAGATTACGCTTATCCCTACTCTATTATCAAAGCAGGGGACCTGATTTTTGCCGGCGGAGATAGCGAAATCGCAGCTTTTGACAGCAGTGGAACTCGCGTCTGGACCGCTCCGGTAAATGGTAAGGCATACGGACTGGCGGTAGCTAATAGTTGTCTCTACGCCAGTACGGACACCGGTTACATCCATTGTTTCAACGCCACTATCCCCAACATCGAAGTCCAGGAAGCTTCTAACGTCACGGTTAATTCTGCCGAACTGAATGGTTACCTGCAATCTATAGGTGGTTCACCTGTAACCGTGTATGTCCATTGGGGCACTACTGATGGCGGCCCAAATCCTGGTGCTTGGGGAAACACTCAAAACCTGGGTATTAAAGGTGTTGGCCCGATCAGTGTTCCTGTGAGTAGCTTAAGTGCACCGGATATGTATTACTATCGCTTCCAGGCTACAAATTCGTATGGAACCTCCTGGGCGCCTACCTCGGCTGTATTCATAACCGGTGAGGTGACGATTCTGGCTACGGACCCAGAGGCAGCAGAAGAGGGACCGGACAATGGAACCTTCACGGTTTACCGGCCCGCCGGGACCACAAACGAGGCTCTGGAGGTACACTATAGTACCGCTGGAACGGCAGAGGCTGACAGTGATTATACAGCATTAAGCGGTTCGGTAGTCATCGCCGAGGGTTCAACCAGTGCTACTATAGACGTATTGCCCATCGAGGATGTTGTTCTTAATGAACCAAACGAAACTGTCATTGTCAGTCTTGATCCTGGCGGATACGTGATCGGATCCCCGGACGAGGCAACCGTTACCATCGCCGACTTCAGCGCCGGACTTGAGGGCTGGTTATACAATATGAAAATTCAGTTTACCGGGTACAATAGACCCGAAACATTAACCAATTTCCCAGTTTTGGTAATTTTTAATGAAACTCTGGATGATTTTGACTACGACCAGTTCGCTTCGCCCACCGGTGGGGACCTGCGTTTTACTACTGCGAATGGTTCGGAATTGCTGAAATATGAAATTGAAAGTTGGGATATTGGTGGCAACTCCTATGTCTGGGTACAGGTACCTCAGATATCTAATAGCGATGATTTCATCCTGGCTTATTGGGGTAATCCACTAGAGATCACACCTCCGTCATACACTACCGATGGTTCGACCTGGTCGGGTGGTTATACGAATGTCTGGCATCTGAATGAGACCAGTTCAACGCACTATGATTCCACTGCTAATAACAACCACGGAACACCGGAAAACGGGGTTAACCAAAATGCAGTTGGCATTAGTGCCGGTGCCGATGAGTTTGACGGTGATGACGACCAGATTTCTTTAAGTTCAGCTTTGACCATAGGATCTTCCTCCAATACTATGTCTGCCTGGGTAAAGATACCAACATTGGGTAGTGGCGGCCTGGGCAGTGAAAGGGTTGGCATTGTCCTGGGTAACTACCCCGATGCATATAATATCAATTGGGAACTCCATGACGACGGCCAAATGCGTATTTATTGGAATAGTGGAGAAATCGATCAGTACGGATCTACTGATTTAAGAGACTATAACTGGCATCATATAGTCTGGGTGCGTGACAAGGCAGCAGGCCAATCCTACATGTATGTTGACGGCGTTTTAGAAAGAACCATTACTACTGCTGGTTCTGATGTTACTTGCTCAACTGCACCTAAAATCGGTGCTGACAATCGATCTGGTCCGCCTAACTACCATGGCGTAATGGATGAAGTGAGAGTATCAAATGTTGCCCGTTCGGCCGACTGGCTCTGGGCATGTTATCAAAACCAGAAGCCCAACAGTACGCTTATCACTTACTCAGGTGGTTATGTGCCGCCGTCTAACCTGATAGCCTACTGGAACTTTGACTCGGATATGACAAATATCCAGGGCAACAGTGATTTCGATGGAACGGCCGTTGGAACTGCGGTAATTTCCGGAAGTGATGCCAAAGTCGGCACCGGCGCTTTGAAGATCGATAACACAATTGGAACCGATTATGTTGATATCACTAGCACAGTGATGGTGAACAATGTTCCTACAATAAACACGGTCGTTGCCTGGTATAAATTTGACGATATTGGCAATGATAGCTCGGATATCCGTAACTTTGTGTGGGAAACCGCCGGTACCAGCTTTGCACTGTCTTTTGGAATTCTCAACAACGGAGCTATTAAGGAAGTCCAGTGGTATACCAAGGATCCCTCTGTAGGACGCACGTTGATCGGCAGCCCCGCCGTAAACAATGGACAGTGGCACCACGCGGCGGTGGTCATCGACGTAGCCGCGGAAAAACTTAAGTTCTACCACGACGGTTCGCTTCTCGATAACGTTACAATTAGCGGCTTGGCTCTGGATGTAGCTGGCGCTGCAGATGGTTTCCACATCGGGAATCACCGTGCTGGTGACGGCACCAGAAATTGGGACGGCTATATCGACGATGTGGCAATCTATGACGTGGAGCTAAATGCCGATCAAATTCAGGCATTGTTTACTGGAACTTATCTGGGACAGAATGTCAACGCCGGCAACGTGCTTGACATTGTTCCCTAAACCAAATATACTTGCTTGCTGTTTGGCTTTTACGGATCGACCAGCACGTTTCGTTGCGCGCAAAGCTTTTATCGGTAAGTGTTTATGTGATTTTCCCGAAGCTGCGCCAACGAATGTCATATGGTTTGGATAAGGATTGGCGTTTCCCGGTCAATAGGTAGAATGTAAAGTTGTTGCGACAAATCAAATAGGTTTAGTATTGCCGAAAACGAAGAAATTAGGGAAAGGTTATGCTTTCCCGCCAGGAGCTGATACTATCGATTGCTAATTAAAGTTTGACTCAGAGCGAATAGCTCGATACACTTTGTGGGAGTTTGGTCAATTTTAACCCGTATATATTTTTTGGAGTAAAACATGGCAGATTTTAACAAATCAGGGATGCGAAGACTGTCTATAATTGGATTGGTTGTAAGTTTTGTGCTATTGGTTGTTGGTTCCGGTTTTTATGTCTATGCTCAATTGTCCGCCGCAAATGAAGTAATACGCGATGATATAGTAATAAAATGCTTTAACGAAAACTGCGATTACCAGGAGGTTTTATCTCCTGACGAATTAGCAAAACGGGCAGAAGAGCAATTCGATGCCCTCAAGCAGACGAATCCTGATACTGCTAACCAGCTAATTGATGAAACTATCAATTCTTTAAATGCAGGTGTTCAGGAATCAGGCGGTATTACTCCGGAAATGGCCGAAAAAACCCTTATGGCGGCATGGGGTTTGCCGCAAAGAGACCTACCGTTTATCTGTCCTAAATGCGGACAGGAAAAAGTGTTTAGGGCGATGAAATGCAATAATTGTGATTGTATTTTTATCCCAAAAGCCCGTGGTAAAAAGGGTGGATATGTTGACAAATGTCCTCAATGTGGATTTAGCCAGCGGGAACAAGATCAGAAGAATTTGAGAAAATAACCTTTTGAGCGGGAAAGACTTACTTCCAGCCCCAAATTAACGCTTTTTTTGACATCTACATCTTTCTCTGGGTGTGACCAGTCGGCAACATTTGGCAATGTGCAGGACAGTTACCGTGAGAATATAGAAAACAACAACCCCGCTTAATAACCAGTAAAATAAGCACAGAAAAGACAGCTTGCCATCAGTTGTCAGGGGGGAAGTTCAAATGGGCAGAGGCGGGCTTGAATCTCCGGCACCTATACATCCACAGATAACCTCAATAACACTGCTCCAGCACCACTGCCTCATCAAATTAAATCCACAAGTCTTTACCCTCCGGTTCGGACACATGGATTCACTGATTTCACCCCGGCTTTCGCTAGGCACTATCATTGACATTTCTTGATCGTTCAAGGTGAACGTGGTATGATTACGAAAGACCGAGCGATGTTGGTTAAAGGTTGGGGCTGAAAGAATCGGCACTTTTGCCGGCGTCTCTATTATTCAGGAGGTGACTCAGAACCATGAGATTCGAATTTTCTACTGCTGCACGTATAATTTTTGGCTCCGGAACGCTTGGAGAAGTTGCCCCATTAGCGGCCAAAATGGGCCGCAGAGCTTTGATCGTAACCGAGGAAACCATCGAGCGTGCTCAACCTCTGCTTGAACAACTTAAACATGCAGGCGTTGACAGCATTACGTTCAGCGTGATCAAGGAACCGGACATCGAGCGGGTAACTGCTGGCGCGGAACAGGCCCGTAGCGAACATTGCGATCTGGTAATCGCCATTGGCGGTGGCAGTGTGCTGGATACCGGTAAAGCTATTGCGGTGCTGTTGACCAACAGCGGGGATTTGATGGATTATCTCGAAGTGGTCGGCAAAGGGCAACCATTGACTAAACCCGGTGTGCCTTTCATCGCGATTCCAACCACCGCCGGCACCGGCGCCGAGGTTACCCGCAACTCGGTTATTTGTGTTCCTGCAAAAAGTGTCAAGGTGAGCATCCGCAGTGATTTCATGCTGCCCCGGATGGTAGTGGTGGATCCGGAATTAACCTTCTCAATGCCACCGGCGGTCACGGCTTCAACCGGACTGGACGCCCTGACCCATCTATTGGAAGCCTATGTTACCCACCTGGCAAATCCGATGACCGAGGCGTTCTGTCGAGAGGGATTACGAAGAGCCGGGCGTTCGCTGCAAAAAGCATTTGAAAACGGCCGCGATAAAAACGCTCGCGAAGATATGGCCCTGGCAAGTCTTTTGGGGGGCTTGTCATTTGCCAATACTAAACTGGGCGCAGTACACGGTTTTGCTGCAGCGTTGGGGGGGATGTTCTCGGCACCACATGGAATGATTTGTGCCGGTATTTTACCTTTTGCCATTGAAGAAAATGTCCGGGCCCTGCAAAAACGTGCTTCGGATTCGCCTGCCCTGCAAAAATACAAACAAATAGCTCAAATTCTAACAGATAGTTCTTCAGCAAGTGCCGCTGACGGGGTCGAATGGATACAAAAACTTTGTCGAACATTACAGGTCCCGCCGCTGACTGAATTCGGTATTACTGAAAAAGATGTTTTACCCGCGGTAACCAAGGCTCAAAACGCCAGTTCTATCAAGGGAAATCCCATACTTTTAACTCAAAAAGAATTGAGCGAAATTCTACAAAAAGCCTGCTCTAATTTTTCAGCAGGGTGATCAGGCTACTGCACGAGAAATGACAATTGCATATTGCTGGTTCGTATCGACGAGAGCCTTTTTCACTTACTCTCCGGTTTATTTATTTCAGCAAATTTGCCAGGATAGATTCTGGATACCCAAAGAGAACAATAAATAAAAATACCCATCCTGATATGAATATTTACTTATTTCTAGTCCTGACCTACATAGTCGAGCCAGTTTTCGCATATTTTAGCCAAGTCGATATTGTCGATTATACCGTCGATGGGCATCGATATGTCACATGCAGCGTTCCAATTATCATCACCGGGCTCACTTCTCCACGCAGTAGCGAAAATGACAAAATCTTTAAAGTCAACAACACCATTTTTATAAAAATCCCCGACGACGCCGGGTTCGGTTACCAGTTCGATACCTGTTCCGTTAACCGGGTCAAGGTTTCGACTGTATTGTTTGTCGGTTGCGTTGTTCCAATGTTCATGCACACCTAAGCTTTCCGTTAGTCCCCCATCGTTGTTGGGATCATAATTTGCCCCGGAATCAGGGTTAGGGATAAGAGCCGCTTCGTGTAAATAATCGTCTGCGCCAGACATTTGCGGGAATGGATCCTTCTCAGAAGTGCTGCCATCCCACTCGTTATACATAAAATCGAAAGCAACGGAATCAGCCGCAATTTTATCCTGCGACAGAAAAATGCTGCTTGGCCAATCACCGTTGAATGGCGCCATATCCCATCGAATTGGCCGAGCATCCCAGCCTCGACCGGCGTAGAGGCCGTCGATGAGGGTCAATATCGTTTTACCACCTAATTTCGGATGGCCTAATAAATCAACGGTTGCCCTGTAATTTCCCATCCCCGGTGACTCTCCCGGCAACACTCTCGACCAGTGCATATCATAGTAGCCTGCTGCTGTTGGTATCCTTAAAGAACCGTAGTGGTTTTTACCGCCGACCGTGATTCCGGCATGGGTGTGACTTTTAAGGATGGGGAAATTTATAAAGTAGTCCGCCTGTGAAAAGTGTGTTGGGATATAATCCTGATTTATGACTCCGACGAAGTGCGCAGGGTTTGGATCACTCCAATAGAACGGTGCATCGATGTCCTTGGTCACCGTCGTCCTGCCATATAGGGAGTAATTTGGTTTTGTCAAATAGACAACGCCGGGAAATTCCGCATGGACCATATCGTACCAGTAATTAGGCATCCCCTGGGAAGGGTCGCCTATACTTATATCGCCGGGGCTGACTCCGGCAACGTCTATGAGTTGTCTCAAAAGTGCTCTGGTAAGCTGAGGCGAATTGTCAATCTGGTCAAGACGGCAGTTCCAAAAGTTACCAGGTTTCACTCCATCGTTGACACTGTACATCAATACGAAATTTGCTTTTATTGCTATTTTCTCACCTGCCGTATAGCCGACGTAACCTCTGCCCATTTGCTGATTGAAGTCTTTAAATATAGCGTCCCACGCCGCCGCATCAGAGCTTCTGCCGGTCAAGGCCCGAAGTGCCTTTGAGAGCATTTCAGTAACGACTTCCTGGTCAGTACAGCTTTCGTCGTACCAGAAAGGTGGACTCGTGTCCCCGTCCGAACCTTCCCAGCTTGTGGCGTCGGGGTCATGAATCCATGCGACACGTCCCGGAAAAATCCCCTTCGCTTTACCTAACGGACTATTGGAAACGATTGGCTCATGGGCATACGTTACTTTCTGGTCGGTGCTGCTCATGGCCGCCCAGACAAAAGCGATACTGAGTGCGATACAGGTTGCTGCCAGAATATAACGTCCCTGTACACGCAGATGTTTTGCCTTGCGGTAAGCTGCGACTGAACCGACCAGGCCCAGTAACCAGACTACAAAGGCCGATGCCAAAGGAAATGCTATCCGCTGACACGGATAAGTAGCTCGCGATGGCTTGGGGATTACTCGTAATGAAAACCATAGCAGTGCTGATAATCCCGTAATCGGAAATAGCCATTTCAGCCAGCGAAAATGGTTTTTTGGTTTATTTGTTTGGCTTGTTTTTGGACAGACGGATGGAGTGAGGTTGTTGTTTGAGAATATCATTTTTTTGACACCTATAGCCTTCCTACCGTCTGCTTCGGCTTTGTTTGCCTTACTCCACGGTTGAAGCAGAGGCCACATGGATTAAAGTTTGCACCTTTTTAGATAACAAACACCATGGCAAGTTATCACGGTTACATGTAAATCAACCATGATTTGCCATTTACCGTCATAACCAAGACTCCGGCACACAATACGTTCTATTATACCAAAATCAGGGTCTGGATTTCAAGACGTTTGGTCATTATGCCAAACGTTGTGGCTATCAACGTTTTCTGCGGTACAACTGGGCCAAAATGACGGCCGTGTGTGACACTCACAATTATCTCATTGCCGCTTACTTTGTAACACGTGTTCCGAGCAACGATTTGCCACAATTTGGCCCGGTGGTTTTGCAGGCGGACCAATTCATCCCTTTTGATCGTCTTTTGGCTGACGCCGCTTATGCTGGCATACAGAATTATATAGGAAACCTCTAGAAATTCATTTTAGCTGCGAACGGGTCCTGACGGACGGTTAGAAAAACGTTTTCCCACTGATCTGCATCGCAAAAATAACGGGACACAAAGAGCCACGCCAGTAAATCGCTCGCAAACAAAAAAGTTGCGAAAAAATAATATTTTCACTTGCAAAAAACCGACCATTTATGGCAAAATAACCGTCAGGTTGTCCTAAACGGCCCTGTCGATGAGGAAGCCGGTGTCGGGGCCCAGGTTAACAAAAAGTGCGACACAAAGAGCCGCGTATGCGACACGTAGTACTGCGTCAACAAAAATTACACATACAAAAGAATAGACATAAAATATGGGCAAGTAGCACGCTCGCGAAAGGATGTGTTTATGATTGAAGAAATCCAGAAACCAGCCAATTTCAATCGTGCCAAGTGGCGTATGCTTATCGCTACGATGTTCTGTTACCTGTTTTACTACACAGGAAGACAAACCTTTGGCTTTGCCATACCGGCAATCGAGGAGGAAATGGGACTGAGCAAGACCATGCTGGGCTATTTTGGCACAGCATTGTTGTGGGCCTATGCCATCGGCCAAGCAATCAATGGCAACCTCGGGGACAAATATGGCGGCCGGCTGATGATGTCTTTAGGCGCGGTCTTGTCCTGTGGCTTTAATTGGATAGTCAGCTTTGGTACTAACTTCTGGAGTCTGTTTATTCCCTGGACCGGAAACGGATTCGTGCAATCTATGGGTTGGGCACCGGGCAGTAAAGTCTTATCCAACTGGTGGAGCCATCATGAGCGGGGCAGAGCTTTTGGGTTTTATATGTTCGCCGCGGGAATGTCCTCTATATTGGCATTTGTAACACCTTTGATTATTTTGAATACACTAGACCTGAACTGGCGATGGATATTTCGGCTGCCGGTTCTGCTCATGCTTATCGGGGGGATAATATATTACGTGGTGGTTAGAAACAGACCTGAAGACATGGGTTTTGAATCGCCCCACAATTCCGAGGACGAAAAACCTTCCTCCGACCAGACGGCCGCGGCAATTACCACCGAAACTTCACTACAGCGATATATGGCCGCTTTAAAAAACTGGCGTTTCATAGCCGCCTGTCTTGGTATCGGTTTCCAGAGTGCCTCTCGATATGGCTTGCTGCTTTGGGTTCCGGTTCATTTTATGGGCGAGAATTGGAAAAAATCCGGCTCCGCATGGATAAGTATCGCCCTGCCGGTGGGAATGGCCTTAGGTGCGGTAACCGGAGGGTGGATTTCCGACAAGATATTTAACTCCGTACGATGGAAACTGATTACCTGGTTTATGACATTAGGTGCAATCACCTCGATGATTATGTTCTTTCTGCCCAGAGAGCACTGGGGAGGAATCACGATTCTGTTTCTGTGCGGGTTTTTCGTTTACGGTTCCCAGTCGGCGTTCTGGGCGTTGTGCCCGGATCTTCTGGGCACTCAGCGAGCCGGGACGGGAGTAGGTATCATGGACTTTTTCGCCTATCTGTTCGCCGGTGTGGCCAGTCCGGTAATAGGAAAATTGATTGAAACTTACCAGATAACCGATTCGGTAACGGGCAACGTCATCGATAATACCGCTTTGGTTTTTCCGGTAGTGGCTTCGTTATGCATCGTCTGTGCAGTGGCTGGAATAGTGATTAGAAGGTAATGCTGATTGAAATAACGTATTGACTTACGAAAGGATAACCATGAGTTCGAACCAAGCCAAAATTAAAGAAAAGGTACGTGCAGCAGTATTTTACGAGAAGGGCAAGCCCTTGCAGTTGGAAGAATTCGAAATGCCTTCGGCTATAGAACCGGCTGCCGCTCTGTGTCGGATCACCATGAGCACCATTTGCGGTTCTGATCTGCACACGATCAGCGGCAGACGCATCGAAGCGGCGCCACTGATCCTCGGCCATGAAATTGTCGGCGAAATCGTCGCCCTGGGCAACGCATTGAAAACTGATGGCTTCGGAAAACCTTTAAAAGTCGGCGATCATATTTCATGGTCGATCATGGCTTCGTGTGGCAAATGTTTTTATTGCACTCACTCCTTGCCCCAAAAATGCAGCAGCCTGAAAAAGTACGGGCATACCTGTATTAATGACGGACAACCTCTTTCCGGAGGCTATGCCGAATACATTTATATTTTACCCGGAACCGCCATCTTTAAGATACCCGCCGGCATGCCTGATGAAATTGCCACTCCGGCAAATTGCGCCTTATCCACTGTGATTAACGCGATGGAAACTATTGGTTTCGAAAAAGGCGATAACGTTCTTATTCAGGGGGCCGGACTTTTGGGGCTGAATCTTATCGCCCTGGCCAAACAAGCCGGGGCAAAAACCATTATTGTCACCGACATCAGCGAACAACGATTGAATCTGGCCTCCCGTTTCGGCGCAGATCTCTGTTTGGATCTATCTAAACTCTCCGAAGAGCAGACCTGCCAGAAAATCAAAGAAGCCGCCGGTGGATATGGAGTTGATGTGGTCTTTGAAGTTTGTGGCGTTAAAGCGGCTATCAAACAGGCGATGGAGGTGCTTCGTATCGGCGGGCGATATTTGTTAACCATGGTTACTCCCACCACCCTTGAAATGGATATCAACAAGATTACACGTAAATATCTCACCATAAAAGGAATACATAACTATAATCCCCATCATCTGGGAGCGGCTTTAACCTTTTTAAATGATAACGCTAATAAATATCCCTATGCGGAAATAGTTGGACAATCGTTTCCCTTATCCGAAATCGAACAAGCACTCCAAATAGCAATGTCCGGAAAACATATTCGCGTGGCAATTACTCCATAAGACTATTACCCGGAATCCTTTTTTAATCATTAAATTCCTGAACGGCCTCAAAAACGGCTACAATATTTTCCGGCGGCACATCTGGCAAAATATTATGGATGGTATTGAAAACAAAGCCGCCACCCGGAGCGAATATTTCAAGCCGTGCCTTGACATGGTCCTTGACCTCCTGAGGAGTTGCATTATTTAGAATATCTCTGGTGTCACAGCCGCCGCCCCAAAAAGATATATCTTCCCCAAATTCCTTTTTCAAAGTCACCGGATCCATGCCGGCACAATTGGTCTGGACCGGATTCAGAATATCATAGCCGGCCTCGATCATGTCCGGAAGCAATTTATAAATCGAGCCGCAACTGTGAATGAATGTTTTCATTTGACTGTTCTGGTGGACATATTCATTGAGTCGCGTATGGTGGGGCTTAAAAATGTCACGATAAATCTCAGGCGACATGAATGGGCCGGAATCCATTCCCAGGTCATCACCAAAACGCAAAATATCCACAATATCTCCCACGGCAGCACATACTCTTTCCAGGGTAACAATATGAATCTCCATCAGGGCTTCCAGCAGTGCCTTGACATCGTCCTGATCAACAAAAACATCCATCAAAAAAATGTCCATTCGACGCAGGAACGTACCCCACTCAAATAGATTGCAGCCGCAAACAACCATCAAAGCTCGATCTGTGCTTTCTCGAAGCTTTAGTGTTCGCTGACGCAATTGGTCCCAGAAATCAGGCTCTTGGGCGTGATCCCAGGGACTGTGCACCAAGGCCGACCAGAGAACCTTTTTCATAGCATCCGGCAAACCTTTATAGTTACTGGGATACCCATTCAGATAGGGAAAGTACGTCTGGTCGTAAAATAATCCTCCTGCGGGCATATGCGCAATAACCATTCCATCGACTTCGGCATCATAGGAGCCGTTTTCCCTGGCCCTCGGCTTAAACCAGGTTGGGTATTGCGCCTGCTGCCCGTCAGCCATTTGAATATCATACCAGTGGTCATCCCGTTCATTAAACATTCGGCCGATATCAACTACATCAATTCCAAAGTGTTCCAGGATTTTTTCTTCCGGTTGTGCCAATTGTTGAACCACATCATAAATACGGGTATGGCCAAAGTTCATACCCAGATGCTTTTTTAGATTCGTATAGGCAATCGCTGAAATCCCCGAACTCGGCGTGGCCCCCATATCAACCGGCACCTTGTCGGGTTCTCTATGTTCGATAGCAGCTATAATTCGTTCTCGTGAGTTCATCTTGATCTTTTTTATTTAACCGGTGACTTATCAGTAAATAATTGAAACTCCCAGATCGTGGGACCATCGACAGCTTCAAGAATATTCAAACGGTAATACTGCGCCAAAACTGGCTTGAATTCTATACTTTTCTCTGCCCCGATTGTTGTCCCGGCATAGGCAGTCTTCCATTCAGAATCGATTTTATACTGCAATTCGAATTTCTTGACTCGGTCCCAACTGTGTTCGTCAATCATGGCACGATTCACATTAATCTTCTCTCCCAGGTCCACTTCCAGCCAGCCGGATAAAACACCCCCATCGGTCGCCCATCGCGTTCCCGGATCGTCATCAAAAGCCTTCTCCGCCGCATAGTTTTTCATTTTTTGATATACATTTGAAGCTGTTGCCTTTTTTTCAAAAGATACCGAATTGGAACGGGACCCGACAGGTTTAATCTCCATTGCCGAACCGTCGAGAGTAAGTTTAATAATTATATCTATTTCGGGAAATTCAGTCAGCGGCAAATTAACGGTTATATTTTTTTCAGTTTGGTTAACTGTTGCGGCGCCGAGGGTCAGGTCTTCGTAAGCAACAATTTTTTTGTCAATGGATGGCAATACTAAATTAATATCTTCCGGTTGCATGATATGTAGGTAGATGGTATTTCCTTTGCGAGTCGAAGCACCCCATGAGCCGGGTCTGAATGGCCCACCGCGGGTACCGTAAATACTCTCACCGTTCTTTCTCAACCACTCACCCATTTCCTTCAAACGTTCAACCTGACGCGGCTCAATCCGACCGTCCGGCATGGGGCCCACGTTAAACAGAAAGTTCCCATCGCCGCCCACCGTCTTTACCAGCGTCTGGATACATTCCTTCAGAGGTTTCATCTTATCGTTCGGCTTCCACGCCCACTGCCGACAGATTGTCATGCAGGTCTCCCACGGTCTTTCGACGTTGAATGCACCAACATGTTGCTCCGGTGTATCGAAATCTCCCGGCAATCCGCCACGATTGTTAAGGACGATCCCCGGCTGAAGTTCGCGAATCATAAAGAAAGACTTTTCAGGAATATCTTTCCATAGTTCACGCGGACTATCCAGCCCGTCAAACCACAAAATGTCCACTTTGCCGTAATTGCTGCACAGTTCCTTTAACTGGCCCATATAGAAGTCTAAGTACCCTTGATGGTTCTCTGTGGCAAAATCCGGATGATACCAGTCTCGGGGCGAGTAATACCAACCCAGTCCCATTCCTGCCTTGTGACAGGCATCGGCCAAATCATTACAAATATCTTTGCCGTACGGACCGGACATGATGTCGTAGTCAGTTTGCTTGGAATCAAACATCGAAAAACCGTCATGATGCTTGGATGTAAAGACCATATACTGCATCCCTGCATCTTGGGCAATTTTAACCCACTCATCCGCATCAAACTGCACGGGATCGAATCGTTTGTACAGACTGTCATATTCTTCCATCGGAATATTACCGGTACCGCCCCGGGCTCGGCCTCGTCGGGGACCTTTACGCGACCAGCCGATTTCCGTACCTTTCAACGAAACCGGTCCCCAGTGGATAAACATACCAAAACGCTGGTCTTTCCATTTTTGAATAATTTCCGGCTGGGCATAAAGATGAATGGTTGTCGGATCAGGCACATCGACTGGTGTAATATCCAAGGCCCGCCCCCCTACCGTTAATTCTATCACCGTAGCTATCGGATCACGATTCTCCTGTGGAACCTCCAGAGTTATTCTTTCAGCATTTTGTGAAAGTGCACAAGTATCGCCGCTGAGAATTCTATAATTCAGGATTTTTCGCTCTATCCCCGGCAGGCGAAGCTGACCATTAAGCTGCCAGTTCATCACATAAAGATAAATCTTATTTCCTTTGCAGGTTGCGCTCCCCCACTTGCCCGGTTTGAACGGTCCACCTCGCGTATTATATATTCCGTCACCATATTTCTTTAACCATTGGCCCATCTCTTTAAGACGCTCAACCTGACGCAATTCAATCCGACCGTCCGGCATGGGACCCACATTAAACAGTAAGTTCCCATCACCGCCCACCGTCATTATTAGCGTCTGGATACATTCCTTCAGCGATTTCATCTTATCGTTCGGCTTCCAGGCCCACTGCTTACAGATCGTCATGCAGGTTTCCCAGGGGCGATCACGCTTAAAACCGCCTATCCGTTGTTCGGGCGTATCATAATCACCGGCATTAAGCTCACTTTGCTTGGTAGTGCCGGCCATACCGTGTCGGCCCTTGCTCACCCGGTTGTTAATAATTAGACTCGGCTGGATCTGCTTCAAGTAATCATAAAGACCATTGCCGTATTCACACGTCCAGGGGATTTCCCATTCCCCGTCAAACCACATCACTTGCAGCGGACCGTAATTATCTATTATCTCCCGGGTCTGATTTTTCACATATTCATAATATCGCGGCATATTATGCTCGGTCTTTTTACCCTTGCCGCCGGGGCTGTCCAACGGATAATCCGGGTGATGCCAGTCACAAACCGAATAATAGGTTGAAAACTTGATGCCCTGTCGCTTACAGGCCTCGGACAATTCCTTAATTACATCACGCTTAAATGGACTGTTGCCGATGTGATAATCCGTATATTGCGAAGGCCAAAGACAAAAACCGTCATGATGCTTGGAGGTAAGCACTATGTATTTCATACCCGCTTCCTTGGCAACTCGAACCCATTCCTCTGCATTAAATTGCTCCGGATTAAATTGTTTGTAAAGCTGATCGTATTCTTCAACACTAACCTGAGCACCACGCGACCAGCCGATTTCCGTCCCCTTCAGTGCCACCGGACCCCAGTGAATAAACATCCCAAAACGCGACCCCTGCCAATCTTCCAGAGCGTCCGAACCGGCCGGAGTGGGATCTTTAGCTGCGCTCAGGCAGGAACTTGCAACGAAAAGTATAATACAACTTAATACACCTTTGCTAAATCGTAACATTCCGGTATCTCCTTATAATTTATCCAACAAACCATGTAAAAACTACATACAACGTAATCATCATCAAGGCCAATACAGCACTGAGCATCTTGTAGTTCCCAATACCGGGCCAACCCTTTTCTTCTAACGGCTCCCTGAAGGATTTCCAGACAAGTTTGCTTTTTTCTTCCGTCAGTGGTTCCGAGCACACTAAAGACACCAGAACCATAATCAAGGTGCATACCATTGCGAGAATAAAGCTGATAATCATGAAATTCAGAAATTCAAAAACCGGGTAGTCGGCCTTTAAGCTTTTCAAGCCTCCGGTAAAATCAAAAAGAAATATCAGCAATCCCATCGCCGAACCGGTAACCAGGGTCGTAATCGACCCCTTCGAGGATGCTTTCTTCCAGAACACTCCCACGACAAAGACAACTGTGATTGGCGGGGCTAAATAGCAGATCGCCGCACTAACACCCTGGAAAACCGTTGGAAACTTTCCACAGAATGGCGACCAGAGAACCGCCAGCAGCATAGCAAAAAACGTAACGATACGACCGATTCTAACCAGCTTCTTTTCCGGAGTCTGTGGAGCCCAACGTTTGTATAGATCATAACTAAATAATGTCGCCACCGAATTCAGCGCACCGGAAACCGTGCTCATCAAGGCCGCCATCAATGCCGCCGCGACTATCCCCCGAATACCGACCGGAAGCAGATTCGTAATCATATGCGAATAGGTTTTAGCGGCATCGGCACTTCCATCTTCTTTAAGCGGAAGCGGCGGTAATATCCCTTTATTAATCAATGCCAATCCGATTAAGCCGGGAAGCACGAAAATAAATACCGGTAATACTTTGATAAAACCGGCAAACAACGGACCAACACGGGCATGGTTTTCATCTTTGGCGCCCAATACCCGCTGCACAATCGTCTGGTCGGTACACCAGTACCAGATACCAATGATGGGATACCCCAATATAATAGAGTACCATGGAATCCCCGAAGAATCACCGTGGGGACGAAGGACGGTCAGCAAATGCGGATCAATTGCCTCGGTCAGCCCCCCCCACCCGCCGACTTTTACATAGCTGATCACCGTTAAAATAATGGCTCCTGCCAATAAGATAAGCGTTTGCACCGATTCTGTTACTACCACCGCCAACAATCCCCCTACAATGGTATAGAGCCCGGTAAGCCCGGCAATCAAAACAATACTTACCATTTTATTCAGTCCAAACATGCCTTCCAGTACCACCGCTCCTGCATACAGTGAAAAGCCGATGTGGATAAATATCGCAGATATGATTGAAAGCAGCGACAGCCAGTCTCGGCTCGCACGGGAGTAACGTTTTTCCAGAAAATCCGGCAAAGTTGTTACCCTGGAACGGATATAAAACGGGGCAAAAAACAAAGCTAGAATAATCAAGGTAAACGGGGCCATCCATTCAAAATTGCCATACGCCAAACCGTTTGTATACCCCTCTTCGGCAAGACTGACCAGGTGTATCGTCGAAATGTTCGTCGCAAACAATGCTAAACCAATTACCGGCCATTTCAAACTCTTCCCCGCCAGGAAATATTCATCCGCCTGTTCTGTCTTTTTTTTACGTAAGCCGCACCAGCAACCCAATCCAACGATAAAAACAAAGTAAGCAACGATAATCCCTAAATCAAATCCACCAATCTGCATACTGTAGTTCCCTAAAAATCCACCTGTAATTTTAGTCTAAACTGCCAAAACGAACCCATCGCACCTGCCCCAACATAGCAAACATGGATAATTGCCATGAAAATCTTACGTTTCATCCTGGCTCTCCTGACAAGATATCCGAAAAGCACTAATCCGATCTCGACGCATTATAATTAAAAAAACAATGCACATAAAGCACTAATATCGGTCATTTTCTATTGCATTTTCGGTACTTTAGTGCTATTATGGTTCACATAATGGGAAAAAAGAAGACTGTTCTAATGGCCCTGACATCCACTCATCATGGATTTTTCAAAGGCATCTCCCAATATGCCGGCGAGCATAATTGGCATTTGCATACATTCATGGCTTATTCGGGAAAAATACCTTTGGGATGGTACGGTGACGGGATCATTTCATTCACCGGCTATCGGGATGATCTAGCCGAATTCATCCTTCAGGCGCCCTTCCCCAAGGTGGAATTATCCCTGGTCAGAGACGATCTGGATGTACCAAGAGTTGCCATTGACAATTTCAGAGTCGGACAATTAGCAGCGGAATATTTCCTGGAAAGACATTTCAAACATTTTGCCTGGGCACCTTTTGCCCAGGACACACCCAACAATGAACGCCGGAATGGCTTTCAGGAATCTCTCAAACAGTTTTCCCCGGAGCTTATCACTCTGCCCACCGCCTTGGTCACCAGGGATCAATCACAATCCATCGACTGGGGCCAAAGCCGAAGGAACCTGATACAAACTTTTAAAAAAATCCCTAAACCCTTTGCAGTTTTTGCCTACAATGACAGCGTTGGTGTTGAAGTAATTGACGCCTGTCTGGAAGCCGAATTGCTGGTGCCCGAACAAGTCGCCGTTCTGGGCGTTGATAATGACCAAATCGTTTGTGAATCGGTCCCGATCCCCTTATCCAGTGTGCAACTCGACTTAGACACTCTTGCCTATGAAGGATCGGCTTTACTGGATCGCTTAATGAACGGTCAAAAACCCCCCGAAAATCTTATTCGTGTACCACCGCGTGGTATCTTTACAAGACTTAGCACCGATATTCTTGCCATGGATAATGTTGAAGTCGCCAAAGCCCTGCGCTACATCTGGACACATTTTGATAATCGTCTGCTCTCTGCTGAAGAAGTTGCTTCACAAACTACATTAACCTCTAGAGGTCTCCGTAAAGCATTTCAAAGCAAACTGCAACGTTCTATTCATAACGAAATCATGCGCGTCCGAATGAACCGCATCACCGAGTTATTAACAAACACCAAAATGACTATCAATAAAATTGCTGAACATTCAGGGTTTTCCAGCGCAAATAATCTCTTCCGTGCTTTCCGCAAAATAAAAAATATGAGTCCCGGAAAATATCGGACGCTCTACAATCAATCAGATCACACCCGTAGAGCTGCACCTGCGAAAAATTAAAGTATTTTTGATCTTCACCAATCCGCTTCCTTTATAATTCTCCGGTGGATTTCCTCCTGCGCATATTTTACATACAATTTACAGAACCAGACCGCATTTATAGATTATATTATATATAGTTTTGAACGAAGCTTAGCTTTGTAGCGTGGGTAACAAGTTACCCACGCGGTTATTTGACACGGAGTTGATAGATAACGGATTCTGCTGTTTCTTAAAATGTCATTAATATCAAATTTGAAGGTATGTAAAATGAAAACGAAAATTCTTCTAAGCAGTGTAGCGGTAACCTTGGCTTTCTTCGCCGGGCCGCTGTTAGCACAATTAAATCATATCAGCATTCGGCCGTTAGCGCCAAATGTTATTGTACCCCAGAGCCGGGCACAGGCATTTACGCCGGACCACCGCGGTGCTATCGAGATTACCGGAATCGATGTCCTGATAGATATTCTGGAAAGCACCGCCGCCACCACCATAGAGATTCAATTACACAACACATCGAATCAGCGACAGGAAGCTGAATTAATTGTTCCCGTGCCCGACGGCGCCGTGGTCAGAGGTTTTGCATATGATGGCCCCGGCAGCATGATAACCGCCAAAGTGCTGCCCAAAGACGAAGCAAAGAGAATTTACGAACGACTGGTAGCAAAAATCAAAGATCCCGCCCTGGTGGAGTTTATCGGCTACAATCTGATTCGCTCCAGTGTCTTTCCTGTAGAAGCCGGCAGCAGGCAAAAGTTGCGTATAACTTACGAACATCTTCTCGAGGTTGATGGAAACCGAATCGATTATACTTTGCCCAGAACCGAAGCTCTCGAATACGCCGTCGCCTGGAACGTTACCGCAAATATCAAAGCCAAACGACCCATCGCAACGGTGTATTCCGCCAGCCATGAGCTTTACACAAAACGAATTAACGACAAAAACATCTCAGTCAAAATTACCACCGAAGCTGTCAAGCAGCCTGGCCCTTTCCGCCTTTCCTACCTGCTTCAAGACAATGACGTAACCGCTTCGATGTTTGCCTATCCTGATGCCAAAGTCGGCGGTGGCTATTTTCTTCTACTCGCCGGTTTACCTGCCCAGGCACTTAAAACCGGAGATGCTCCCGCGATTAAAAGGGAAGTCACCCTGGTAATCGATCGCTCCGGCAGCATGAGAAACGAAAAAATCAAACAGGTAAAAGAAGCCGTCCTGCAAATTATATCCGGACTCAATCCCGGCGAGGCATTCAACATCATCATCTACAATAACACCGTTGAGTGGTTTTCAAAAAGTCCCGTGATAAAAACCGAAGAAACGGAAAATGCAGCAAATCGCTACATACAAGGCCTCACCGCAACCGGCGGCACAAACATATTTGATGCACTTTCTGAAGCACTCAACCAGAAACCCGCCGAAGGTATGCTGCCCATCGTTTTATTCTTAACCGACGGCCTGCCCACCGTGGGCAATACCTCTGAAATCGACATCCGCAATATTGTGAAAAATTCTAATCCTTATAAACGCCGGGTCTTCACTTTCGGCGTCGGCGTGGACCTTAATGCCCCCCTGCTGGAAAATATCGCCGATGAATCACGCGCCAAAGCCGAATTCGTCCTGCCCAATGAAGATGTTGAAGTCAAAATCAGCAAAGTTTTCAAAAGTCTTACCGGCCCCATCCTCGCTGATACGGAACTGGAAATCGTCAACCCAAATGGCACCGCCGCTATCGGTAGAATCTGCGACCTCCTGCCCGACAAATTACCCGATCTTTTTGAGTCCGATCAACTCATTCTGCTGGGCCAGTACATCGGTGACCAACCCGTTACTTTCCAACTGAGTGGAAACTACCTGGGCAGCAAACGAACTTTCCAGTTCACCTTCGAATTTGATAAAGCTGACCTGAAGAATGGCTTCGTGCCCAGACTCTGGGCCAGCAGAAAAATCGCCCAACTAATCGATATCGTCCGGCAAATGGGTGCAGATTCAGCAGTTACAAAAGAAGACCCAAAAGTTAAGGAACTCGTGGACGAAATCGTTCACCTCTCAACCGAATTCGGCATCCTGACGGAATACACCGCTTTCCTGGCCCAGGAAGGAACCGCCCTCACCGACCGCCAAGAAGTTCTCCGCGAAGCAGGCGAATATCTGGAAAGTCGTGCCATGCGCGGACGATCAGGACTTGGAGGTGTAAGTCAAAGCTTCAATATGATGCAACAGAAAAGCCAAAAAACGCCCAACGCTCGCAATTTCTTATATAACGATCAGATGAATCGAGTCAATGTAACAACTGTGCAACAAATTAATGATCGTGCTTACTACCGCCGAGGTAACCGCTGGGTGGACAGCAGATTGGTTTCCCAGGAAGCGCAAATCCAGCCCCAAAAAATCATCACAGTTGGTTCAGATGAATTCATCGAACTGGCTCAAAAGTTATCCAAAAATAATCGACAAGGCAGCATCGCCTTGAGAGGAGATATCCTGCTGCTGATTGATGGCGAAACCGTATTAATCAAAGCGGTTAATAGCAATTAAAAATTGAAACCAAAGAAACTGAAAGGAACTACTGAAATGAAAAATTCAAAAAAAATGGTTTGCTTGTGGTTATTAATTCTGGCAGTCACCCTCACCAGCCAGGTTCAAGCTCAAGAGCTCGCCGTAGTCACGGAACAAAAACCTCTCATACAAATGGCCATCCTGCTGGACACCAGCGGCAGTATGTCCGGACTTATCGACCAGGCTAGGTCTGAGTTGTGGGCCATCGTCAACGAATTCATCTTCGCCCAAAAACTCGGCCAGGTCCCCGATTTACAGGTTGCACTTTTTGAATACGGCAAAAGCTCCATCTCCAGGGACCAGGGATACATCAGGATGATAGTACCCTTCACCACCGACCTCGACAAGGTTTCGCAGGAACTTTTCGTCTTAAAAACCAACGGCGGTAATGAATATTGCGGCTGGGTGATTAAAGAAGCAACCAATCAACTGAAATGGAGTAACTCATCCGATGACCTCAAAGTGATTTTCATCGCCGGAAATGAACCTTTTACTCAGGGTCCGGTCGATTATCGCCCGGCCTGCCAGGCCGCCATTTCTAAGGGAATTGTTGTTAACACCATCCACTGCGGCAGGGAAAAAGACGGCTTGGAAGGCAAATGGAATAATGGAGCCTTGTTAGCTGACGGTAAATATTTGAATATTAACCATAACCAGAAAACCATTCACATCGATGCTCCACAGGACAATGAAATTGCCGAGCTGAACGAAAAACTTAACGACACCTACATCGCTTATGGAACAATGGGCGGTGCCTCCCGTCACAGACAAGCTGAACAGGACCTAAACGCCACACGTCTCTCCCGCTCCGCTGGACTGCAAAGAGCCGTATCCAAATCATCTGCCTATTATAAAAATGAAGACTGGGATTTAGTTGACGCTTGCAAGGATGGCAAAGTCAATCTCGAAAATATTGAAGCTGAAGAACTGCCTCAGAACATGCGAGACATGACCATCGCAGAACGAACCGCCTACGTTGAATCAAATACTAAAACGCGTACGGAAATACAACAAAAAATTCAACAGCTTAACGAACAACGCAAAAAATATGTCGCCGCCGAAATGAAAAAGCAACAAAAAGATACCAACACTCTCGGCTCCGCCATAATCCAGGCCGTCACCGAACAGGCAAAAAAGAAAAATTACAAAATTGAACCACCCCAAAAGCCCATAAACATAGAGAACGAACCTAACCAACCGTAACCTACTACACCGTTAAATATACAAATTCTTATAAAATCAAAGTACTTACCTCCGGGCCTTAACCTTGAAGCTGCCCACAATTTCCCCATCGTCTCTGGTCATAGTAACCGCAAGCTCGTTTTCTGTAGCTTCTACCCTGATAAATGTACCCCCTTCCTTTTGAGGGCCGCCGCCGATGATAATCGGATAATCATGCTCACCTGGCACCGACTCCAAAACGGCGTAACGGTGCGTATGCCCCGATATATGCAAATCCACTTTTCCTTTATTCAACAGCGGGGCCCATTTCTCTCTACAATCAAGCGTGCCATGGCCTTGACCGGAACCAAATAAAGGTATATGCGTTAAAACCACACGAAATTTGGCACTCTTAAAAGCCGCACTTTCAATTTCACTTACCAGCCATTGACGTTCCTGATCCCGATACCTGTCAAAATCATTTAATCCACTGTAAGCCCAATGGGAATCTTCTTTATCCTCACCGGAATCCAGCACCACAAAATGAATCGGCCCATGGTCAAATGAATAATAATACTTTTGATCGGCACTACCAAGATAATTCTTCAACTGCCGGGCATACTTACCACGTGCTTCATGATTACCTCGCACAAAGCAAAACGGAATCCGACTCGCAAATATCTCAGAACATGGCTTAAGCAGTTTGTTTACTATTTGTTCTTCGGTTTCCAGGTGGCTTAATATATCCCCGTTTAAAAATACCAGATCATACGGCTGACTCCCGGCACGCGCAAGTCGGTCCTTCATGTTTTCAACGTTTTCATGCACATCATTAAGAACAATAAAAGTGATATTCTTTTTCCCTTGATCCAGAGTAGTAAAATCATAAACTACGCTCTTTGCCGTTTCGCCGTATGTTACCTTATAAGGCTCAAATATAATAATCTCCTGGGATACCGCACGATAACTATAAGTACCCCCTGGCTTTAATCCGTAAATGGTTACCTGATGAATGCGTTCATTGGCATCAATTAAACCGTCATGGCTACTAATCGCTTTATATGATAAATCTTCCCGGGAACCATATTCCACTAATCCGGTACTGTTTACATCCGTCATCCACATAACCGTCATCGAGCTCTCCGTTGGGGACTGCAGATACGGACCCGCTATTATCTCCACCGCCGACCAGCTCGGCACTCCGACTAGCATTATTAAGCCCAGTACCGTCAAAACTAAAATTCTTAAGCAATTGCTTTTTTGCATATTAATTCACCTTAAAAAACCGGGTTTGCCCTTGTAATATTGCATCTACTCGCTTAGTTGCGTTGCCAAGCTATTTTTGGCTATTCTACTTCACCGGGCAAGTCATTACAACCACTATATATACAGGTTTTCCTCATCCAGCCCAGACCTTTGCTGATAGAAAATTTTTGTTGCTAGAGTTCTGATTATTCCCCTGAATTTGGCAGGATCAACCGTAACGCAAATATGCTGTCGTCCTGAATTTCTACCAAAGCGCTGCCACCCAGGGCTTCGATAACCATTCGTACCAGCGACAAGCCCAGACCGCAGTGGATACCAACTTCTGTTCGGGAACTGTCACCTCGCCAGAAACGGTCAAATACCTGCCCAACCTGCTCATCAGTCAGCGAACAGCCCGTGTTAGTAAACATGATTTCAAGAGTTTTGTCAGCCGTCCGGGCAGTTACGCAAATTTGCCCTTTCTCATCGGTATATTCAACCGCATTGGCCAAAACGTTGGAAAAGACCATAGCCAGAATTTCAGGATCTGATTCGCAGCTCAACTCGGCGGATAGTTGATTCTCAAACACAATATTCCGCTCACCGGCCCTCTCGGCAAAGCAATGCCAACATGAATCAACCAACGCACCCAGTTGAATTCGTTCGTGCCGAAAAGTTATCAACTGAGCGTCCAATCGAGCCAAAGCCAGCAGATTATCCACAATGGCTTGCATGTTTTTGGTGATTTCCAGACAATCACCCAACGCACCGCGATACTCGTCCCCCTCACGATCACGGGTCAGTGTCACCTCAAGCGTTGTGCGAACACCTGCCAGAGGAGTTCGCAATTCATGAGCTACATCGGCAGTGAAACGCCGTTCACGACTGAATGAACTTTCCAACCGCCCCAGCAGCTCGTTAAGACGCTGCTTTATGGGAGCAATTTCTTTCGGCAAAGACCCAACATTTATTCTGTCGGTCAGTTTGTCTTCTTTTATAGCTGCGATGTTCGTGGCAAGCAAATTAAGGGGATATAGTCCTCGGGCAACCACCAACGATGCCACCAGACATGACAGAATAACGACGACCAAAGACGCAATAAGCAGCAGCCAACTCAAAAACAATAATTGGGATCGCAACTCAGAAATATCACGTGCCATCACCAACGTGATGGTTTGTTGCTCTGCCGCACCCTGTATGTGGGCATCTTCCTCATGTTCTTCCTGCTTATTATTTCCCTCTCCTGCAGGTTCTATTCTCGGATTAAACTGGATACCAACAGCGCGGATCAAACGATTCGTACTTAGTCGAATTTCCTTAAAAGTCGGTCCATCGAGAGTACCCTCCCAGCCGGTAAGATCGTCAGTACCCAGCGAAGGCGAACGCAGTAATACGTCGCCCTCTTGGCCCCAAAACTGAAAATAGGCCGAGCGGTGGGTTCTTTGAAACTCCGTTATGCGGGCATCGAATTCCAGTTCAATCTCACTATCCTCGTATTCTATTGTGGCAACTAACATCTGCGCGGTGGCAATGAGTGATTTATCAAACTGGTCATATAATCCCCGACGAATAGCGGTGTAGATAATCATATCAAAGACCAACAGCAACACCAGCATGCCACCGATCATGCCTACAAGCAATCGTGATCGCAGGGAACGCATCATGAGCCTGCTCCCAAAATATATCCCCGACCGCGAACTGTGCGTATCAATGAATCCCCGTCCGATTGATCGATTTTCTTACGCAAGTAACCAATATATACATCTACCACATTACTCGACGCCGACGAGTGAAATTCGTAAAGGTGCTCCCAAAGGTCCGTACGCGATACAATTTGACCCACTCGCATTGCCAGGTACTCCAACAGTGAATATTCCCTCGGCGTAAGCAAAATTTCCCGGTTCTTTCGAAAAACCTGCTGAGTAGTCAAATCAATCCGCAAATCTTCGATATCAATTCGAGGATTCTTTTTCTGATAGCTACGACGCACCAACGCACGTACCCGCGCCAACAACTCCTCAAATGCAAATGGCTTAACCAAATAATCGTCCGCACCCAGGTTCAACCCTTTTACTCGGTCTTCAACTGTATCTTTCGCCGTCAGAATAAGCACGTGACACTGCTGACCCTGCGTACGGAGTTTCTTGAGAATTTCCAGCCCCCCCATCCCCGGCAGCATAAGGTCCAGAATAACAACATCGTATTCATTACTGCTCGCATACCACAGACCTTCCTCTCCGTCACCCGTAACGTCCACCGCAAAATCCGCTTCCCCCAGCCCCTGAGCCAGTGATTTCTGCAATGGTCGATAGTCTTCTATAAGTAAAACTCGCATCAATCTTCTCGCAAAAAAACACCGCCGATTGATTTTTATTCATTCCTCGGCGGCAACTATTTTAACATAACATACCGGACAAGTCACTATCACTTTTTGTAACCGGTCAGCAACAAATCTTCATCCTGGATAAGCCCCACACCTGGTGCGTATGTTTTGTAGCATTTATCCTTGGGATCCAGCCCGGAGGTCTCTTCAATTTTTATGCAATTTGTAAACGTACCTGCCGGCGTCTTCATCGTCACGTCATCACTCATTATCTCCGCCCGGTCCTGAGCGTTGGGAGCAATCTCCTGGTAATGTCTGGCCCCCAAAAGTATTGTACCCGGCATCAAAATTCCCGCACTCGAATTCTTCTCGTCCGCGCGCCACGCCCCGGAATGCTTCACTATCTTACCGTCCTCATATTCGTCCACCTCCTCACCAAAATAAAATATGTCGCCGTACTTTTTACATATAGCAAAAAAGTTCCGCGATACCTCCTTCAACTCTCCGTTCTCTTCCTCCCGTTCTTCCACAACTCTCGTTTCAACCTCACCGATCTTCTTTATTTCATCCAGTACGGTAATCACTACCTTCTCTCTGCTACTGGCCAGCACCAGTTGATATCCGGGCTCCAGTATGAAAAACCGATTCCTGCCCACCGTTGAGAACGTACGGTTCTCCACATCGAATGATTTCGTCCATTTCTTTTCTTGCTTGCTGCTTGTAGGTTTTTCGGCAAGCTTCTCCTTGCTCTCAAGAATTTCCCCCTCAGGTGAAATTTCAACTTCGTACACTTTTCCACCAGAACGGACATCTACGTCATATTGGCCCGGATCCTCTCCCTCCACTTCCTTTTGAATGCTTAAAACCTGCCCTTCCGGAAAGGTTTCTTCAATAGCATTTTTTATAACCAACGGCAACTCCGAAGGCTGGACAGATACTTTCTTCTCTTGAGCTGCAACCTCAGAGGGAAATACCATCACCAACAGCATCAACATCAACATCCCTACAGCGATAAGAATTACGCTAAACCAACCCACCTTCAGTTTCATGATTAATCTCCTTACCTAACCAGACATTCACACTTAACGTAACCGTTCGGAACTTCCATCCCGAACGGCTACTAATGCCTTAATCTACCTTTATAGTAAATTAAATCAGAATATCAGACAAGTCAATATCAAGGAGCTTAATTATCATCGTCAGCGCCACCGTCCTCAGCATCGTCCCCCTCTTCATCTTCATTGTCTATCTCGCGGCTCAACAAAGTGCCGTCTTCCGCTACTTCAATCTCAACTTCCTGCCCGTCAACCATGAACTCAGCTTCATAGACGACTTTACCATCCTCAACCTCTTTCTCAACTTCTTCAACCTCGGCTCCATTCGCTTCCTTAAGAATGGTCGCCTTTACCGCCGCCGGAACTTCATCCAGACTAACCTCCACTTCGTCTTCATTATCCTCGTCTTCATCGTCATCAACGTCCCCCACTTCATCCTCATCGTCTATCTCGCGGCTCAACAAAGTGCCGTCTTCTGCTACTTCAACCTCGACCTCCTGCCCGTCAACTTCGAACTCAGCTTCATAGACGACTTTACCATCCTCAACCTCTTTCTCAATTTCCTTGATCTCGGCCCCATTAGCCTCCTTAAGAATGGTCGCTTTCACCACCGCGGGTACTTCATCCAGACTAACCTCCACCTCATCCTCATCATCCTCATCATCCTCGTCTTCATCGTCATCAACGTCCCCCTCTTCATCCTCATCGTCTATCTCGCGACTCAACAAAGTGCCGTCTTCCGCTACCTTGACCTCGACCTCCTGCCCGTCAACTACGATATCAGCTTCATAGACAACCTTACCATCCTCAACTTCTTTCTCAACTTCCTTAACCTCGGCACCGTCGGCCTCTTCGAGGATGGTCGCTTTCACCGCCGCCGGTACTGCATCAAGAGAAACTTCTTCATCATCTTGAGATAGTAATTCGGTCCCGGCCACCACACTCAAAGCCAAAATCGCAACTCCCAGAACACCAAATAATCCCAGTCGTTTCCAGTTCTTTTTCAACTTTTCCATGATTTAGTCTCCTTAAATCGAATCTAAATTTCCAGCTGCCCGCTTTCATGATCAGACAGTTACACCTAGGCAACACGCCCACATCAACTTCAACGAGCGTCATATTATCATAACAAACATGAGAGCTTTGTGAGAAATACGTATTTTTTTTCATTTTTACAAAGAAATTAAATCTGCTGTAAATAATTTGAATATAACGACTTAGCGACACAGACTCGCCGACGCCTGGCTCGTCGCACGCGTCGAATTATGGGTAACTGATTTCCAACTTATAATTGATCCGAAGATCAGGATGCTGCAGCCTATCCATAATCTTGCCCCGGGTACGACTGCAAGATAGAGGCAGCTGGCAATCGTGGAAAACAGAGGGGTTAGGTAGGAACTTGCAGCCACTAACACGACGTTGCCCCGACGCATACTGTTGTCCCACAACATATACCCGATATAAGTTGCGATTCCCAGGAACAACGATTCTACCCACGTCCGACCGCTCCATTGACGCGGCTCGTCGAGAAAACAGCAGAGAATAATCAGTACTATAGACGTAACCGGCAGGAACAGGGTCACGCCCCCTTCTTTCCGGCCGCCCGCCCACTTGTTGATAAGGTTGGAGTACATGGCCCATGATACCGCAGCAGCAAGTGCCAGCCAATAGGATCCGGGATTGTTGACATAGTTCCCCGTCAGTGACTGCCAGGAAATATTCTTCCCCTGGGTAACCACCAGAAATACTCCGGTCAGCGCCAGCAACGTACCCGGCAGAAGAATCCAGTTAGCTTTGTTTTTGAGAATTACCACAGAAAGCACCAGCGTCAAAGTCGGCCAGAGATAGTTCAGCAGCCCCACCTCCAGCACCTGCTGTCGATCCTGCGCCCAGCCAATGGCCAGATAGATCATCAGCATATATCCCAAAAATAGTAAGCCGCAGCCCATAAGATACCTGCCCGGCAACCGGAGGATCCGCCGGGTTCGCTGACTGTTGCCCAAGAGCTGGATCACCGCAACCATACCACTAACGCTATAAACCGCCGCTGCAGCCGTCACCGGACCCAACTGCTCAGAAAGACTCCGAGCCACAGCAACCGTCGTACTCCAAAGAATAATCGCAAATAGCCCCCCTACTGTAGCGAGAGTACTGTACTCTGTTTTTATGTCCTGGCCCAAAGGCTGCTCCTGTCTTCTATTAACTCACTGCTTGATATCTCTTGCAAAAAATGACACAACTATTTTTTATCACGTACATCCATTGGTTGGTAGTTTGACCTGCACCCAATTCCTGGTCCTATCTTTATGCAAAATCAAAACTTCATATTATCCTGTTGTATTCCTTTTCACCATAAAGACTCAACGATGCAAACGTGCCATGGCTTGACGGGCACTGGCTTTAACACACTCCGGATGCAACTTGCTAAGCCACTTGACATAGTCAATATAAAGCGTGGTCGCGTCACTCCGCCCAGCCGGGGCTGTCGTGTATGGCTGACTGAGCAAACCCTGATACTGATAGATTGCAATTTCATCTACATAAGGACTCACCGCGGCAAGTTGGTTCTTTAATCGCGTCCATGTAGTGGGCACCAGTGGACTTTGCTTGACGTTGATTCCAGGACCTTCCCAGTCAAAGGTCTCCACATCCGCCCAAAGCTTGGGCCTCTGAACCTTATCATGGGCCTTACGCAGCTTGGCAAAGGCTCGCGCACTAACCTCGGTATTCATTCGCTGACAACCAACTTCATCCTGATAGGCGATTATGTCGATCTCACATTTCTCCAATCCCTTGGCATAAGTATCAACGTCCATCTCGGCTGCTCGGTTGGTACCATAGGGAGCAAAAAGCATTCGCGCTTTCGGGGTAATTTTGCGCGATTCTGTTACTGTGAACTTTCGCACTTTTCAGGCGACCAAAAGCCATGAATCATAAACAGAAAAATACCAACCTTCCGATGATTGTAGTGGTAA
>JAFGSR010000116.1 GCA_016934515.1 Sedimentisphaerales bacterium
AAGTTCGGCCATCACGGCGCCAATCACCCGGTGAAAAACCTCAAGAGCGGCCAAATCGAGATAACCAGCCAGAACCACGGCTTCTGTGTGGACATCGACTCACTCAACAATAAAGAAGTTGAAATTACACACACCAACCTTAACGACAACACGAACGAAGGCATCCGCTGTAAAGACAAGCCGGCCTTCTCCGTCCAGTACCACCCCGAAGCCTCACCCGGTCCACATGACTCCCAATACCTCTTCGCCGACTTCATAAAACTAATGGAAGAATCATAACCACGCCCCTTTGTTTTTCTGAGCCTATCTTCCTCTATTGTCCCGGGCACACTGTAAGACGTCTCTTAGGGAAAGCAGATCGGAGCCGCGAAATCCAAACCGACAACTAAATGGAGTGCGGTTCTTGCTATGTCGGCTTCAGTAATGGGTGTGGCGTTCAATAGGCAGTCAGCGTGTCCTCGCCAAGTTTTTCGAGTCGTTTCAGCCAGGCGGCAAAATGGGGGCACTTGTCCCGGATTACATCCAATCCGATTAGTTCCGCCACTTGCGGGCCTATGACGGGCTTCGCACACTGGTAATCCGGAAGTTCGCCAATTATTCGCTTGCTTGGGGCTGAGCGCGGCCCGTCGTCGATCAACTCAGGTGTTGCGTACATGTCAGCTATAGCCTTGAGTGCAGCAATCTGCTTTTCGTGATGGTCGTAAAAGGACCGGAAGTAAGTGGGATCAGAAAACAGGTATGCCTCATACTCGTGCAACTGAATATAAGGCACAAACCGGCGATCAGAGATGTCCTTGGCGAATGTTTGCTCAAGGACCTCAACCCGCTTGACTGGCATGTGGCGGAGTTTTTCGGCTTCGTCCAACCCTGGAAAGTTAGCATGGATAGCGTACAGGTCGATCATGGTGGTAAAAAATACATCCCCGCCTTTCTCTTGTGTGAGAAACCGTAGGATGTCATTCTTCATCGGCACATAGTTGCGTCCTCCACCTCTATGCACCCTTCCCTTCTTCTTAGCGTGAGCAATGAGAACCGGAGGATGTAAGTATACTCCCAACTTGGCCAGATGCGGTTTGAGCATCGCATCAGCGAATGTCTGTTCAGTCCGTCCTTCGGCAAACAGATAGAGGCGCGCCATTAGTGCGGTCCTCCTCCAATGACGTTTTTCTGCCAGACTTCGCCAAGGCTGTATTCGTCGAGCCACGCCTCCAGCTTCGTCCCATCGGGCCGCGCGAACTTCGATTCCTTGCCTTCACGACTTACCAAGACAACATCCTCAGGCTCAAAGTTATCCAGAAAGGAACTCGACTGAGTGCTAATAAGGACTTGAGTGTGGTGTGATGCTTTCTTAAACAGCGCCGCAACCATGTTAAGAGCGTATGGATGTAGCCCCAGTTCCGGCTCATCAACGATGATGAGATCCGGTAGTTCATTTTCCGGCTGCATGAGCAATGTCACCAAACATATGGCTCGTAGTGTACCATCTGAAAGCTGATGCGGACCGAACACCTGGTCCGATCCCTTGTCCCTCCAGTTCAGAATGATGTCCTTTTTATTAGCGCCGGCTGGCTCAAGATCAAAGTCGGCGAAAAATGGCGCAAAAAGCTGTATAGTGGTGACGATGCGCCGATAGACTGATCCGCCGTTCTTCCCTTCGCGGAGGCGCAGTAAAAACGCAGCGAGGTTCCCCGCATCAGGCATCAGCCACCGATTGTCCCCGATATAGCCATACTGGCGAACTCGTGCCGTCGGTGACGTATCGTGGAAGTGATACACGCGACAATGATCAAGCAAGTGCCGAAATACCTTGACCGTTCGCTCCCCCTTCCCGGCCTCCTGCCCGATTCGCGTTTCTTCATGCCCCGATCCCAGAGAAATCGACTTCGGTTTTGGATAACCCTTTTGGTGGAAGCTCAAATTCTCCTCGGCGAAGACCAGCGTATCCCCCGCAGCGTGGAAAAGGCGCATGGTATACGTGTCCACAGCCTTGCCCACCTCGAACTTCAACTGGGCCTGCATCTGCGGCGTAACTTTGGGACCGAAGTGCAGAATGGATTGCGCACGCCCCGTCGTGCCAACGTGCTCTTGGAGGCGCATCGCCATCATTTCGTTGAGCATCTTGAAGAACGAGACAAGGTTGCTCTTGCCAGCCCCATTCGCTCCGATCAAGACGTTCAGTGAGCGTAATTCAAGGTCCATCTCCTTGATAGATTTGAAACCCCTGAGAATTACTCGTTGCAGTTTAGCCAATTGTTTGTCTCCTATATAAGACGCACCACCTACTTTTGTTGGTCAATGTAACAGTTTTTTTCGAAACGTCAAGCTAATTTATGGTATGAGTTCCAAGCTCATTCTGGGAAATTAAGACTCGCAAATTGGCCGTGGTACTTCTTTGCGGCCCGGTCGTAAGCTTTGGCCGCCTCAATTTCGTCATCAAATGAGCCAAGCTGTATTTGGGTACGGTTAAGGCATATCCGAGCACGCCACTTATTCGAATACCTGTCCCAGACAAGCCCTTTATAGCGTGAACGGCTCTTGTCAAAATATTTCTTTCTATTGCGTATATTCTGGGCGCAGGTCGCCGGACGAAGATTGGCCTTACGATTATCAAGACCATTTTGGTTAATGTGATCGACAAACATATCATCGGGTACTCTGATTACTTCACGGTGCATGCGGATACGATAACTTTTGCCCCCTCTCCTTACCGAGCGGGCCGCGTAGAATGTCGAGCAGCCCTTGACAATAAACCATTTATGCTTGGAAAGTCGAAAATAATCATCCGGATCGACGATGGCGTACTTGCCCTGGGTAAGCGGTATCCGGCAGAAGGCGTACCCGTAGCGCAGGCGCCGGTATAAAAGCACCGGCCGGATGGCAAGCCATACAAGCCATATCGGGATGGTTATGGTAAACTGAATTTTGCCGCTCCGCTCTCCGCTGCGCGGAATGTATAATTTAGAATGTATAATTTAGAAAAAGGATTGTCGTCTCGCAGCCACTACTCTCCATTTTTCATTCTCCATTCTCAATTCTTAATTCTTAATTCTCGCCATTTCGGCCGGAGCCGAAAAGGCGCGCCCCCATAATTGGAGCTACCTGCGCTTTTGATGCGAAAATCTACAAAATTGTAGACACCCTTTTTGCCGTAAGTCCTTGTATGGTATGGAATAAAAATTTTTTTCGATTTTCCGATTTTTGTTTTCAACTACCATCGCTTTCGATTGAAAAATCGTGGATATTTTACCTATCTTACCAGCCACAGAGGGCACCGAGAGCACTGAGAAATGTCAAATAATCAACCTCAATAATCAATCGTAAATAGAAACGCCATCGCTTTTGATTGATTTGCTTGAGAAAATCTTACCCACTTTAACATGCGTAGGGTGTGCAAAATTTCGTTTTGCACACGCGGTCGATTATTCTTATCATGCGGGTAACATCTGGAAACAAACCATGTATGATATATAAAGAAAGGTTCTTACATGAAAAAAAACAAATCAATATGGTCTGAAATAATATCAGCATCAGATAAAGCAATGGCAGACAAGATACGTTCAGAAATATTAGTTAGAGATACATTTCTTGATGAGATACTACGTCGAAGATTAGAACGTTATTTTACTCACTCAGACAAAACGGTTGAGAAATTATTTGATCCAATGCAAACCGGCCCATTAAGCACTCTAACACAAAAAGCCAATTTTTCATATGCATTAGGGCTTATCAATGAAGACATTCTCAAAGATATTAAGAATCTGCACATAATCCGCAATCGATTCGCTCATCTTGCAGAACCTGATTTTACAGACAAAGAAATAGCTAAAGCATGCAAAAACCTATCTGTCGCCAAAAACTGCCATGTCACTTCTGACAACTACCTAGACTTTTACCGAAAAGCCGCACTAATGTGTATAAAGCACATGCTTGATGTATTAAACAAGGAAGAAAAGGAATTAGAGAAAAAACTTACGGGGAAAACCGCCGAGCAAACAGAGTGAGCAAATTGGAAAAGGCTAATTAAACTATTTTAAGAAAGTCATGTATTTCAATTGGTGGATTAAAATCCACCCTACCCGAATTATCATCTCTGTGATCTCTGTGCCCTCTGTGGCTAATCACTCCCACTCGATAGTTGCTGGGGGTTTACTGGAGATGTCATAAACAACGCGGTTGACGCCGCTGACTTCATACGGGATTTTGAGAAATCGTTGGTCTGGTTAAAGGATGGGATAACCGCCCTTCAACGATTCTATTTGGCTATCAGCTTATATTTTTCCGGATGCTCGATGATATTAAAGGAAAGGTCCACGTCAAGTTTTGGCCAATAAAGATGCTCTTTGTGTAACAACTGAATGTCATTTATCTGCTGGATGGTCGCGTTCTTGAACCACGGAAACTGCTCGAAGGCCAGGAAATATTCCTTACCTCTGAAAAAGATCCAGAAGCCGTGCTCGGAAATATTCGTTATTTCAGGCTTTAAAGTGTTTTTGCCACGCTTTGACGATTTCACTTTTATGCTCCTCAATTATTTTATGTAGTTGTCCAAGCTGCCTTTTTGAAAATCCGGTATGAGCCACAAGCGCCACTATAGGCTCAACCCAGAATTTTGCCTCTCCATCTGGCGAAACAACATGGACATGAATTCTTTCCTCTTCTCTTGAAAAGAAATAAAACCTAAAATTTCCAACACGAAAAATCGTAGGGCTCATAACAGAAGTATAGAGAAAATTGGGTGGGTTGTCAAACAAATATATGTAGCTTTAATTGGTGGGTTAAAACCCACCCTACTTTAATTATTTTCTCTGTGGCCTCTGTGTGCTCTGTGGCAAATCATTCCCACTCGATGGTCGCGGGGGGTTTGCTGGAGATGTCGTACACAACGCGGTTGACGCCGCGGACTTCGTTTATTATGCGATTGGATATATTGCCGAGGACTTCATACGGGATTTTTGAAAAATCTGCCGTCATAAAATCTACGGTCTCGACTGCACGAATAGCGACGACGTTTTCGTAGCTCCGCTCATCGCCCATCACGCCGACCGTCGAGACTGGCAGCAGCACGGCCAAAGCCTGGGATATTTTTCTGTAAAGGCCCGCCGACTTGATTTC
>JAFGSR010000117.1 GCA_016934515.1 Sedimentisphaerales bacterium
GGGGGATGTGTTTGAGGGGGGCGGGTTTTTCGAGGGTTTCGGTGTAATATTTTCCGGTGTGGTTGGGTCGTGACCTGGGCAGTTGGGGCAGTTGTGAAAGTTGCCGGTGGTTTCGGTCGAGGGCGTCGATGAGGGCGACCTGGTAGCTGTGGGATTGCAAAAAAGAACCCAGGTAAAGCAGCCCCAGAGGTTTGTTAAAGAAATCGTAAGCGGCGAAATCATAAACAGGAGGATTAATCAGTAAAACGGAGCGTTCCATGCTGTTATTCTAACAAGACTCTATTCGGCTAACAAGTCTGCAGGGGTAAAATTGGGTGGCAAAAGGGCCGAGTCGATTCGTTGTAAGTTGAAATTTATTATTGTTGCACCGCCAAATTTTGATACAATTGATTATCACATTATTAAAATGTTGAGGAAGCGCATCTCGGAGGTTGTGTCGATGGGTGTTATGTTGATAATTTTGGTGGCGGCGGTGGTGTTGTTTTTGGGCGGTCGATTTTACGCACCGTTGATCGGGAAGGTGCTGGGCGAGCGACTGGACCGGACGACGCCGGCGGTAGAGAAAAATGACGGTCGGGATTACGTACCGACGCGGACGCCGGTGGTTTTTGCACATCATTACGCTTCGATAGCAGGGGCGGGTCCGATTGTGGGGCCGGTGCTGGCGATTTTGTATGGATGGGGGCCGGCGTTGGTGTGGATTTTGCTGGGTGGGATATTTTTGGGTGCGGTGCATGACTTTGCAGCGACGCACGTGGCTATGCGTGAAGGCGGCAAAAATCTTACGGTAATTGCCCGGCGATACCTGGGTCCTGCGGCGTTTGTTATGACGCTGATAATTATGATTGCGATTTTGGCGTTGGTATGTGCGGCGTTTCTGGATTTGTCCGCGACGGCGCTAACCTCGAAGGTGTCGATTGAAACGCTGCAGTTAAGCCCCGATCAGACCCTTTTTCGGGTGCAGGACGGTGAGGCGGTGATTGGCGGGATTGCATCGACGTCGGTGATTTTCATTACGTTTTGTTCGCCGCTGATCGGTTTTTTGTATCTCAAGCGGAAGGTTTCGGTGTGGGTGTGTTCGCTGTTGGCGATGATTATTTGTGGGATTTCGATCTGGGTGGGATTGCATAATCCGCTGCCGGTGCAACCGGAGACCTGGAAAATAATGATAAGTGCTTATGTATTGATATCAGCAGGGGTGCCGGTGTGGTTGTTTTTGCAGAGTCGCGATTTTATTAATGTGCACATTCTATATGTGGGGATTGTGTTTTTGATTGTGGCGGTGATAGCGGCGGCGATACGGGGTGGCGGCAATTTTGGTGGGGTCGAAGCGATACCGGTCGACAACTGGTCGGAGGGGACGGCGAAACTGGGACCGGGCTGGCCCGTTATGTTTATTATGATTGCGTGCGGAGCGGTAAGCGGTTTTCACAGTTTGTGTGCCGGGGGAACGACATGTAAACAATTGAGTAATGAATTGGCGGCGCGGCGGGTGGGTTATTACGGAATGCTGCTGGAGAGTTTTCTGGCGGTTTGCGTGATATGTTGTTTGTTGGTGGGATTGTCGCTGAGTTCTTATAAAGGTTATTGTTATCCAGCGGAGGGTAAGGGCAACGCGATTTTGACTTTTGCCATGGCGGTGGGGCATACTGCCAATGTGGGGCTGGGAATTCCGATAGCATATGGTGCTTTGGGGGCGATGCTGTTACTGGAGGGTTTTCTGGTAACGACGCTGGACACTGCGATTCGATTGACGCGGTACATGATCGAGGAAGGCTGGGCGACATTTTTTGGGCGTTATGATGTTTTTGCTGACAGCCGGGAAGAACTTGGGGACCAAAGCGGTGGGACAATAGAATTGGCAGGTACAGGTGGGCTGGATGTTGCGGAAGAGCCGGATTTTGACAATCCGTCGCCGGTGTCGGTGATAAAAACGACGGGGATTGTGCGGGGTTTATTACGGCTGCTGAAATATTACTGGGTCAATTCCGGGTTGGCGGTGTTGTTTATGCTGCTGCTGGGCTGGGGGCAGGGTTATAAGATTTTGTGGAGCATTTTTGGATCAGCCAATCAGTTACTGGCGGCGTTGGCGTTGGTAATTGTGACGGTTTGGCTGCTGAATAAAAAACGACCGATCCGTTATACGTTATTTCCGGCGTTGTTTATGTTGGCAACATCATTGACGATGCTGGTTCGCTTGATGGTGTTTAAGTACATACCCGGTTTGCGTGAAGGTGTGCCGGGGATGATGCCGCTGCTGGTGGCGGATGCAGTGGTGATTGTTATGGCGGCAGGGATATTGCTGCTGGCGGTCAAACGTTGTTGTTTGATTTATCGTTCGGGCAGAGCAGTTGGGTAAGTAAAGAATCGAGAACGATTAAGTAAATTTTTAAATCGGAAAGAAAATTATGCAGCGATTCGCAGTGATAGGATTGGGCAGGTTCGGCCTGCGGTTGGCAAGATCATTGACCGAAGGCGGTGCCGAAGTTATCGCGATTGACAAGGAGCACAAGCACGTCGAGCAGATTGCCCCGGACGTGGCGGTGGCGGTTCGGCTGGACAGTACCGATGAAGATGCTCTGCGGGCACAGGGCATCGATAAGGTAAACGCGGCGATTGTAGGTATCGGGCATGATTTTGAGGCGAGCGTTATGACGACGGTGGTGCTCAAGTCGATGGGTGTGCAGTACATTTGTGCGCGGGCGGAGCAGGAGATGCACGGCAAGATTCTGCGGCGTATCGGAGCGGATGAGGTGATTTTTCCGGAAGATGAATCGGCGTTGCGATGGAGCTTCAAACTGATAGCGCCGCAGATCGGTGAGAAACTGGATTTTGCCCCGGGATTCAGTCTGGCGCGCTATACCACTCCGGAAAGTTTTGACGGCAAGACGCTGATGCAACTGCAGTTACGCAAAAAATATCAATTGAACCTGATCGGCTTGCGGCGTAGTGATGAAAGTGCCGAACGCGATGACGACGGCAAACTCAAGAGTTCGATTATCAGCATGGTGCAGCCGGAAACCGTCATTCATAAGGGGGACCTGCTCTGGCTGGTGGGTAGCGACGAAAATCTGGCAGGCTTGCCGGACAAATAAGAAAATTGTGAAGTAAGCAGGCTGAGGATTGGACGCGATGGAAAGGGAGGGGGTAGTACCAAGGTGAAAGGGGGATGTTTGGAATTCAAACGGATCAGTCCTGAATGAGTCTTACGAAGCGGCAGTAGCAGATGGTGGATTTGCGGATTTGTTGATTTTTCTTTTCGATCAGAAGCAGTTGTTGATCGGAGCCGGGGCCGATGGGGATGACCATTTTTCCGTTTTCCTTGAGTTGGTCGATTAGAGCGGTGGGGACCGATTCAGCAGCGGCGGCGACGAGGATGCGGTCGAATAGAGGGGGTTGATGGGGGTTTTCGGTTAGCGGCCGGGGCCATCCCTGCGAGCCGTCGCCGATGTGAAATTCGATGTTGTTGAAGTTAAGGTTGCTGAGGGTATGACGAGCCATTTGGGCCAGAGGTTCCAATCGTTCGATAGTGAAAACTTTCTTAGCGAGTTGAGCCAGGATAGCAGTCTGGTATCCGCAACCGGTGCCGATTTCGAGAACGATGTTGTGGGATTCGATGAGCAGCTTTTCGGTCATCAGGGCGACAATGTAGGGTTGGGAGATGGTCTGGTTGTGGCCGATGGAGACGGGCTGATCGAGGTAGGCATCGCCGCGGTTTTGGGGCGGGATAAACAGATGGCGGGGCAGTTGGGCCATGGCCTGGATGACGGTTTCGTGAGAGATACCGCGATGGCGAATCTGCTGGGCAATCATGAAGTTGCGTTGGAGGGTTTCGTTAGCTGATTCGTTTTCCGACATGTTATCCGTGATTTCAAATGAGCCACAGTTATCCGCCTGAGCCGGCTATTACGCAGACAGCTCCTCGCCCGTAAAATTGTATAGCAGTTATCGCGGATAGGCAAGGATTAGCCGGAAAAGGGATGTGTTATTTAAGGATCAATTGCCCGGGGAAACAGTTGGGGGCTGATAGGCTTTCAGGTAGCGCATGAAGTCGTCGATGCTGTCGCGGTGTAGCTGTTGGTATTTATCGAGCAGGCCATACTCAGTAAGATCGTCCTGACGGATAAGAACCATGGTTTCAATGTCGGTCCCGGGCAGTTTGGCGGTGATGGTGCAGATGAGGGGATTGCTGTAGGTGACGGTGCCGACGGTGGACTGTGAGGCGGCGGTTTGTCGGAGCAGGTCACCGGCCAGGATGTAGAGGCCGTTCTGGTCGGCCTGGTAAGCCAGTCCCGTGGTTCCGGAAAGAACTTCGAGGGCGTTTTTGATGGAGCCGTCGCGCATTATGAGAGTGCATTTATCGCGAGTATTTTCGTCGAGGGTGGCGATGCAACCGGGTTCGAAGCTGATATTCAGCACAGCTTGACGGGCCAGGTCCTGGAGGATGGTCTGAACGGGTTGTTGTTTGAACTGGATGGTTATCTGGCGATCGAGTTTCATATCGATGAGCCTTTTGGCCGGGGCGATGATGATTTCGATGTTGTTGGCCCGGCCTTGTTCAAGTTCGGCGCGGAGGTACCAGGTGGCGTCGGGGACATTTTTTTTATCGCCGAGTTGTTTGCAGTAGAGATTTAGGACATGATGGGCGGGTTGAGGGATTTTCGAAAGCGAGTCTTCGGAGCAACCTTCGTCGGTTTTCTCACGTGGTTTGCCAAATTCGATGAGAGCGAAATTTGAACGGGTTACCTCGCGAATTTGCTTGATGAGGTTTTCCTCGCGTTCGGAAAGATTGCTGTTCTGCAAGCGGACGAGGGCGTCGAGTTCGACGAGGTTGAGTTTTTGTGGTTGGCGGAGCAGTTCTTCGGTTCCCAGGATAAAGATTCGATCGGAGCCGGTCTGGAAAGTCAAAGCCAGGGGTTTGAGCAATTCCTTCAGTGCGTCGCGCCAGGACATTCCCTGGAGTTGGACGGCGGAAAGCTGGGTCAAGCTGCCAAAGGGTAATTGGGCCATTGAACTGGTATCGAGGCTGATTTTGACACCGATAGATTGGCTGAGTCGGTCGAAGGCATCTTCGAGAGTGATATTGCGAAAGTCAATTTTTGCGGACTTATTCAGAAGCTGTTCAATCTGGACAGGGTTAGTCTCCTGAGCCAGGCAAGCCGACGACAAAAGCCACCCCAAGGCAATTACTGAGGCGGCCACGAAAAAGCAGCAAAGTTGATTGCGGCAGGGGTGATTCATATCAGGTGCTCCCGTTAAATAAAAATCCAAACATGTTGGTTGTTTTTTGAGATTCTGTCGGTTTCGGTTTTAGAGCCGGTGCGCCGGTAAAAGCGATTACTTCGCCGGGGCCGTCTTGCTGAGAAATTCCCTGTTCGGCCATAGCTAGCGCCGAATCAGGCATCAGGGAGATGCTGACGTTTCGGACGATATTGCTGTCAAAGGTTTGGGTCATTTGGACGAGTTCGACATTTGCCCGGATGGAGTTGCTCTGGTTGGTATCGGCAGAATGGGTGTCGTTAATACTGACAACGGTTATTTTCTGATCGCTATCGGGAATAGAAGTCGGATTTTGTGCCTCAGTAAAAAACAAGGCCAGGGCGGCGATGACCAAGGCCGCTGCGGCAGAGAGCGGCACCAGGGTATGCCGTAAAAACGATCTGGATTTTCGCAGGAGGGTCAAGTCGATGGCCCGGTTGACGTTTTTGGTGAAACTGCTCAGGTCCAGATTATCCAGGGCATTGGGCAGATTTTCCAGGTGCTGATTGAGCTTTTTGTATTGCTCAAGCAAATCCCGGGCCTGGGGATCGGAATGCAAAAGGTAATCCAGTTGCGTGCGTTCATCTGTGCTGAGGTCCGAATCATCGAAACAACTGATCAACATTTCATTTTCTTTGCTTATCATAATTTTTCTCCCGGCTCCGACGGGAACGAATTTTCGTTAAAGCATTTTTTTCAATTGGTCTTTCAGCCGCCGCCGGGCCTCAAAAACCGACCACTTTACGGTTTGCAGGCTGCAGTTCAATAAATCGGCGATTTCCTTCTGGGGCATTTTTTCCAAAGTAAACAGTTCCAGCGGAACTCTCAGGTTATCAGGTAAATCGTCAATTGCCCGGCGTAAAGCCAAATTTAATTCACGGGCGGCAAGTTGCTGATAAGCGGAGGGTTCGTTGTCAGCAATCTGAGCCGCATAATTCACTATTTCGTTGCCGTTGTCGGTCGAGGCCGCTTGATCGATAGAAATCCTGGGCAAGCGACTGCGGCTGCGACGAAAATTTAATGCCTGATTGGATACGATTTTCATAAGCCAGGGCCCAAATCTTTTCGGTTCGTTCAACTGGGCCAACGCCTGGTAAGCCTTGAAAAAAGCATCTTGTGCCACTTCCATCGCATCATCCAGATTATTAAGCAATCTCAGAGCCACAGCAACAGCAGGTCTCTGATAACGACCGATAAGGTTGTCGAAGGCCTGTCGCTGCCCAGCCAAAGCTGCCTTGACCAAATGTTCATCATCTTCACTCACTCAGTTGATCCACCTTGGCTGACATTATACTAGACAACTGAACCGGGACAAAGTTGGGTTTTTGTTTCTTTAAGATCAAGATATTTATGTAAAAAACCCTTGTCGGCTATATTTTTGTAATCCCTTGTTATATAAGCATTAAGATCAATATTGGTTTCAGATTGCTGCTCAGATATCTGTGGAATTATCATCTTCTTTTAAAATATCTTGTGGAACCTCAGCCCGGCGAAACCGTGATTGGAGGTGTTTTTGCCATAACATTCGCAGGGGGCTGCTGAACGCATAGGTCAAAAAGGCAATGGAAGCCGTCAGTTGGAGCTTTAGAATCAGACACAGAACTACCAGGAAAACTTTAACCAGGTGTGATAATGAACGTTGCCCCCGGACATAATGGTTAATCAGGTGCCGATAAGGGATTCGGCTGACCATGAGGAGGCTGACCACGGCGGTCAGGATCGGTAGAGAATAGATGATAAATTTTGAGCCAAAATAAGCCAATTTTGGCACTTCTTCCTGTATTTCCGGGACCAGATCGCTATAAAGCAGCACCAGAGCGGCAATCACCCCGGCAGCGGCAGGGGTAGGCAGTCCGGCAAAACCGCTGTGGTCGGTCTGATCGGGTGAATGCTCGACATTAAAACGAGCTAACCTCATTGCAGCACAGCAGATATAAGCGGTGGCGGCCAGCCAGATAAGTTTGCCTAAAATTGGTGCAAAAACCGGGCTTATTGGGCTGACCATGTCTTTGAGTCCGCTTTCTACGAGTCGCAACATCAGAAACGCCGGTGCCAAACCGAAGCTAACCATGTCAGCCAGGGAATCCAGTTGAGCACCAAAGCCGCTGGTGCCGCGGGTCAACCGAGCTAAAAAGCCGTCCAGACCGTCGCAAATCATCGCAAAAAAAATCATCCAGGCGGCTGCGGCAAAAAAGGTTAATTCGGGATTTTTCCACCAAAGCTCGTGGGGGTCGTCAAGTCCTTTTGAGGAAAAATGAATGGCCGCAAAGCCGAAAATCAGATTCACCAGCGTTACCAACGACGGCAGAACTGCTACCCGGTTTAGCTTTTTGTAAGAACGTTCTTTTTTTTCCTTTTTTTTACGCACCATATCAATGTCCAGCGGAGTTAGCGTACCTCAGGATAAAATCATATACGATACATTAGCTAAACCATTTATTGGCAAGCTATTACGAAAACTGTTGTTTGATAGCCACATTGTGTTGGGCACAGGTACAATGTCTGATTTTACGAAAGTGGGCGATTTTAAGGTGTATTACTGTTTTCGTCAAGCTGATAGCGGACCATTAGTGTTTTACCGGCGCGGACGGTATCGCCTTTTTTGACCAGGATTTTGGCTTGTTCATTTTTGGGTAGAAAAAGCTCCGTTCGAGAGCCGAATTTTATCATGCCGAAGCGTTCTCCAGCCGCCAGGTAATCACCCACCCGACAGCGGCAGACAATCCGTCGGGCAATGGCACCGGTAATTTGTTTGACCATTACCTTCCGGGCGGGATGCTCCGGGCAGGTCAGGCCCAGGCAATTGGATTCGTTTTGTTCGGAAGCCGCTTGGCTTCGCAGGGCGTTTAGGCATTTGCCAGGGTGGTGTTTGATATATTGAACGGTGCCCCCGCAGGGTGTTCGGTTGATGTGAACATCGAAAACACTCAGGAAGATGCCGATGCGGATGGCGGGCTGCTTGAGGTATTCGTTTTCGTCCAGGTAAGCAATGTCGGTAACCTTGCCGTCAGCCGGAGCGATCAAGATGTTTTTTTCGCTGGGAATGTTGCGGTGCGGATCGCGAAAGAACGCCAGCACGGCCAGGATAAGCACAACCGCTACCATAAGCGGCCAGGGAAATGCCCCGGGGCAAACCTGTCCGAGGAGACCTGCCAAACCAAGCAGAACGAGCGGTATAACGATTAGTTGTGGTTTTCCGTATGAGGTTAGTGTTAATTTCATGGGTTTTTCCGGGTTTTTTTTGCAATTCCTGTTAGTCTGTAATATTATCGCGGTTGGTTGTATCATAATCAAGAGATGTTTTCTTGATACCTCAGAGACAATAGTCGGGTTTTGGTAGCGGTTTAAATGTAAACGGTTTACAAAAGAAATATATCGGTTAATCAGTTCTGACAAAGTCTCGCCGGCAAAGAGGAAAATTCGCGTAGTTGTTACTTTTGCGGTTTTTCCGAGGCTAAGATTTTGTTTCAGCCAACAAAAAGAAAGGTAGCTGAGTATGTACAGTGATATTACAGATGTAATCGCAAGGGAAATTCTCGATAGTCGGGGAAATCCGACGGTGGAAGTGGATGTCCTGCTCGATGACGGTTCATTTGGGCGGGCAGCGGTTCCCTCCGGAGCGAGCACCGGTGTGCACGAGGCAGTGGAGCTTAGGGATGGCGATCCCAAACGCTATCTGGGCAAAGGTGTCACCAAAGCGGTGAATAACGTCAATAAAAAGATTGCCCCGGTGGTAATCGGGCTAGACGCTCGCGACCAGGAAGGCATCGACAATTTGATGATCAAGCTGGACGGGACCGCCAACAAAGCCAAGCTCGGTGCTAACGCCATTTTAGGCGTCTCGCTGGCGGTAGCTAAAGCAGCGGCGGACTACTGTTGCCTGCCGTTGTATCGTTATCTGGGTGGTGCCAACGCGAGCATCTTGCCGATACCGATGATGAACATTCTCAACGGGGGCAAGCACGCGGATAACAACGTTGATTTTCAGGAATTCATGATAATGCCTATCGGAGCGAAGAGTTTTTCCCAGGCGTTGCGGATGGGAGCCGAAACATTCCATGCTTTAAAGAAGGTGCTGGCCAAGAAAGGCTACAACACTTCCGTGGGCGATGAAGGCGGCTTCGCTCCAAACCTCAAGAGTAATGAAGAGGCATTGGAAGTAATTATCGCCGCGATCAAAGCAGCAGGCTACAAACCAGGCAAGGAAATCTTTATTGCCCTGGACCCCGCCAGTTCGGAAATGTACGACACCAAGACGAAAAAATACAACTTTTTCAAATCGGATCCTAAGAAAAAAGTTAACAGCAGTTACATGGCCGATTACTGGGCAGACTGGTGCAAAAATTATCCCATCGTTAGTCTCGAAGACGGATTGGCAGAAGATGACTGGGCCGGTTGGAAGAAACTTACCGATAAAATTGGCGATAAAGTACAACTGGTGGGCGATGATCTATTCGTTACCAACACCAAGCGGCTGGCAAAAGGGATCGAGCAAAACAGCGCCAATTCAATTCTGATCAAGCTCAACCAGATTGGTACAGTAACGGAAACCTTCGAGGCGATTCGGATGGCTCAACGGAACGGGTGGACCGCGGTAATCAGCCATCGTAGCGGCGAAACAGAAGATTCCACCATTGCCGATGTTGCGGTGGCCAGCGGAGCCGGGCAGATCAAGACCGGGTCCTTGTGCCGAACCGACCGGATTTGTAAATACAATCAACTGCTCAGGATCGAGGAAGACCTCGGCCCGCAAGCGGTTTATGGTGCCGAAATCTGGAAACGCTGATAAGTCCGACCGGGCTTTAAGGCCCTGAAAACGCGTAAAATTGAGGGAACCTCTGAAAATTGAACTTTTAGAGGTTCCTTTAATAAATCCAGGCAAATTCCAAGCACACAGCCGATGAATAACCGATAAGTTAAACAAGGACTGTCGCGACTGGACAGACCAGCCGCAACAGTCGTGATTTTGAAAACCGGTGGAGACCGCGATGGATTATCAGGCAACGACAACCCAGCAAAAAAGCGTTGCTGAAGTGGGGCGGTTGTTTTGCTTTGTGGTCCTGAGCACAGTTGGGATGGCAGCGATGGGGGTTGCGCTGCTGGCTGAGCCGTTGGCAAGGTATTATCGCGACCGGAACCTGGTGGCTACTCAGCAGGAGCGGGTTGAACAACTGCAGGAGTTGCGTGATCAGCAAGAGCAACTGCAAGCCAACGCCGAGAAACCCTCGGTTATTGAGCAGGCGGCTATTAATCATCTCAATTATGTACCAGTCAACACCGCAACCGAGATCAAGGTGGATTTGCCGGGTGAATGGGACCAGCTCCAACAGGCTTTGGAAGCGGTAGAAAACAGCAAAAATCCGTCTCAAAACGAACAGTTACCCAGCTTGATTAGCAATCTGGCCCAGCGTCCCAATGCCCAGATACTGCTGTTGGTATTGGGAGCCGGACTGGTCGTGATATCCCTGTCCTGTTTTTACAAAAAGTGCTGATTAGAGATGTCCCGGGATCCGCAGAGGCATCAATTAGTTACACAATCGGGGGATCAATCTTTTACTGGTAAACTCAGGTGGTTAATGAAGCCCCCGCTTTTCGACCGGCAAAATCAATTTCCGTAGGCATAATCGCCGCTATTTTTTACTGTCAACGATTTCCCCGGGGCTTTGAGAATTGTTCTTAGTCCACTTTTCGTGCTTGAGATAGCGGTAATCGATCAGATTCAGATCAGTGTATCCCAGGCCCAGAGCAGCGGCGGTGTCCAGGTAGGACGCATCAATATGATCGGGAACATTTGCCGGCATCAGCAGTGTTTGACGCGCCCGACGAATCAGGTGCAGCCCGACCACGTCCAGCGCAACAGGGTCTTTGGAAAAGATCAATGAGCTGTGTTCGAAGGTGTAAATCTGCTTGATCTCCGGGCCGCCGTGGTAAAGGATACGCAGACAGTTGGCGATGTGCAGGCGAACCTTGGAGCGGATTTGTGGTGTTCGATAGATTTCGGGGATAAAGGGATCGCACTGATTGACGTAAATTCGAGCGGGTCTTTTTACGGTATCCAGAGACAGGTTGGCCAACGCTCCACGGAGTCCGATGATATAATCGTCGAGAAATGTGGGGATGTTGATGATTGCGGTAACCTGCTCAACCCAGTTTGCCAGATAGTCACGGTCGCCAAGGAAATCGACAGGTTCTTTTTGCCAGCCATATTGACAGGGAATTGTACCGGCTGCTTCTTTGGGCAGGAACTCCGGATCGATACCGACGATCATGAAATTTTTGGGCTCAAATCCCACTTTGTAGAGTTCCTGCAAAAGAATCCGGGCAATGGTGGAATTGGTTCCCAGTCGTTGGCTGCCGATACCGGTGAATTTCAGCGCGACAATATCTTCCGACTGAATAATTGAGTGCCAGGCCTGGTTGGGATCATCTATACCGGTGACTTTCTTAATACCAGTTTTTAGCATGGCCCGAAGACTGGCCTGGTGAATATTGAGGCCCCGGATAACAAATTCACCGTAAATGTCCCAAACCACAGATTTTTCCTGTTCCAGCGGATCATTAATCGCACCGGCCCGGATTTCCTGAGAAAAAACCTCATCCTGGAACAAAGGTCCGATAATTGTGGTAGCGATTAGCAGGGCCGATAAAATTAGTCGATTAAACCGCCCGCCGCCAAACGGAATATCCAAAACTGATTCTGATTTATCGTTAAAGTCCATGACTAATTGTTTATCGGCGTTATTTTAATTCAAAATAATCTCTTTACCTGAGAACCGGACAATTCAAACTGGCTCTGGACAAATTGAACTTTGTAAGGATAATATGAAGTTGACGGAGCAAGGTGAATACTAATTCGTCCGGATCGATTGAAAACAACAATGAATACTGAATTATGAAAAATTAAGGACTTATTGATGGCGCAGGAAACGCGAAAAGATATCGGCAACATAGTTGAAAAACTGACCCAACACGGTCAACAGCATATAACGAGTTTCTTCGAAGAGTTAAGCGACCCCGTCCAGCAGGAGTTTGTAGAACAACTGCAGGAACTGGATCTGCCACTGATAGATAAACTGATAACGAAGTACGTCCGCAACAATCCACAGGTTAAACTGCCCGGTGAAATTCTCCCGCCGCCGGTGTACCCGATCAAGCCGAGACCGGAGCTTGAGCAAAAGTATCAACAAGCCGAACAGAAAGGTCGGCAGTTGATTAGCGAGGGTAAGGTTGCCGCTTTTGTAGTTGCCGGCGGGATGGGCACCCGATTGAATTTCGACGGTCCCAAAGGCTGTTTTCCTGCTACCCCGATAAAAGCCAAATCCCTGTTCGAAGTCTTCGCCGAAATTATCCTTGCCGCAAAAAAACGTTACGCCGCAAAAATACCCTGGTACATCATGACCAGCCGCGCCAACCACGCCGCTACGATACAGGCCTTCGAGCAAAATAACTATTACAGTTTGAATCCCGAGAGTGTAATAATGTTTGAACAGGGAATGATGCCCAGTTTCGATCCCCAGGGTAAAATTTTGCTTAGCGGTAAAGGTCAACTGGCACTTTCGCCGGATGGGCACGGCGGCTCACTCCGGGCCTTGTACAAAAGCGGCGCGATTGCGGACATGCAGCAACGGGGCGTGGAGCAGATCAGTTACTTTCAGGTGGATAATCCACTGAACCAGATAATCGATCCGTTGTTCATCGGCCTGCACGCCCTGGACCAGGCACAAATGTCCAGCAAAGCTGTCATCAAGTGTGAACCTCTCGAAAGAGTAGGTAATTTTACCTTAATTAACGGCAAGGTTACGGTTATCGAATACAGCGACCTGCCCAGCGAAATGGCCACGCGAAAAAACGCCGATGGCAGTTACGTTTTCGAACTGGGCAGCATCGCGATTCACGTTATCCAACGTCAATTTGTTGAACAGTTGAATCGGGACGGCTTTTCATTGCCTTGGCACCGCGCCGTCAAAAAAGTCCCTTACGTGGACGCCGCCGGCAATTTTGTCGACCCCACCGAGCCCAACGCCGTCAAGCTCGAGACTTTTGTCTTTGACGCCCTGCCTCTTGCCGAAAAATCAATTATCCTGGCAATTGACCGCGACGAGGAATTCGCCCCTATTAAAAACGCCGCCGGCTCGGACAGCCCCGCCAGTTCCCAACGTCTCCAAATCGACCGGGCAGCCCGTTGGTTGGAAAAAGCTCGTGTCAAGGTTCCCCGCCAAAAAGATGGTTCCGTGGATGCCGTGCTGGAAATTTCACCCCTGTTCGCCCTGGATCAGCAGGAATTAATCGAAAAACGGCAACAAATCCCACCTCTCAAACCGGGGCAAAGCTATTATTTAGGATAACACTTTTCATTTTACTGATTTGGCCTTTTCCCGCCCGAACTGGCGCCGCCCCAAGGGCCTGCTAAGCCCGGAAGTTTACCGCAGCAGTTCTCGAATGGTTTCCAGATTTATCTCAACCAGCGAATCAACTACCAAATCCGCCTGGGCAAGTTCATGCGCCGCAGCCGAGTTAGTAACAGCTACACATTTGCACCTTGCCGCCCGGGCCGCCTCTACTCCGTTGGGGGCGTCTTCGATGACCAGGCATTTCTGAGCCTGCAGTCCAAGCTGCACCACGGCTTTTAGAAAAAGCTCCGGATGAGGCTTTTTGTGGGTCACCTCGGAACCGGAAATGTAAACCATCTGTTTATAAGGAATGCCCGCCGATTCCAGCACTGCCTGGGATTTTTCTCGTGTGCCGGAAGTGGCAATTGCCAGATGAAAATCCTCACTCGCCATAGCTGCCTCGATCAGCTCCATCACTCCGTCAAACGGCGGTAAAGGATTGTTTCGGAGCATTTTCAGAAAAATTTCCTGTCGGGCAGCAGTTGCCTGGGCAACCTGCTGATCGGTCATCTCGAGACCATGAATTTTTGCCGCCGCCTTGACGTAAGCCTCCGCCCCACGCCCCAGCCCCGCCGCAAAATCCGCCCGCTTGACACCCTCGATTCCAAAAAACTCGGCAAACACCTGGATAGACGCCGCTGCGTTGACCGCCTCCGTATCGGCTATCACTCCATCGACATCAAAAATCAAACCATAATTATTCATAAAGGCAATTATAGGGCTTTGGCCGCTTAATTCACGCAGAAAATCGGTTTTCATCGGCATCTCACCGGGCAAAGGAATTAATCCAGCAGGATTTTTTTAATTATTTGCCGCGTTTTTCCCCCTGAAGCGTTAATATTAGGGTAGCAGTTACTTTAGTGTGACAATTGCATCTGAGTTCAAGTTACCATTATTGAAAATTTTCTGGAGAGCTTCGTGCCGGTCGAACCATCCGAAAATTCCGCTGACAATTTAACCGTATGCGCCCAGCACGATCCGGATGCGTTTGCGCAATTGTATCGTCGTCACTATGACGGTATTTTTCGCTATTGCGTGCATCGGCTGTTCGACCGGGCCACCGCCCAGGACATTACCGCCACGATTTTTATTAAAGCCCTCGAAAACCTCAGTGGCTTTCGGGGTGACGAACAAGCCTTTGCCCGATGGCTCTACCGTATAGCCGGCAACACCATAATCAGCCATTGGCGCAAGGAATCGCGAAGAAAAAAAATGCTAACCGAAATTGCCCAATCCGCCGCCGCCAGTAAATCAGCCCTCACCGACAACCTCACCGATCAGGCCGATGAAATGGTTCACAGAAAAGCGGTTTTGCAAAAAGCCCTGTTCAGTTTGAAACCGCTTTACCAGGAGGTGGTAACCTTGCGATTTTTTGAAAAAATGACCTCACCCCAAATCGCCCGAATTCTCAGTTGCAGCGACGCCACTGTCCGCAGCCGATTAGCACGGGCACTTGCAAAGATGCGAAAAATTATTCAAGCATCCGGTAAAGATTTTGATCCGGAGGTGATCTAAATGCTGGAAAGCGAAAAAGATTTCGAACAATACCTCAGCGACCTGGACTTCGACGATCAGCCTTGCCCCCGGCACCGCAACCAGTTGGAACAACAACTACGTCAGGCTTTTGCTGAAAAAACATCCGCTGCTGCCGGTGCGGACCTGCTGCCGGCGATCAAATCCGCCCGATTTTTACGCCTCGCCGCTGCTGCCGTCATTATGATCGGCCTGATTGGCGGCTTGTTTTGGCTGACCAGCCAGTCCTCCCAGCCCGCTTATGCCGTTGCCGACACCATTGCCGCCATGCGTAAAGTTGCCACCCTGCACGTCATCGGCCAATTCCAACAGGCCGGCAAAATCGAATGGTGGATGCAAATTGACCTAGCGACCTCAGAGTTGGAAAAACTCTGGGTAGCTTCGCTCGAACCGGATAATCCAATCGTAAAGGTAAGCACCCCGGAAATGACCTTTTCATACAACCGCCAAACCAACGTTGCCGTGGTGGGCCGTCCCGATCAGACCTTGAAACAGTTAACGCTTCGATTCGACAAATTTTTTGAACAGGTTGTCAACGAAGCCCTCCAAAACGGCTCTATCGAAATCAAGCCGCAGGACAAAAACTTCGTCCTCAAAATCCAAACCCAATCCAGTCAACGCCAATACGAATTCGTAGTTGACCGCCAGACGAAACTGCCCATCCGCATGACCTGCATTAAAAGCCCGCCCCAAACCGATAGCACCCAATCCCCCTCTCCGGCCGACATTCTTAAAAGCCTCGACCGAATCTATTACAATCAAACTCCTCCCGACGGACTCTTCCAAATCCCACCTGGCGCAACCATTGTAGAAGAAGAATATTTCGAAGTTCCCTAAAAGAAAATCCGTGCAGTGATTTACTGTGCGGATTTTCATAAATAGCCTGACAAACAATTCAATTAACCAAATCGGAGGGAATCAGTCTGATCTGGCGAAGGTTCATCAATGAACCGCCTTTTTTGTTCAAAGCTTTCACTTCAAAAGTATGCAAACCGCTGTCTAGTTCGATCTGGGCGACGCCTTTAACCTGGAAGTTGTCCCAGCCGCCGGTATTCGGAACGATCAGCCTTTTGCTGACCGCTTTGCCATCGACCTGCAGCTCAAATTCACCGCCTGCATCAGCAGCAATGCACGCGTACTCCACCGTTGCCAGATATTTCCCCGGCGATTTAACCCTTAACGTCCATTGCGGAAAGTCACCGGTGTTCGACCAGAAGCCCAGTGCTTGATGTTCTTCTTCAAACTTAAGCGTAGCGCCCTGGATGGATGCGTCTTTGGCCCCGAGTGTAAAAACCCCCTTTGCGTCAGCCTTGACCTTCAGAATGTACTTCTCAGCCTTCAATTCGCCTTGGTATTTTAGCTCAATAACACTTACATATTTATCCGGCCCCTTCTGAGGCACTTTAATCCGCACAACATCTTTCTCCGGCCGGGTCACCATCAGTTCTTCATCGTTTGCCAACAGTTTTGCCGAAATGATTTCACTCAAAACACCCGGCAGTTCGACAAGTCCATCAGTGGGCCATTCGTAAACATGGAAATACAAAGTCTTAGCTGCCGGCTTATGCGTCACTCTGCCCGCCGGGATAATGCCCACCGGACTTTTTTCCGTACCGTAGATCGCTTCGCCGTTAACACTTAGCCATTCACCCATTGCCGCCAGCCGCTCAAGTTCAAAATCCGCCAGAGTTCCGTCGGCCTTCGGTCCGATATTGAATTCGATATTGCCGTTATCGCTGACACAGTCCACTATCATTCGAATAACATCGTTGGCGCTGAGTATATTGTCGGGATGCTCGTTGCGATTGTATCCGTAACTGTTACCGAATCCCCGCCACATTGCCCAGGGTTTGCCGCGGTCGATGTTGGCATGATATTCAACATGTCGAAAATCCCCGTAAATCCCCCGTGTACCGGAAACCCCTTCCTTGGCAAACCCGAATCGATCGTTAATCACCACTTCCTGGCCCCGCGCCGCCGCCTGGTTGTAGTAATATGCAACTATCTGACGCGCCCGCCAGTAGGGATAGCCGTGTTCCCAGTCGCCGTCAAAACTAATAGTATCGGGATGGTACTTATCGATAAGCTCTTTGATCTGCGGAATCATAAAATCATCCACATATTCGTTGCTGTTCCCGTCGCCGTCTTCATCGCTAAGTTTTTTTATCCCTTTATATCCGCTGATATCCGGCTTGTCCCTGTAGATGGGATTGTTCCATTCGTAAAAAGAATAGTAGAACCCAATGCGCAGGCCGTGCCGACGGGCCGCAGCCACCATCTCGCCATACAAATCTCTCTTGGGACCCATTTGCATGGCATTGCGGTCAGTGTATTTACTGTCCCATATGCAGAAACCGTCATGGTGCTTGGAGGTAATGAAAAAGTATTTTACCCCGGCTTTTTTGAAAATACGTATCCATTCATCCGCATCGAAATCTTTGGCAAAAAAACCGTCCGTCTCACCCGTAACCAGATTTTTAGTCCCGTCAAAAAAGTCATCGTATTTCGCCTCGCCGTAGTGTTGCTTGTGGTAGGCCTTTACCGCTTCGTTCTGCTTTAGCCATTCCCAGTACCATTCCGCATAAGCCACCCCATAGGGCGAATCCTTGCGCGGCGTCCAGCCCGGCACGGCATAAGGCCCCCAGTGCGCACTGAGCCCGATCTTGTCCTGCACAAACCAATCCGGCATAGGATGCTTCACCAGTGATTCCCACTGCGGCTGATAAGGGCCCACTTCGATAACCTCCTTCAGCATCGGATGCAACGGGCCATGCGGCGGGTCCTCCGTCGGCAATTCTGCAAAAGCCGACAAACCCAAAACCAACACCAGAAAAGTAACTGCTAAAAAAATCTGACTCTGAAATAAAATGATCCGCTTCATACCCCTACTCCTTTAAAAAACATTTTCTGTTGAGACCGTTTCATTAACCAATGAAAATTGGTTTGATATGCCTTTTGAGAATATTATTCGTTACATTTTCCGCGATCACCGCTTCATACTTGCGCAAAGCACCCAGATAGGTATCCCCCAACTCCGCAGCTACTTTATAAGCCACATGAAACAGTTGTCTGAGATGTAAATTATAAAGAGCACAGGTTTGATTGTGGCGCAGCGCACCGGCACATTGCTCACTCGACCATTGGCTGACCAGTTCCGGCGTGGGCAACATCGATTTATCAATATCAATCACGGTGGCATACGGACCACACAACTCATCAAATCGGGAATAGGCCTTTGCGTAAATTTGCTTGACAATATCCAGGCCATCTCCACCGGCCAGAGCTAACCCGATCAGTTCTTCCAGCCAGGTGGTGCCGGCTGTTTTCAGATGTAAACCGGCGTCAAACTTTTTTAACGCTTGATGAATTTTTGGATAAATCGAAAACTTATCACTGCCGGAATGAACGCTTAGCTTGAGATTTTTCGGCAGGTCGAAATTTTGTATCGCTAAGTTGATAACCGCCAAATCCTCTTCGAACTCCCCGGCAAACTGCTGTACATCGCCTACATAGTCAACTCCCTTGTTGAAGCGTCCGATGAATTTTGGTGCAATCGTTTGAGCCGGAATACCCTCCGCCGCTATCATCGCCAGGATAAAAAACAGTTCAACCGGGTTTTGTGGTTCATCCGTTTCATCCATAGAAACTTCCGTCACGAAATTTCCGGCACCTTTTGCCGATTCCACGCGACGATAGATTCGGCCCGCTTCCTGAACCGCCAGAAGGTACTTATTCCCAATCGCTTCAATCTGCTCTTGGTTTATGGAAAGCTTATGGTCGATGCCTGGAACTTCCAGGCTACCTGTAAATTTCATACAGCTCTCAACAAAACGACTAATGTCTGTTGCCTGGGCGGAACGACCAATAAAATCCGCTACATCCAGCGTAAAAAAATCACAGGATTCGACGAACTCATCTACGTTGCTCAGGTTAATATGGTCGGCATCGACATAATAAGAGCCGGCCCAATCAAGGCTTTTGACCGCTTCATCCGCCTCTTGACGAACCTGGCGAGGCTGGGTTTTCACGATAGCATGCTCGCGATTGGATTTATTCCATACCGGAACAATATCCACGTGCAGCAATTTTGCCTGCAACATAGCTTGCAACTGTGCCTTCCCCTGATGCCCAAACCGGTCCCCAACCCCAAACGAATATTTCTCTAAAATCATTCAAAAAACCTCTTTTTCCAATAATGTTTGATTCCGTACTTTTTGTTAAGCCGGATAAAGGACCAATAATCGAAAAAGCCTACCAATTACACATGTTGGCCTATCCTGCGGCACTGTGCAGTAACGCCGCCGGGCACATTATTTTTTACACATCCATATCTGCCAGGAAAGCCATAATAGTATTGCGTTTGGGGTGGATTGCTGTCCACTCCTTGAAGTCCTTGACCTTAGTGAAATCCTGTTGGCCCAGAAGAGCCTCAATTCTTTTCTTATATGTCTGTCGGTTTTCTTCAGCGGATATTTCGCGTTGCCATGTTGAGCTGAATATGAAGTGGATGTCATCATGCAGATTGCGGCTTTTCAGAATTTCCCACTCGTTCTTATCGAACCAGATACCGCCACATGTTGTGCATCGATCTACGTGAAAATCTATCCCGTGTCCGACCTTTTTCATGGTCAGGAAGTGACCGCACTCCGGGCAGAGTTTGGCTTTGGTCGAATCTGATACGGGAAGCTGCACACCTTCGTCGGCGGGTTTCTCGGGCAAGTTTTCGCCGTGAGCCTTGAGCCATTTCCAATACTGAAAGGACTTGATCCACTGGCCGCCGCATTCGTCACAAATAAGCCTTTGGGGCAGCTTCTCTGATTCAAGCGAGTGAAGAGAAACCGTCTTGCATACAGGACATTTCATGGCAATTCCTTTCCGGTGTGTAAATTTTTCTATATCATTTCCGCGCAAAACACACAAATTCCGCGGGGGGCTGTCACCCAACGAGGAGATAATTATACTGTGTGAGAAAGAGGCCATCAAGGCTGAAATAACCGGGTTAGTTTGTGAATTTTCGTAGCAACTGACTCAGCGTTAATTTTGTCTTGTTAGCTTATTTTCTGCAGCACAACCATTAACTGCAAGACACATTCTTTGTTGATATTGGCATCGTGATAGCATAGAATCTGCGAAAATCGTGTTTAATATTTTTTTAGAGCTTCCCGGAAGATGAGGCAGTAGAGAAAGATGGCTCATGAGTGAAAAGCAAGTTAATAATCCCATGCACGGCGTGACGCTGGAGAAGATTGTGAACAGCCTGGTGGATCATTATGGCTGGGACAGGTTGTGTAAGCGTATCGATATTCGGTGTTTCAGCAACGATCCCTCCGTGAAGTCCAGCCTCAGGTTTTTGCGCAAGACACCCTGGGCAAGGACAAAAGTTGAGAACTTATACCTCGCTATGCAAAAGAGTAAACAAAAAAAGAATCAGGAGGAATAATTGGCTCAAATCGATAATTCAGGCTCCGTTACTTTTGTCAGGTCTTCAAAAGCGAAGTATCAGCGGATAACTGTACGTGCGGACAAAACTATCACTGTAACTATTCCGGTAAGTGGCAGCTTAAGAGAAGCTAAGCAATTTCTTGAATCAAAGGGCTCCTGGATTCAAAAGCAACTGCAAAAAATAGATCAACGTACCCAATTCCGAGATGCGCCTGATTTGGATATTGATCTTGAAAAAGCTCAGGTGGATTTATTTAATCGTCTTGACTACCTATCTGAAAAGCACAACTTCTCTTACAATAGAGCAGGCTTCCGCTGCCAAAAGACAATCTGGGGCAGTTGTTCAGGGAAGAACAATATCAGTTTGAACGTAAATGTCGCTTTTTTGCCGGAAAAACTGCGTGACTATGTTCTTCTGCACGAGTTGGTTCATACCAAGTTCAAAAACCATAGCAGAAAATTCTGGGCCGAACTGGACAAATATACAGCAGGCCGAGCCAAAGAGTTGTCAACGGAGTTGAAGAAGTATCAGATAAGATTGAGAGTTTAATACAGCATGGAAGAAAAACACATACTCAAAATAGCTGGTGAATTGAACATAACCGCCCAACAGGTTGGGGCCGTTGCGGGGCTATTGGCTGAAAACGCCACCGTTCCTTTTATTGCCAGATACCGCAAGGAAGCGACCGGCAGCCTGGATGAGGTGGCGATAACCACTATTCGCGACCGGCTCGAACAGCTCGGAGAACTGGACAAAAGGCGGGATGCAATACTGGAGTCACTTGAAAAACAGGGTAATCTAACCGCTGAGCTTAAAGACAAAGTGTTGGCGGCAGAGACCATGGCGGTGCTGGAGGATATTTACCTGCCCTTTCGGCCGAAAAGGCGAACCCGGGCAACCATGGCCAAGGAAAAGGGACTGGAGCCGTTGGCGAAAATGTTATTTGAGCAGGATGACATCGGCGTGATAAAGGAAGCGGCCAAGTTCGTCAACGCCGAGAAAGAGGTGGACTCCGTCGAAACCGCACTGGCTGGGGCACGCGATATAATCGCCGAATGGGTAAGTGAAGACCCCCAGGCAAGAGCCCAGATAAGATCGCTCTATCAGAAACACAGCCAATATGTTTCTAAGGTGGTATCTGGCAAGGAAGAAGAGGCGGTAAAGTATAAGGACTACTACGAATGGTCCGAGCCGGTCGCTTCGGCGCCTTCACACCGAGTGCTGGCGATGCGTCGGGGGGCCAAGGAAAAATTTCTGCTATTACGGGTAGCTGTGGAGGAGGATCAGGCGCTATCAATCCTTGATTCGTTGTTTGTCAAAAGTGAAAATGCCGCCGGTGAACAGGTTCGGCTGGCGGTTAGAGATAGCTTTAAAAGGCTGATAATGATTTCCATGGAGACCGAAATCCGACTGGAAAGCAAAAAGCGGGCGGATGAAGAAGCTATAAAGGTCTTTGCGGAAAATATCAGACAACTGCTGTTAAGCTCCCCGTTAGGTGAAAAAGGCATATTGGCTATCGACCCGGCTTTTCGGACGGGGTGCAAGGTGGTGTGCCTGGACAAGCAGGGCAAGCTGCTTTACAACGATGTGATACATCCACTGGGTTCCGATGCGGCCCAACGTCAAGGTGCCAAGGTTGCCACCTGGTGCCGGAAATACCATATCGAAGCGATTGCAATCGGAAACGGAACCGCAAGCAGAGAAACTGAGGCATTCATCCGTGCGATTCACCTGCCGGAAGAGATTCCCATCGTAATGGTAAACGAAAGTGGAGCCAGCATTTATTCGGCTTCGCAGGTTGCCCGGGAAGAATTTCCCGACCATGACATTACGGTCCGGGGAGCGGTGTCAATTGGAAGACGGCTAATGGACCCGCTGGCGGAACTGGTAAAGATCGATCCGAAAGCCATTGGCGTCGGCCAGTATCAACACGATGTTGACCAGACACTGCTGAAATGCAGCCTTGATGACACCGTCGGTAGCTGTGTGAATGCGGTCGGCGTTGAGGTCAATACAGCTAGCAAACAGCTTTTAACCTACGTTTCCGGAGTAGGGCCCAAGTTGGCCGAAAGGATAGTGGCACACCGGGATGAAAACGGTCCTTTCGAGTCCAGAGCTCAGGTGAAGAAAGTTTCCGGGTTGGGCGCGAAGACCTTTGAACAGTGTGCCGGCTTTCTCAGGATTCGCAATGCCAAAAACCCACTCGATGCCAGTGCCGTTCATCCCGAAAGCTACTCCATAGTAAATGCTATGGCTAAGGACCTGGATTGCACGGTGGCGGATTTGATAAGCAATTCCGCGTTGCGGGAAAAAATTAAATTGGAGAACTACGTTACCGATACGGTTGGTATGCCGACGCTGCTGGACATTAAAGCTGAGCTCGGTAAGCCCGGTCGAGACCCGCGGAAGCAGTTCGAACTGTTCAGTTTCGCCGAAGGAATCAATACAATCGGCGATTTGGAAGTTGGAATGGAATTGCCGGGGATTGTAACGAATATTACGGCGTTCGGTGTGTTCGTCGATGTTGGGGTGCATCAGGATGGATTGGTTCATATCAGCCAGCTTGCCAACCATTTCGTAAAAGATCCTGCCGACGTTGTCAAGGTGCATCAGCAAGTTAAAGTGCGGGTGCTGGAGATAGACATCGCCAGAAAACGAATCTCAATGAGTATGAAAAAATAACAGACGCAGATTACACCGTTTACACTCAACAATTTGGCGTAATCTGTCTTGGCTGGTGTCCTATTCGCTCTTTTCTGCTTGCGTTTCAGTAGGTTTGGTATTTTTTCGCCTGATAGCTCCAAGCATTTCCTGTTTATAAGTATCGACATTATCTTTTGTTACTATGGTTATCCCCGAATCTACATTAGCAGGAACCTTTTTGCCCTGCCGGTGTTCCATAATCATGGCAGCGGATTCGTAACCCATGCGATAAAAATTCTGAGCCATAGTCGCCCAGATAGTTCCTTTCCTAATACAGTCAATCGTTTCTTTGATGTCATCAACCGCCAGAATCGTCATTTTGTCAATGATACCCATTTCCTGGGCCACCCGGGCGGCCGCGACTGCACCTGTTGCTTCAAGCATAAAAACCGTATCAACTTGTGGATAGGCTCGAAAAATATTCTCAAATTTTTGCATTGCCATCGACAGTGCCGCCTGGTCGGATTCCACCACCACGACTTCCATTTCCGGGTAATTTTTCAAATATTCTTCAAAAGCCTGCCTTTGCTCTACCTGGTTCTGGACATCGAGTTGGCTCATCATTATGCATATTTTCGCTTTGCCTTGTTTTTTCTCGGCTATCAGCTTAGCCGCCTGTATCCCGTAAGCCTGGTTGTCTGTCCCGATAAAAGACAAACGCCAATCCTCCGGAGTTGAGGCACCGGCGCAAACCACCGGGATGCCGGCATCCTTCGCCCGCCGTAAAACCGGCTCGATGGAGCTCCAGATCGCGGGAACACAAACAATTCCATCCACTTTTTGCACAATGCCATTTTCGATCTCTATGATATAGGCTTCGGGATCCATAGTCACCGGGCCTACAATAACCGGCTCAAAACCATAATCCTCAGCGGCCATCATAAAACCCTCATCCTGCATGACATAAACCGGATGACCCACAATTGGATTTACCCAGAAAATCGTAGGCCGTTCCGTTTTCTCAAAACCACTTGCGTCATTGTTGCTCGACGATTTTTTACATCCTGAAACCGCCCCCAAAATCATCGTAACTAAAAACCATACCACTGCCTTTTTCATTTTAATACTCCAAAAAATCTGTAAGATGGGCTTTAGCCCATGCTGTCCGCTAATGTCTTCCTCAGGCGCAGGTAGCCGCCTTCATTATGTCGGCATAAGAAACTTTATCGCGCAAAAACTCTCCGGTTATGTGACCGTCGGCCAAAACTATTACCCGATCACACATTGCCAGCAGCTCCGGCAACTCCGAGGATATCATGATTATTCCCGCCCCCTGCTGCACCAATTCACCCATAAGATCGTATATTTTGACTTTGGCACCAATATCAATTCCCCGGGTCGGTTCATCCAGAATCAGAACCTTCAGATTTGTCATCAACCATTTGGCCAACACCACCTTCTGCTGATTACCTCCGCTCAAAGATGAAAGCTTATCGCTCAAACGACCGGCACGAATGTCCAGCTTGTCACTATAAAAACGGGCAAAGTCCTGTTCCTTCTCGAAATTAATCAACGAATATTTGGATATTTTCTCCAGACTTGCCAACGATATGTTTTGGGAAATGTCCATGGTGCCAATGTAGCCGTTTTTCTTACGTTCTTCAGTCAACAATCCGATACCCGCCTTGATGGCTTCAACTGGATTTGAGATGATTGCCTCATTACCTTCGACAAAAATCTTGGCTTCTTTGTTATGTTCGATGATGCCGAAAATAGCATTGACCAACTCGCTTCTGCCGGCACCCACCAGACCGCCCAAACCCAGAATTTCTCCCTTGTTAACGCAAAAACTAACATCATTGACAATGTTTTTGTTGTAAGTATATGGATGCGGTACCGTAAAATGCTCAACCCGGAATAATTCACCGCCGATTGCAACCTTGCCCTTGGGAAACATCTGTTCGAGCTTACGACCAATCATATCTTCCACAATAACATCATTGACAATTTCTTTACCGACATAGTTGGAAACCGTCTCACCCTCGCGCAGTACCGTCACCCGGTCGGCAATTTTATAAACTTCCTGTAGTCTATGCGAAATATATATGCAGGAAATTCCCTTTTTCTTTAACTCCAACAATAATTGCAGCAGATTTTCCGTTTCTTTTTCGGTCAAGGCCGCGGTGGGTTCATCCAGAACTATGATCCGGGGATTCCGCGCCAACGCTTTGGCAATGGCAACCAACTGCTGTTTGCTGGCACTGAGATTACGCACAATTTCACGGGGTGACTCGTCAAGACCAACCTTTTTTAGAGCTTCCTCGGTACGGTCGAATACTTCGTCCCAGTCAACCAGCCACCTGCCCCGCGTGGGTAGTTGGCCCAAAAATATATTTTCGCCGATGGTCAAATCAAGATGCGGATTGATTTCCTGATAGATCATCTCAATCCCGGCTCTTTCCGAGACTTTGGGACTGTCAAATCTCTGGCGCACTTCATGAATAAAAATTTCACCTTCGTAGGAAGTATGAGGGTACGCCCCGCTGAGTATTTTCATTAGCGTGGACTTGCCCGCCCCGTTTTCCCCCACAATTGCCAGAATCTCACCTTCCCGCAAATCAATATTGACGTCCCGCAGGGCAACCGTTCCGGGAAACCTCTTGGTGATATTTTTCATTTCCAGCAATATTTCACTCATCTTATTTTATATTTTACCGATATCGAAGCTAATTTAAAACTTTCTTTAGGTGGCATGCTTATGCCCGTCTTCGGGCTTAAGCATGATATTTAACCCATACCGTGTGACACTGCCAAGTACTCTTGGGGGTGATGTCTTTCCAAAGAACGCTGATACCCTCTTCTCGTCATTCGTTATTAGTCATTAAATCGTCATTCTGGCTTCGTCATTCGTCATTTTCAAACTGACCATCGGTCAGTTTGAGTAATTATTTTTTTCTTCGTTTGTATTGATCCATCGCTACCGCCAATATTATAATAGCGCCGATGATAAGCTGCTGCCAATAGGGCGAAACTCTCATCAGTGACATACCGTTTGTCAGCACCGTCATAAACAAAGCCCCCAGAAACGTGCCCATAATCGTCCCCTTGCCGCCGAACAAACTGGTTCCACCGATAATCACCGCGGCAATCACCTTCAATTCAAATTGCTGCCCAATACTTGGCTGGGCCGAACCCATGCGCGACGCCAGCAAAAGACCCGTAAAGGCCGCTAATCCACCCACAATAACGTAAAATGATAATTTTAATTTATCTACGGAGATCCCCGACAAACGTGCTGTTTCCGCATTGCCGCCAATGGCATAAACATTTCTGCCAAAGGTTGTCTTTTTCAGAATGAAATCAGCTAATACGCCCAAAAACAATGCTATTATAACAATGTAAGGTATATTGAAAAAACTGCCCTGACCAATGACATTGAAACTGTCTGGCAATGGATATATGGGTATCCCCTTGGAGGCTATCAACACCATCCCCTTGGCCATATAAAACATCCCTAATGTTGCTATAAAAGGGGGTATGTTTAACCTGACAACTACTAAACCATTGATAATGCCTATCAACATGCCTGTAGCGATGCCGATTACGATGCATAGAGGCATGGGAATATCGTTAGTTAGAGCCAATGCCGTTACATAACTACCCAACGCCATTACGCTGCCCACGGACAGATCCAATCCTGCCGAAACTAATACTATCGTCATGCCGATTGCCGTGATGAATATAAAGGATGTGGATCGAAGAACGTTGATCAGGTTCTCAAAACTATAAAATGCCGAGTTGATAATGCCGATCACAATAGACAAAACCACCAGGGGTATCAAAACCCCAACCTCCGGCATCTGCAGTACTATTAAAACTTTCTTTTTGTAATCACCCATATCATAAATCTCTTTTAGAGTTATATCGCCTTTGTTTCTTCTGAAAAATTGGGATCTCCGCCTGAATTTATTTTTTAACTCGCAGGAAAATGACTATTTCTGAGTTTTGACCACAATGATTTTCGCGCCTTCTTTTTCCAATGTCCTTTTCTGTTGGGCGGAAATTTTGTCATCGGTTATCATCGCCTCGATCTCATGGAGTAATCCATTGGTCATCAGAGCCGTTTTGCCGATCTTGGAACTATCCGCCAAAACGAATGTCCGTTGCGCCTGTTGGCGAATCTTTCGATCAACTTCCACGATCCGCATATCTACAGTGTAGAGGGTGCCGTCCAAACCGATGCCATCAGCTCCCTGAAAGGCAATGTCCGCCGAAAACATCTCCAGATTTTTTTCGGTAACCAAACCAGCTAAATCAGGGCGGCCTTTTTGGATGATACCCCCCAGCAGCACCGTCTGAATCTGAGGCGAAAATTGCAGCACGGATGCAACCGCCAGACTGGGAGTGATAACCGTTATATCCTGAAAGTCCTTTAACGCATAAGCCAACTCCAGTGTCGTAGTGCCCGTATCCAAAATCAGCCTCTGGCCGGGCTGGATTAACTTTAACGCTTCTTGTGCAATAGCCTGTTTCTGCAGACGATGGGCTTGTCGTCTGCTGGCAAAATCAAATTCGAATACCATCCGCTCCGCCGGCATGGCACCGCCGTGGGTACGCCGAACCTGGCCGTCACGGGCAAGTTTGTCCAGGTCGCGGCGAATGGTCATCTCGCTGACAGAAAACCGAGAGGCCAATTCCGGAATTGAAACCTGCTTGTCTGCTTTTAGCATGGTTCGAATTTGAGTTTGTCTTGCCGATGCCAGGGTTTTTGCCATAATGTTCCACCAAAATTCAATTATGTAATATTATGTTATATACCAATATTTCTAACATTATAACACATATAAAAAAAAATCATATTAAATTCCTGCCCCTGAAATATTTATCATCATATTTCGTTAAGTCTTTTATCTGTACATGTTTATGTAATAAAAACATATACATCGTCTTGGCAAATTGCGGAATTGCAAAGGATATCTTGCCCGCCGTTGCTATCCGTGCCGGGATAAAGAAAAGGGACAGTAACAAAACTCAAAGTCAACTGCGACCGTTAGCGATTCAAATTTACCGCTTCCAGACCGGGTATATACTTACAGGCTTCCATAAGCACATCGCCGTAATGACCGTACATCATGGACACATGGTGAATATAAGGCCCTTCCATAATGGTTCGCTCCCAACGGGGCCAGTCATCTACCTCCATCCAGACATAATTATTCAAAGTTTCAGGCCCTTTGACTGTTTGCCCTTGCCCCACCGCTAACTTGTATTCGCCCCGCTCGCCGTCGAACCTGGCCACAGTGATTGGGCCATCCTTCATCCGAAAGTGCACCATGCCCGATAATGGGCTGGGCAATATCCAATGGTGGCCTATTGCTATTTTTTCGTCCGGATGACAAAGCGACAACGGTGCACCCCCATGCCAAAGTAATACCGCATTATCATTGTCCGGATGACGCACGGAAAACTCGGATAAATAGGCGGGGCTTATATTAAAGTTAGCCCGTTTCAACAAAATTTGACTGATAATTCCGTGTATGTCGGATTCACCGTCCATAGGATATTGATCTGTAACCGAACATTCCGAAAAAGTGGTATATGCTCCGACCGCATTGATAATCGACATAAAACTCTGAAAAGCAATCCCGTCTAGATCATGTTCCTGAACAAGGACCAAAATTTGATCCCGAACCGCCAGAACATTAACCAACGGCTGATTATTATCAAAACCTTCTATTCTAAAGTTTTTTCGCAGTTCTTCGACTTCTTTTTCATAAGCAACGCGCCCTTTATCGCCGCGCGCCTTGGCCGCTTCGATAAATTCCACCATATCAAGGGGCAAAACTTCCACATTGAACCGCTGTAATAATTCGTTTTCATTGATAATCGTACACCAGAAAAAGTCGATTCGCTGACCCAAATGGCCAATCCGAATCCCTTTGCGAAAGGTATTGGCTACATTGGCGGCACGTAAAAATGTATCCAAACCTTTTTGAAGCAATTCATCTTCAATTCGGCAGTTTTCAATATAGCTAAACGGAACGTTTAGTTTGTTAAGCACTTTACTGGTCGCGAACATTCCGCACAGACTATCCCGCAGCCGGGTTCCGTCCGGCAGAGGCGCTTCATCTCGCGGACCCCACATCAAAGTCGGCACCTCTAGCTTCTTGGCGATCATGCCTACCGCACCTTCCGTACCAAAATTACAATGCGGCACAAATAAACCATCAACCCCGGCTTTCCTGAAGTGCTCCACGGCCCGGTCAACATGCTTCTGGTCCTTGACTAAACCATCCTCAAGAACCCCCTCAAGATCTACATACCGAACATCCCATTCCTTGAGCTTTTCCTGCAGAATCTTCTTATATCGAACAGCATCCTCATTACTAAATACAAACTTTCCAATAGGACACAGCCCCAAAAGCGGTTTTGTCTCTTTCATTTTTTCCCTCTATTAATTTCCGCTAATCAACAAATTGATACGTTATGTATATTCTCTGATTATCTTCGTAATCACTTACTAATGTACAACCAAGGTTTCGGCCTCCAAAACAATCCGGCCATTTCCACAACCTCTTAATTGTAAATAGTGATCCGATATTAGTCAAGACAGTAGGTATAAGCTACAGGGCCACCGCATCTAAATCCTCAGTACTTTTTGTAGATATTTTTCATCCCAGCCTGCCTTGTGCTGCTTTATTTTGATACCACA
>JAFGSR010000118.1 GCA_016934515.1 Sedimentisphaerales bacterium
TGTGGTATCAAAATAAAGCAGCACAAGGCAGGCTGGGATGAAAAATATCTACAAAAAGTACTGAGGATTTAGATGCGGTGGCCCTGAGACGATTGCAGAGATGATTGACATGCCGCGTAATCAAGACTATCATAGTTAATTCAAATGTATAGGAATTTGTATTTCGCTGTTTCCGAAAGCTGCAGCGACCAACGGGAGCGTCGAAATTTCCTGCCGATCACGGCGAATCCCGTCCAGCCAAAGCTGGTAATTCATTGCCCGACAGGAGTTAAGACGTTGCTCGTTCGTTCATTAAAAACAGTTTTATTACTGATTTTGGCCTCACTGTCCATCGGCTGTAACCAGGACTCCGCCCCGGAATTCCTTGAAGAAACTCCTTTCCGGACTCCGTCGGAACTCAACACCGACGATGTTATCATCGTAACCTGTTCATTTTACCCTCTCGAACTGCCCGGCCACATCGACATCACCGCAACTGAATTCTGGAAAAACCATGACGCCCTTGAATTCAAATCATCCCTGCCTGCAAATTTTCTGGACCAGATCGGCTTTCCCGCTGACATCCTGCGCACCTGGCAGGCCAACGGTTTGTACGTCGCCCTGGCTGAACAGGATTCCTGGCCTCGGTTCCGCCAAGAGCTGATTTCTCTCGGAGCCACTTCTCAGGCCCAATCCACCGCCCTGTTCCGAAACCCCATCGACGTCGCAAAATTCCCCGTTTTCTGGTTCGATCAACCAACCTCTCTGTTCATTTCCGACACCAAGGGCTCCGCCAGAGGCTACACCCTCGACAACGGCGATTGCGCCTTGGCCGTTAATTGCTTCCTAACACCCAAAAATCCCCTCACACAACCCGTTTACATCAACATCGCCCCGGAATTCCACAGCTTCGAACAACAAAGCAAATTCGATCGTGACAAATTCGGTAAACTCCGCCGTGTCGTCGAAACTCCCATCATCACTTTCGAAAACCTTACTCTCTCCGGCACCCTTCCTCAGAATTATTACATCGCCATCGTCACCAAGCCACAACCGACTCCCGTCGGTAAACTTGGACAATTATTCCTGACCCGCAACGAGGGAGCCGACCACTTTCAACTAGCCGTCATCATCAGCCCCTCCGTAAAAACCGGCAAAATGTTGAAAAATGAAACTGAATAGATAATTCTGTTTTGCCGAATTAATAGTAGAGGCCCTATAATCTTATTAAGAGCCTGGCTAATTGACCTGGCAAATTGACTTTGATTAGTGGATTAACCGAGTTATAACATGGCTGACATTCAGTCCGAGTATTATCGATACCTTTTCAATTGTTCCAGTTTCGCCATCATCGGCACCGATTGCCAGGGAATCATCATCAACTGGAACCAACAGGCCGAAAACCTCTTCCACCGCCCGTCCAGCGAAATGCTCAGCCACCACATCGAGCAAATTGTCCCCGAACCGCGCCGAACCCTGCTCCATCGTGCCCTCCAACGCGCCGTAATCAATCGGCAGGTCGCCGACTTCGAAATCGATTACCAGGACATCAATGATCAAAAACTCACCCTGGCGATCGTTATCACACCTGTGCTCGACGATAAAAACGAAATTCTCGGCCTGGCCGCCTGGATCCGCGACATCTCCAATCGAAAAAAACTCGAACAGCAACTGCTCCAGACCGAAAAAGTCGCCTCTCTGGGCACCCTTGCCTCCGGCGTCGCCCATCACTTCAACAATATCATTGGCGGCGTCGCCACTTTCGTTGATTTCGCCCTGACCTCACAAAATCCCGACGCCACCCAACGTGCCCTGAAAATGACCGCCAGCGCCGCCGAACGCATCGGCGACATCACCGAATCACTGCTCACCTTCGCCGAGAAGGACGCCCGCCAGTTCGACCTGGCCGACATCACCGAAGTCGTGCTCACCTTCTCCCACCTCGTCGAAAAACCGCTCGCTGAAAAAAATATTAAACTCGAAATCCATCTCCAGGCCGTCCCCATTTTCGAAGTCCCCGGCACACGCATGCACCAGATTCTCGGCAACCTCCTCGACAACGCCGAATGCGCCATGTGCGACGGCGGAACCGTCAAAATCTCCCTCGAAAGACAAAAAAACGAAATCATCCTCAAATTCAGCGACACCGGCTGCGGTATCCATCACAGCGACCTCACCAGAATCTTCGATCCCTTTTTTACCACCCGAGGCACTCTCTACGGCGGCAACCAGTCCTCGGCCGGACTGGGACTCTCCGTCGTCCACGGCGCTGTCCGTGAACTCGGCGGCTCCATCTACGCCACCAGCCAACTCAACTCCGGAACCACCTTCATCATCTCCTTCCCCATAAACAACAACCCCCCAACCCAAAACCCCGACACCTCCGAAACCGAAGACAACACTTAGAGATCCTAACAAAGCTTGTCCTCGATACTGATCGGGGATGCGTTAAAGATAGTGATAATTGGCCTTTTGACCACCGAACACTCATTTTTTCAGAGCAAATAAGTGACACTTTTCATATTGAACGTACTGTAATACATCGTCATTCGTTATTCGTCATTGATTCGTCATCTTGCCGCGGCGCTCGCCGTGCTAGCGCCCGTCGCAGCAGGTAGCCATCGCGAAGCCGGGTCTGGTTTCGTCATTAGTCATTAACATATTGGTCAATATAAACCGTGAACGCTTACAAAACATCTTTGCTCATCGAGGAACCCTAATGCCTTCCAAAAAAATCAAAGTCGCCACCTGCCAGTTCCCCGTCAGCGGCTCCATCACCCGCAACAGCCGCTACATCTGCGACTTCCTCAAACAGGCCCGCCGAAAAAAAGCCGAACTGGTCCACTTCTCCGAATGCGCCCTCACTGGCTACGCCGGCTTCGACCTGCAATCCACCGACCAGATCGACTGGCAACTACTCCACCGCGAAACCCAAAAAATCCTCGGCCTCGCCCGCCAATACAAACTCTGGATCATCCTCGGCAGCACCCACCAACTCACCAGCCACCCGCCCCACAACAGCCTCTACCTTATCAACCCCCAAGGCAAAATCGCCGACCGCTACGACAAAAGATTCTGCACCCCCGGCGACCTGAACAACAACTACTCACCCGGCAACCGGTTCGTAACCTTCCGCATCAACGGTGTCAAATGCGCCCTGCTCATCTGCTTCGACCTGCGCTTTCCGGAACTTTACGCCGAACTCAAACGCCAAAAAACCGACTGCATCTTCCAGTCCTTCTACAACGCCCGCCAAACCGGCCCCTCCATCCACAACTTCATCATGCGCCAAACCATGCAATGCCGCGCCGCCACCAACTATTTCTGGATCAGCATGACCAACTCCTCCGCCCGCTACGCCCCCTACCCCAGCTGCTTCATCCGCCCCGACGGAAAAATCACCCAACAACTCCCCATGAACCGCCCCGGCCTCATGACCAACACCGTCAACCTCAACCAAACTTATTACGATCTCATGGCCCCCTTCCGCAACGCCGCCCTCAAAGGCGCCCTCAGCAGTGGCCCCACCATCCACGACCCCCGCTCCCAAAACACTACCTGCTTCTAATCCTGCCGCTACCAAGCCGGATTAATACTTAAAAAGCGATCGTCGCATAACCCACACTGTCCGTACTGCTCTGCTTGTAAACTCTCGCCATCACCTCTGCACTGCTCTCGTGCGCCAGCAGATAACCTTTCGCCGCCCCCAGTTCTTTCGCCGCTGCCACCGTTGCCGCCGCTGCACCGCCGCCGCAGGCGCTGCTGTAAGTGCCCGCCGCCTCCACCAACCGATCCGCCTGCATCGACACCGCCAGATCAATAAAAAACTGATCGTTAGTCTCCTTAGCCCACCGGTTGGCTGCTTCACCCGTGCCCTGCGGCGTAAAATAATAAGCAGGCCCATAATGCGTCAGGTCCGTCGATCCCACACAAATCACCTTCTTGCCCGACTGCTCCGCCGCCTGAGCAACCACCTGCCCCACAACCGCACCCACTTTATGTGCCCCATCAAAAGGCACCACCATCATTGGTACAATTTTGGCTTGCGGAAAAAGATACTGAATAATCGGCACCTGCACTTCAATCGAATGCTCAAAATTATGGCTGCCGCGATCCGCCTGGATTAGTCCACCGCCGCTTTGCAGAATCTCCCCGCCCAACTGCTCATCAATTTCCGCCGCCCCCAGCGGTGTCTCCCACTGACCGGCATCAAACAGCATCGCCTTAGCTGATGTCCGCGAATGGACCGCCCCAAATATTACAAAACTGTCCACCTCTTCCATCTGCTGTTTGACCGCTGCGAAAAACAGCCCTGCTAACGCCCCACTAAACACCCACCCGGCATGTGGAACAATCCCGGCCACAATCCGCTCCGGCAGCTCCAGCTCCACCCGACCGCCCGGCAGCATCTGCTCAATCTGCTCCCGACAACTGCTCTGCGAAGCTTCATAAAACCGACCCGCTACCACCGCCTCTCGCGTCGTCATGATTGTCTCCTTAAAATATTGACATCCGAGGAGCTTTTCACTATACTGCCCCATCCTGCTGATAGGCTATTATAACCCCGCAGGACGGTTAATTCAATAAGTTGTAAACATTTAAAAACAAACAGGATAACAAAATGGGCATCAAAGCTACCGAAATGAAAAAAGGCATGGTCGTTAAAGTTGATGGCAATCCGTCCCTGGTTCTGGATTACCAGCACGTCAAACTCGGAAAAGGCGGCGCCGTCCTGCAGACCAAGCTAAAAAATATTCTCGACGGCACCATCACCACCAAACGCATCCGCTCCGAAGAAACCCTCGAACAGGTCTTCGTGGACAAGCAAAAATACGAATACCTCTATAGCTCCGGCACCGAACACGTCTTCATGCACAAAGATACTTACGACCAAATCACCCTCGAAGGCGAACTCTTCGCCGACGGCACAAAATATTGCAAACCCAACACCGACGTTGAAATCCATTTCCTGGACGGCAAACCTCTGACGGTTGTGTTGCCCAACTCGGTCGAACTGGAAGTTACCGACACTCCGCCGGCCATCAAAGGCGCCACTGCCACCAACCAATACAAAAAAGCCATCCTCGAAACCGGCGTCGAAGTTACAGTTCCGCCCTTTGTGGAAAACGGCGAACTAATCCGCGTGGACACCCGCACCGGCGAATACCTCGAACGCGTAAAAAAATAAGCCGCCAAAACTGACAACCAATTACTTTTTCGGGGATTAGCTCTTCTCTATTTCCTCCTCCACCTCTTGCGCCCCCTCATCGTAAAACTTCTGCTCGTCGGGTGCCAGTTCCTTTAATAGGCGCAGGAATTCACCCGCGTGCACCCTTTCTTCGTCAGCAATATCTTTGAGAACCTCCCGGGCCAATTTGTTGTCCGTTGATTCCGCCAACTGCATATACAGTTGAATTGCCTCATATTCCGCAGCAATCATAAAGCGAATCGCACGAATCAATTCCTCCGCACTGATTTTCCTGTCTTTGGCTAATCCTGTAAAAGGTGTTCCGAATTCCGGCATTTTTAAACTCCTTTTTTTGATTTGACCGATTTTTTTCCAGATTAAATTGCTCAGTTACATTTCCGAGCCACTTCTTGATGGTTCTAATCTATACATCGCGATAATGCAAGGATTCTCGACAGAATCACCGTCCATATTCAGGCCCCTGCGTGAAATGGGGTTGATTCTATCGTTTTTTGGTTTTTCGCTTTTGCAGTTTGTCTGTTGTTTTTTTTCGACAGTGGAAGGCAACCAGAAACAGAACAGCGGTGATGAAGGTGCAGACGATGGCGAAAAGGTCGCCGATTCTGCTGTAAGGGCTGACGCGGGAATCGAGGGTGATTTTGTCGGTGATGAATCCGGCGGTGGCTTGACGGCTGTAGATGTTCCCAGCCAACGTGCCTGCCAAAGGGGTGGTTTGTTCGGAACCGTCCGGTCGGATGAAACCGCTGATGCCGGTGTTGACGGCGCGGGCGATGCCGATGCGGTTTTCGACGGCACGAAACTTACAGATCGCCCAGTGCTGGGCCAATTCGGAACTGGGCAGAATGGGCTGGTTGTCCAGGCCGCCGTGGACGAACCAGCCGTCGTTGCTGATGTTCAGCAGGAAGTCAATTTTCTTTTGGCCGCCGGCGGTGGTTAGTTTTCGGGGGACGTAAGCAGTGGCGTCTTCGTAACAGATTGCGACGGCAAATTGCCAGGGTCTTCCGATGGAATCGGTGAACTGAAAAACGGTCTCTTCCTGACCGGCGTCGAGTGAATATTCATAATCGTAAGGAGTCAGGCTGTTGAGTTGGCGATAAAGCCAGGGCCAACTGTTCTTGAAAGGCACAACTTCACCAAAAGGTACCAGATGCATTTTATCGTAGCGTTTGGGCGACTTTTGGCCGGTTTTAAGGTAGAGCACCGCGGAGTTCCATTTGTTGACCGGGAGCAGTTCGTTACCAACCGGAGCCATCTCCAGTCCGGGAGTGCCCACCAGAACGGCGGAACCTTGCTTAGCTAGTTCACGAAGCTGCCGGTCGAAGTCCCGGGCCTGGCTGAGATACTCAAATCCGCTCAGATCGAAGCCGGGGGCCTGAAGCTCAAGAAACTCATCGTTGACGGGAACGCAGGTCATGGTTTCGGGCCAAACGATCAGGTCGGGTTTGGGTTGGGCGGCAAGGGCTTGCTGACTTAATTTGAGGTGCCTGCCAAAAATTTCGAGATTGCTTTTGCCGGACTCTTTGACGTACTGAGGGATGTTTTCCTGAATAAGAGCTAGCGTCGGACCGGTGGTGATGGTTTGGGCGGACTGACGGAGACGCCAATATCCATAAAGGCCGGCCCCAATCAAACAGGCAGCCGTAATCAGGATTAGTTCGCGGGCAACCAAACGAGGATTAACGATAACCGGGGATTGTTTTGCGGATGCACCAGCTTCATCGTCGTTGTTTTGTTGAGACGATGGTGTTTTTCGCTTAACCAGCGGCCGGAGCAGCAAATCGCAAATCAAGCCGTTGGTCATGCCCACCAGGAAAGTAACACCGTATGCGCCCAGGGTGTCGCTGATCTGAATGAGGCGTAAGCTGTGGTGTTGGGTGTGGCTCAGGAACGACCAGGGAAAACCGGTAATAACGGTGGCACGAAGGAATTCCTGGCCAACCCAGATAACCGGCAACACCAGCGTGAAGGGCCAACGGCGATAAAGGTAGATTTGCCGCAGGATAAAGCCGGTCAGCACAAAGTACCACCCCAGATAGAAGCTGACCGCAAGGTAACCCAACGGAGTGACCCAGGTAAGCCAATAGGCATTGACGAGAAAATAAGCCAGCCCGACAAGCAGATTTATCAGCAGAGCCTTTCCTCCTGTTTTAGCACCGGCAACGGCCAAAACCCAGGGTACCAACGCCAACCAGGCGGTGTAGCTGTAACCGATGGGTTCCTGGGCGGTGGTGAGCAGAGCAACGGTTATGGCCGAGAGCAAAATCACTTTGGGCCAGCCGAGAATCATTCGCCGCAAGCGAAAGTCAGCAGCCAGGGCAATGGTGGTTTCGGATTTAGGTGATTTGTTTGCCATTATTAATCAGGTTCGTTTTCGCATCAATCTCTGCTTTTCCGGCAGGTTCACTATCCGCGCATCTCCTGCAGCAGTCGGTCTCTCAGTTTTGCGGTGAATGGGCCGCGGTTTCCGCCGGCGATGGATTGGCCGTCGAGTTGGATTATCGCGGTTACCAACGAGGTGGTGCCGACGACCATCAGTTCATCGGCTGCCAGGGCTTGAGCGGGTGTGAAGGATTCTTCGCTTACGCGCAGAGACAATTGTTCAGCCCAACGGAACAGCAGTTCGCGGGTAATCCCCGGCAGAATGTTAGCGGTAAGCGGAGCGGTTTTCAAAGTGTGGTCCTTAATCATAAAAGCCGATGAGGAAGTCGCTTCGGTGATCAAGCCCTTTTCATCCACCAGCAGAGCTTCGTAGGCGCCGGCTTTGACGGCGGTGTGCTTGGCCATGACGTTGGCCAGCAGGTTGAGCGATTTAATATCGCAACGCTTCCACCGCCAGTCGGGGTGAGTGATACCGGCCGCCTGCTCCGGTGCCAGCGGGGGCGGTGTGCGGACGGTTAGCAGGAAATTGGGGTGATAGTCATCCTGGTAATTGTGAGATCGTGGCGCCCGCCCGCGGGTAATGTGGAAATATATCAGAGCATCGGTCATTTGCGATTCTTCAACGGCACGATTGACTCTTTCGCGAATAACCGAAAGATCCACTTTTTCGAGCATATCCAGCTCACCCAGGCTGCGTTCGAAACGCTTCAGGTGCTGGTCCAGGGCAAAAATCTTACCCCGGCAAAGGGCAACAGCTTCATAAACGCCGTCGCCAAAGAACAACCCCCGATCATGAACACTGATCCGGGCGTCATTGATACCCAGCATCAGATCGTTAACCATCGCTAATTCCATTGCATTACTCCGGTAAGCGGCCTGGCAAAAGTCCAAAATTACAAAAGCCTGAACAGGTGCAAAAATCCATCAATAAGCCAATTAAATACCCCACCCGGTCAGGCGTAAAACCAGGCGGCAAAAGGCCAAGTATAGGTGTAATCGCAGCCTTTGACAATCCAAATACTGCCCCGCCAAGGAAATGCCTGGCGGGGATATACCTGCCTGATTGACAAAATTTTGCCTGAATGTTACAATGGCCCAGAGAGCAGATAATGGAGACGTTCCGCCCGTGCAGGAATCCGGACAAACGGTAAGCTATTTGTGGGTTGCCATGCCGATAGTGATAATGGCAGTGCTTTTTTTTGCATCGCTGGTGTGGTTGATGGTCAAGAGAAAGCAGCAGACCACTGGAGTCTCAGAAAGCGGTGCCCCCTTTACCCTGGAACAGATTCGGCAGATGAAAATTCAGGGATCTCTCTCACAGCAGGAATACGAAAATCTTCGAAATAAGATCATTCAGTATATGGATATGGCTCCAGGTTGCGGCATGGTCGCTGAATCAGAAAATGAAATTGGCCGGCATAACAAAAAAGGCCCCCGGAAAGGAAATAAAGGCGATTCATGGCGAGATAACGGTATTTCAGAGTAAGGTAACAGTTACAAATTAAATTCGTGCGCAGTGGGCAACCAAACTGACTTGGTTTTATGGCGTGTATATAATGGATTACGAAAAGGCCCCCGCTCGTAAAATAATAATAGTTTGACATTTCTGCGGCTTTGGTATTAATTTTTATACCCGACGACTATGGTTTTGTCGGGATTTTGATAATTGAGGGAAGGATATTACTGATGGCTACTAGAAAAAAAGGTGGTACCGGTTCTACCCGCAGGCGGGGTAACTCCTGCAGTTTTTGCGGTAAGAACGGGCGGGAAGTCGGTCCGATTATTGAAGGACCCAACGACATCTACATTTGTGCCAGTTGTGTGGATCTCTGTTCGCATATAGTCCGACAGGAAAAGCGTAAGTCCGGTCACGATGAACCTTTATTTACCAGCATTCCCACACCCCGTGAGATTACCGAAGTTCTCGATGATTATGTGATCGGGCAGGTGTTCGCCAAAAAAAGTATCTCCGTTGCCGTTCATAATCACTACAAACGCCTGAATCATGCCTTTGGCGATGACGACAGCGTTGAGATCGAAAAGAGCAATGTGCTGCTGATCGGTCCGACCGGCTGCGGCAAAACCCTGCTGGCCAGGACCCTGGCGGATATCTTGCACGTGCCCTTTGCCATCAGCGACGCTACCACCCTGACCGAGGCCGGTTATGTCGGTGAGGATGTGGAGAATGTGCTATTAAGGCTGCTGCAGGCGGCAGAATTTGAGATCGACGCTGCCCAGCACGGCATCATTTACATCGACGAAATCGACAAAATCGGCAAAACCAATCAGAACGTGAGCATCACCCGCGATGTCTCCGGCGAAGGTGTTCAACAATCGCTCCTGAAACTGCTCGAAGGAACGATTGCGAATATTCCACCTCAGGGAGGCCGCAAACATCCGGAACAACAGTATATTCAAATGGACACCTCCCAGATTCTGTTCATCTGTGGCGGAACTTTTACGGGGCTTGAAGACATTATCAAAACCCGGCTGGGACGCAAAATGATTGGTTTTGCCGCTGAAGAACACCCTGAAGAGGAGTCCAGCTCACAAGCCGCCGAGGTGCTCCGCCAGGTAACCGCTCAGGACCTGGTGCATGTGGGGATGATTCCGGAACTGGTGGGCAGATTGCCGGTGATAACCGCTCTGGAACATTTGGACGAGCACGCGCTGGTAAAAATTCTGACCGAGCCGAGAAATGCCCTTATCAAACAATATCAGAAATTTTTTGAGATGGAGGACGCTTCCCTGGAATTCACTCCGGGAGCGTTGTTAGCCATTGCCAAAAAAGCACTTAAGAGAGATACCGGCGCCCGGGCACTCCGGGCGGTAACCGAGGAAATTATGCTGGATATAATGTTCGAGCTGCCGGACCAGGCCGGTAAAGCCAAATATGTTATCGACGAAGATATTGTTGAGGGCAAGGTTTCACTGTTTACAGCACGAAAATCCACCAAAAAAGAAACTGCCTGAACTGAAATGCTGCATTAGTATTGAATTGTCGCCGGTGGGACACTATCAAACGCTCAAATTACCCAAAAAAGCTGTCATTTCAGGAAGGGTATCAATCTAAGTATATTTCTAAAAAGAGTTTATATTTCCTTAACATGGGCGGGAGTCTGTTTGCCGCTTTCCGGCTGTTTTGAGGTATTTTGGCCATCTTTTTGATCAACAGGGGAAATAATCTTGATTATTGGTACTGGTAGATTAAATCAATCAGGCTTTTAAGTCGATAGTTGACTATAGCTGACAGCGGTCTATAGGGTGAGGTTGGTATAGCCGTTCTGTCATTATGTAAAAAAATAAGAGATGAAAAATGGCTAGGAAAAACGCTGATCCAAAATCAAAAACCTTGGCATTGATGTGCCCGAACTTACGCTGTCGGAAAATATTGAAGGTCCCCGGATCGGCTCGCGGGGGCAGTGTTCGCTGCAGCTATTGTGGCATTTCTCTAATGGTGCCGGATTCGAATCCTTTTTCTAAAGAGAATATCCAGGCAGCGCACAGGCAAAAACAGGTTGAGCAGGAAGACCCGGCCTAAAGTACCACCTGGACATAACTTCCGCTTTCACAGTACATTATCCCATTCCAGACAGGGACTATCCCTCCCTGACAACCATAAAAAAAAGTGCGACACGCAGAGCTTCGCTTGCGAAAACGCACTCGGTTGGAGCCGGGGTAGGAATTCAACGATCACTTCTGGATACCGCTGAGGTCTCAGTTGTCGGTTTTTTCGCTTTTGCTGGCGGCTTCGTCGATTTCTTCGTTAATTCCCTTGATGCCCTTTTTGAATTCGATGATTCCTTTGCCCAGACTGCGACCCACGTCCGGCAGGCGATTGCCAAAAAGCAGCACCGCAACCAAACCGATAACTATCAATTCAGCGGGACCGGGCATACCAAATGCTAGCATTATTTGTTCTGTTATCATGTGTTTATTCCTGATTTTTCATTTCGATCAAAAAATGGCAAAAAAGCGTTTTTAAACCACTCGAACGAATTACACCCCAAATTATAATCGATTCCGCAGAAAAAGCCAACATATTATACCGGTCATTTTCCTGACATACGCAAAATAAGCTTTTACACCTTATGGAAAATTCAGCCGGGAACAAATCCATTTGCTCCGGTCGGATGTTTATTGGGCATGTTTAGCTGGGCTGAAATAACTTTTTATTCGGCAGGGGCAAGAATGACTTGCTATAATTTCGCCGCATAAACCTGTTATAATTTTGCAGCATAAGGAAAGGTGATTTATGAAAAAAACGACAAATGCTGGCGGCTTTAAAAGCCCAACTCAGAAATTAGTAGCACTGTTGGCGCTGGTGGCATTGCTGATGGGCGGCTGCGGTCGGCTAAAACCGGTGAATCTGATTGATGAAAATGTGCAAGTTCCGGACAAAAAAGCAATAATCTTCTTTGTCGATGGGATCAACCGGGGGGGTTTTCGACAGATGCTGGCGGCGGGACAGTTACCACAGATTGATAAGTACCTGATCCAGCGGGGAACAAGGGTAAAAAACGCAGTAACAGCTTTCCCTTCAATAACTTACGCAATCACAACCAGCTTCGCAACCGGCCAGGTCCCCGGCCGGCATGGGGTGTTGGGCAATCGATTTTTCGATCGGGATCAGTTGTTCTACGTCAATTATGGCACCACAAAAACCTATCGGGATGTGGATGATCACTACCGTTACGAAAACATTTATGAGATTCTCAACGATCAGTTCAGCGTCAGCATCCAGACACCGGTGCGGCGGGGGGTTTATCGCAAGATCGACAACTGGGCCACATCGGGTATCCGCTGGTATTTCGGGCAGATTACCGAGATCGACTGCCTGACCGCGGAACGATTTAATTTGATTGGTGATATTTCGCAGCAAGCGGGGGAATGGCCCAGCCTGATTTTCGCGTATTTCCCAGCTACCGACGAGATGGGCCACCGCTATGGACCCGATTCCGAACGCTATCGGAAAAGTTTGTTAAATGTGGATGAGCAGATCGGGCGGATCTGTGATGCCCTGCAAGCTAGTGGCATTCTGGAAAGTACCTATCTGCTGCTGATCAGCGATCATGGCATGGCAGCCTGCGGCAGGGATAATTATCTAAAGCTCTCTGAGCTGATCGAGAACACCACCGGTCTAAAGTTGACGACGGAAGGACCCGATCTGCGCACACCTTACCATGAGCGCGTGGAGTATTTTTCCCAGTACGAAGCCGTGCTGGCCAACGGCGGTAACCGCCTGGGAAAGCTGTATTTACGCGGAAAAACCGGCTGGTCGAGTCCGCCCCGGCCCCAGCAGCTTCGCGAAATTGCCGATCTGGTAACCTCTCAGCCGGCGGTTGCCCTGGCAGCTTATCGCGACGGTCAGGTCGTGGTGGTGCAAAACGCTATTAGCCGAGCACTGATTGATCGGCTCGACAACGTCCCGGGAAAAAACCTCAGCAACAGGCAATATCGATATCGCGTTATTGACTCACAATGCCCATTAGGCTATCCTAGCAATTCGCGCGCCAGTAGATTGCTTGACGAGAAATTCCACTCGGGAAAAGATTGGCTTTGGGCTACCGCGGAAAGTGAGTACCCGGATCTGCCTGTGCAGATTATAGAAATGTTTGACTCGGACCGGGCCGGCAATCTGGTGATTTTCGCAGCCGACGGCTGGGATTTCTCCCCCGCCAATATCGGCGGCCACGGTAGTGTGCGGGCAACGGACATGATGGTGCCGATGGTCTTTGCCGGACCGGGCATTACCCCAGGCGGCCAAATAGAAACCGCCCGAACGGTAGATGTGGCCCCAACCATTATTGAAATGATCGATCAAAAAAAACTTGAAGGACGCAATTTTGACGGCAAAAGTTTACTGAGTGAGTTGGAAAATAAAGGTAATAGGTAAAATCTATGTTGAAACGAACGCTTTATTGTGGTGATTTGAGGACCGAACACATTGACCAGGTAGTGGTTTTGTCGGGCTGGGTTAATTCCTACCGCGACCACGGCGGGTTGGTGTTTATTGATTTACGTGACCGTGAAGGTCTTGCTCAGTTGGTGTTTAATCCCGAAGATGACCCAGCCATGCACGAACTGGCACGAGCGTTGCGGACGGAATGGGTAATTTCGGCCCGCGGCAAAGTGCGTCATCGCGGCGAAGGACTGGTCAATCCCAGATTGGCTACCGGTGAGGTCGAAGTGGTGGTTGAACAACTGGAAGTGCACAACAAAGCTCTCACCCCGCCGTTCGAGATCGATGGTGATGCCAAGGTCAATGAAGAACACCGCCTGCGTTATCGATATATCGATCTGCGCCGTCCGAAAATGCGTAATATCATTAAAGTTCGCGACCAGGCAACCGCGCTGGTTCGGCAGTATCACCGCGAACACGGCTTCTACGAAATCGAAACCCCCATCCTGGCTAAGAGTACTCCGGAAGGAGCCCGGGATTTCCTGGTGCCTTCCCGTTTGGCAGCAGGGTCGTTTTACGCTTTGCCGCAGTCCCCCCAATTGTTCAAACAGGTGCTGATGATCAGCGGAATGGATCGTTATTTCCAGATCGCCCGTTGTTTTCGGGACGAAGATGCCCGCGCCGACCGTCAGGTGGAGTTCACCCAGGTGGACCTGGAGATGAGCTTCGCCGAAATGGATGATGTGATGGATGTAACCGAGGGATGTTTCGCCCACGTGTTCAAGGAAATCCTCGGCATTGATATCGAACTGCCGGTTCCGCGGATGAGTTATAAAGACGCGGTGGACAATTACGGCATCGATCGGCCCGACACTCGTTTTGAAATGTTGCTCAAGGACATCACCGACCTGGCCGGTGCCAGTGAGTTCAAGGTTTTCCAAAACGCCGTTCAATCCCATGGCAGCGTTAAAGGGTTGTGCGCTACCGGCGGCGGAAAATTTTCCCGCAGCGATATCGAACGCGGCCTGACCGATTTTGTCGCTCAGTTCGGCGCCAAAGGACTTGCCTGGTTCAAAGTCACCAAAGCCGAAGGAACCGATCAGTTGGATCTGACCAGCAGCATCGCCAAATTCTTCTCGCCGCCGCAGCGCCGGGAAATTATCCAACGCTTCGGGGCCACCGACAGCGATCTGATTCTGCTCGTAGCCGCCGACATCGACACCGTTAACAAAGCGCTCGGCGCCCTGCGCTGCAAATTAGGAACCGACCTGGGACTGATTAAGGATGACTTGTATAATTTCGTTTGGGTAGTGGATTTTCCCCTGATGGAATTCAACAAAGACGAAAACCGCTGGGATTCGCTGCACCATCCCTTTACCGCCCCGTTGCCGGAAGACATCGATAAGCTCGACGGCGATCCGTCCCAGGTTCGTTCGCAGGCTTATGATATCGTGCTGAACGGCAATGAAGTGGCCGGCGGCAGCATTCGTATTCATCAGCCCGATATCCAGGCAAAAATCTTCTCCCTGCTGGGCATCAGTCCCGAAAAAGCCGAGGAACGCTTCGGTTTCTTCGTAAAAGCGCTCAAGTACGGCGCCCCACCCCACGGCGGAATCGCCTGGGGGCTGGATCGTCTGATAATGTTGCTGACCGGGACCGATAACATTCGCGACGTAATCGCTTTTCCAAAAACTCAACGAGGCCAATGCTTGCTCTCTAACGCCCCCGGAACGGTTGATGCCGCACAATTGGACGAATTACATCTTGATATTCGCGAAACGGGACCGGAAAAATAAACGCCCCTAGCATAATCCGGCACCTCTGCCCGATGATATGCAGGTAAAAAAACAGAGGCTGATGTTCTGTCGCATCAGCCTCTTGCGTCCTGGCAGAAAGGGTGTTTACTGCCTGTCGCTTTTAAACTTGCTTGACCAGGTCTATCATCTCCCCGAGAAAATCCGGAAAACACACGGTTTATGCCCCAACAGAACCAGGTCTAATGGTTCTGAAAGAACTAAAAAGCAAGTTCAGGATTTTCATCGGCTGGTTATCCGCCCGAGTTAAATATGAAATCCACCTAATTTCCTTCAATCAGTTGACCAGCGGCAAAATCCACCCGTGAAAATTAGTGGGGGGATTTTTTATGTCCCATAAAAACCATTCAGGTTGACAGAGTAAATATCGGTAAGCTTTCCGCCAAAACCACAAAATTGGCAAAGTTTACCTGCCAATTTTTTAAGCAAGCCGCCTTTTTTTTCAACCGATAATTTTCCAGTTGGCCCAGGGTATTTTTGCGCTGCTGCTGCGGTACTAAAGTTACCCTGACGCCCACTGGTTATCGGAATAAGCTTTAGCGATTTCAACAAGTTTTGGGATTCGGTCGGTTGTGGGATCCTGTTGTTGGATTATGTCGCTGGATAACCCTTTTATCGAGGCATTACGATTGTAATGACGCCGATTCCTGAAAAAGATAATTGCTCGCGTCAACACCGACGCCCGACAAGTTCGAATCTCTTGCTGTCGGTTGCGTTTCTGCTGGCATTAACCGTGCTGGGTGCTTTGTCCCTGCGCCAACACCGTCAGATTGAATGCCTGCGCCAACAGAACCAGCGAAAAATATCTGAGCAATTACGGACCACCAATCTCATGGTTGATTATCTATCTACCCTGCAGCAAAACCTGGCCGCCCGGATGAAGCAGGAAATTTCGCGCAACCAATCTGACCCCGCCGCTCTTGCTGACCCCTTGGATGATACTGAACTGCTACAGATTCAGACCGGCCTGAAACACTTGACCGAACGCGTCGGCCAACTGGCAAACCACATCAATCAGCCGGCCGAAAACAACAAAACCGAACAACTAACTTCCCGATTGAGCCAACTGACCAAACAACTTGAACAATCTCAAGCCCGGTTCGACTTGATAATGCACCAGCAAAGCTGGGCCGAAGATATCGTCTCAACTTGCTCACCCGGGGTGTGTCTGATCCAGGGCGAATATATGTTCGTCGATCCCCAAACGGAACTCCCCCTGAGATACCTTGCAAATGAAATTGATCCAACTACCCTGGAGTTATCACCTCAGGATCAGCAACTTGAACAGCAACTTGAACAGCAAACCCCGGAAAACTCATCTCTGCCCGTCAGCGTAACCGGCAGCGGACCTCTGCTCAAGGTACAATACACCGCCAGCGGTTTTCTGGTCCACCACCAGGGTTACATCTTGACCAACAAACACGTCACTCAGCCTTGGGAAATATCTTCCGAATATAGCCATGTCATCCAGGCGGGGTATCAGGGTCGGCTTAGTATTTTTCGTGCGTATTTCCCCGACTGCAAATTTCCGGTCGATCTCCAGGTCCGCCTTATTTCAGAAAACCAGGACGTAGCTTTGCTAAAGGCCGAATTTATTGACGGCCATGTTCCGGTTTTGCCTTGTGCCATTGAACGCGAAAGTCTCAAGGCCGGTCAATCCGTTATCGTCCTCGGCTACCCCACTGGTTTCGACATGCTGCTGGCTCGGCTGGGACAGGATCAGCTCGGCGAGGTACTCGGCACCGGCGGTGTTTGCCTCGACACCATGGCCCAAAATCTCTCCGAACGCGGGTTGATCGAACCCATCGGCACTCGGGGCATGTGTGGACGGGTCAATCTGGACAAGATTGTTTACGATGCTCAAACCGCTATCGGCGGTTCGGGCGGCCCCGTAATTGGACCCAACGGCAAGGTCGTCGGAATAAACACCGCTTTACTTCGCGGTTTTTCAGGGACAAATTTCGGCATTCCTATCGAATATGGACTGGAACTACTTAAAAAAGTCATCCCCAAAGAAGCCGATCCTCCCCACCAGGTCGATCTAGCCCAGTCCACACAATTACCGCAGGGAATGTAAGTGCCTATCTAACAGCATATTACACCTAATCGCAGTCGCGGGACTCTTTCCCAAAATTTCATTGCCACCGAAAAAAACAACACCCATCAGCTTTGACTGTTCTTAATTTCCCCTTTTACCCATTATTAATTGCATTTGTTTGGCTTCTTGTACAATAAATCCTTTGCAAACAATAGCTTACAATTTCGGACGCAACACATTCTCACCCGGCTTGAATATAAATATCGACACCTTTTGCACAAAATGACTCCGGTTTACCGATTCCTTTAACACGTTAGTTAATTTTCTTTTTAAAGGAATTCAAAATGAGCTGTCCTTATATCAACTCAAACCATCCCCGTTGCAGTGAAAGCCTCAACATGAATAATCTCGATGAAGCTTTTGAGATTTGCTCGGAACATTTTGAGCTTTGTCCTTTGTATATAAAAATTAAAGGGGCACAACTGGAGGCGGTGGGCGCCCATGCGATGGAAAACGCCCATCGGTCGCAACTGACTGTTAGGCTGGCTTAAGACCAGAACCTTTTTCATAATCTGCTATTTTCCGGCTGATCAACATAACACCGAAATCTCCAGAGGTTATGAAATGAGTCTCGATCAAGCGTACTGCATTAGTAAAAAAACCTCATTATCGGGGGAAACCTGCAAAGTAATGCCTGACGATAGTAGTTCAACCTGGCCCGCAGTGCAAATCAAACCCTTTCTGGACTATCTCTTTTCCGAATGCGGCCTGGCCGTCAACACCGTAATAGCCTACAAACACGACCTGCAACGGTTCAACCAGTTCTGCCAACAGCAGCAGCTCCACCATCCCAATGATTTAAAACCCCTCGATATACAGAATTTCGCCCGCAACCTGTTTCGACTGCATCTGTCCACTTCTACAATCGCCCGGCACCTGGTTACCGTCCGGATGTTCATGAGGTTTCATCTGCTCAATCGTATGGTGGACCATGACATCTGCTCCCTGCTGGAAACCCCCAAAACCTGGCAAAGACTCCCCCGCATTCTCAGTAAGCAGCAGACCATTACTTTGATCGAATCGGTCGATCCCGATGACCCACTTTTTTTACGAAACCGCGCCCTGCTGGAACTGCTTTACGCCACCGGCATGAGAGCTTCGGAACTGGCCGACCTGCAACTGGCCGGCGTTAATTTCCAGATCGGCTTCATTCGCTGCATCGGAAAGGGTCGCAAAGAACGCATCATCCCCGTCCACGAATCGGCTCTGGAAATGCTCAAGCAATATCAACTACAGTTACGCCCGTCACTGTTGAAGGAAAATTCTTGCAACAATTTGTTCGTCAGCCGAACCGGCCGGCCCTTGAGTCGAATCGAAGTCTGGCGTATCGTCAAACGCGCTGCTCTGGCCACAGGCATGGCCGGAAACGTAACGCCCCACACCCTGCGCCATTGCTTCGGCACCCATCTGCTCCAGGGCGGCGCCGACCTGCGCAGCGTCCAGGAAATGCTCGGCCACGCCGACGTCACCACCACCCAAATCTACACCCACGTCGATCAGCAACACCTCCGCAGCATCCACAAAAAATACCACCCCCGCAGCTAAAGAAATTTCGCAATTCAATTGATCTTGACATTGATAACCTAAAAGCTTTAAATAATCCCTGTCGGTTAGTAATCCAAATATTTAGATTGCCCAAATACACTAAGGTACTGAAGGAATTATCGTAATGAAAACCAAACAGCTTAATCTCAGACATTTATTTTTAACCGAAATAAAAAGACCATGGCTTAGGCAGCTTATCTCCTTGGCCCTGATGCTCACCCTTTGTGGCTGCGCAGGTTTAGAGGACAAATCAAACACCAACGGTTGGAAAAGCCTCTTCAACGGCAAGGACCTGGATGGCTGGATCCCCAAAATAACCGGCCACGAACTAGGCGACAATTACCTCAACACCTTCCGCGTCGAAGATGGAATTTTGAAAGTCTGCTACGATCAGTACAAAAATTTCGACGGCAGGTTTGGACACCTTTTCTATAAGACAATGTTTTCCCACTACATTTTACGCCTGGAGTACCGCTTTGTGGGCGAACAGACACCGGGCGGACCGGGCTGGGCTTTTCGCAATAGCGGGGCCATGCTCCACTGCCAAGATCCCGAAAGCATGGCCAAAGATCAAAGTTTCCCCGTTTGCATCGAGGTCCAGCTCCTGGGCGGCGACGGCACCCATCAACGCTCCACAGCAAACCTCTGCACACCGGGCACCCATGTTATGATGGACGACAAACTCATCAAGCAGCACTGCATCAACTCCACCTCCAAAACCTACCACGGCGATCAATGGGTAACCGTGATAGTTGAAGTTCACGGCGGCGAGTCCATCAAACACATCATTGACGACCAGGTTGTGCTGGAATACGAAATGCCCCAGCTTGACGAAAACGACCCCGACGCCAAAAAACTCATGAAAAACGGACATAATTTTCTGACTCAAGGCTACATCTCCCTCCAGGCCGAAAGCCATCCCGTCGAATTCAGATCAGTCGAAATTCTTGTCCTGAAATAATAACACCCGCTACACGTAGCCCAACCGCTACCAAAAAACTCCCCTCGTAGCTGGAACGCAACCGATTTGCCCGTACTTCTTCAGCCGTCTGTTAAATATTTATCTCTTTTCCGCCACCGCCTTGAAAAAAGTATAGCAGAATACTCCATCCGCTTCCGTCGTCCGGTAAAGATCCCTGATCCCTCGGTCAATTTCAGCAGGCTCAATCATCTTGGCTTCGATTGCCGCCTCCCGTATCCCCTCAATCATCGCTGTAAACGTTTTCTTGGTGAATCCTTCCACAAGTTCCGGCCGACCGGCGTCCACATAAACCATCCGCGGAGACACCCGCACCGAATCAAAGCCCGCTTTCTTGAGCAGTGGAAAAAGTTCTCTGCCGATATTAGCATTTCCCCCAGCTTGTTTCTGAAGCTCCACTTGACATTGGATAGCTCGATGGGCATATAAACTGTCGGGATAAAAGTACGTCGAACCATGATCCCCTTCAATAACCGTTATGCTTCCGCCCGGCTTGATAAACCTTTTCAGAACCGCTAGTGCTTCCATCGGCTCAGCAAGATGCTCCAGGACAAAACAGACAAAAACATGATCGAACGAACTTGGCTCGAATGTCAGATTAAAAATATCCCCCTGCTGAAAACTGACATTGGAAAATCCTGCCGACTCCACCCTTTTCTTAGCTTCCGCAATCGATACTTCTGATATATCTATCGAGACAATGGAAGCTGCCGGGCTGTTCTTAGCCAAAGTAACAGTTTGTGCCCCCACACCACAGCCCGCTTCCAGTACCCTGCTCCCTGCCGCAAACCTGGTATCACAATGCAACAAATCCACCAGCGTCGAAGCCTGGTCCTGAAGACGTATATGTTCTGCCTGATCATATCCGTGCACGTATTTATTCATTGCCTTTGTTCAGCTACGTTGTTATTCATCCCTTGGACATTTCAAATATTTGCATATAAAACGCCTGCCCGATATCAATCAAGCTCGTCGGCGTCAAGCTTATTGCTTGCTTGAGTTCTTCCGGGGAAAATCTTATCTTCAGTGGCGGACCAAATCGCGTCTCCTCTTTCTTTATTTCGACAACCGCCAGCCTCCCCCCAGGCTTCAACAGCCGCTTGACTTCCTTCAAAAATCCTTCCATCTGTTTCTCTGAAAAACCATGGATAACCGTACACAAATAAATCAGGTCTAGCGAAGATTCCCCCAGCCGCGTTTCTTCCGTAATGTCGCCGACAAATGCTTCGATATTCGTCCCTGCCATCTTCGCCTGCAAAATATCAATCGCTTCAGCATCCGGATCCAACGCATAAACCGCCCCGCCCTCCCCGCTTAGCTTAGCAAATTCCTTTGCCATATACCCATTGCCGCAACCGGCATCAAGGACTACCTGCCCCGGCATAATCGACAAATTAGCGAGTATCTCATTCTTGTCTAATATTCTTTCAGACGATCTCCCCCCGTGATGATGCTTCTGACCTTCATTCTTCCTGCATTCTGTCATCTCTACCTTCCTTCCTCATTTTATTTTTGCTGACTTAATCCCCGATTATACCCACCTTCACCCCCCGCCGCCAGATAATCCCCCCCAACCCAACCAACCACCCGAGCCCGAAGCGTCAGCGCCGGGATTCTCTTTCCGCACCCCCCACCATCTCACCGACATTCTACAATATCCACCACAACAAAAACAAATCCATGTCCATTAAGTCCATTCTCGTCTAATATTGACTAGCATCGGCTATCGGATAAAGTAGCCGCTTACTCGCCAGACCCCGTCCTTGTCCAGCATAGGAGTAACAGTCTCAACAACCGCCGGCTTGTTCTTAACACTGCTGCTAAATTGGATAACAACATACTCACCTTCCGGACCGTTCGGCACCGTTGTCAGGTACGTCGCAGACGCAACCTCTCTGGAAATAATCGCCCCAACTGAACTTCTGACAGCTTTAAGGGTATTCACCCATTTCTCCTGCGTAACTGCCGCTCTGAAAAGCTCAGCTGACTGCTCCCAGCTTTCTGCATTCTTACCACCATCTACCAAAGCCAGCCAATCCTGAGCAGCTTGCACTGCCGCTTCTTTAGCCTCCGATTGAGAAACTGCTTTCTTAACTTCCGGTTGCACATCTGCTTGCTTAGCTTCCGGTTCACCTTTGGCTTCCTTCGCCGGTTTGCCAACAGGCTCCTTGGAGCATCCTACAACTAAACCAATAAACATTACTACAACAAACGATTTCCATAGATTCATCTTTACCGCCACCTTTCATTTTGTAACCCGGACACCCTCTGCCCGGCGATTTATCAACCTCAATCACACAACTACCATACGAAACCTACACCCCCATATACCGCTGTCATTTCGCCGATAAACTATGAGCACAGCGAGTATTTTTTAAGGCAGCGATTTAGTATATTACGTTATTACCTCCGTCGCCCCAGAATACGTAATATCCTCAAAAACAAATTTATAATATCCATATATAGTGCAGCAGCGCTGTCCACTGCATTATCCATGGTTTTGGGTATTTGATTTGCGCGTCCCCAATCATATCCTATATAACCACAAAAGATAGCTGCAACAGCCCAGTCTATCCAGTTATGATGGATTCCCAGTATGAACATTTGAAATAACTCAACAATTATCACGACTAACAAAGCTATTGTTAACACAATAATTGCCTTCTTAAAAATATTAGGAAATATTGAACCCAGAATCATCATCACAATTGTAACGCCACCGGTAATTTTTATTGCCTCAACAACTACTTCAGTATCGTATACCGACACTACCATGTTAACGACAAGGCCAAATGGCACAACCACAAAGTTATACCCTAAAAAACTGATATGCGGTTTATCTGATTTGTTAAATAAATACACACCATAAAAACAAGATGCGAAGTAACCTGCTATGAACAACCAAAAGTTGATGCTTCTTAAAAACTCCGGATCAACACAAACAACCAACAGCCAATTTACTAAAAATCCCCAACATAAAACCATACCTATAACCAGGTTGTATCTGGAATTACTTATTATCCTGCCGTTGGCATCTGTTCTTTCGAAAACGTTCGACTTAAACATACAGCAAAAACTCCTTTTGCCACATAACAATTCCGTTCACATGTTTCCAGATACACCCGCTTTAAAACCGTTTTCAGATAAGCCCCCTCATTATAAAACCCCATCCCCCATCCCGTCAAACATGTTATGCTGTCAAAAATTCTTTTCTCTTCTCTGCACCTTCCTGCCGCGACCAACCCGTCTAGGCGGGCGGGCGGGCATTTGCTCGGCGGGCTTGCCGCGACGGGCTTGACCCGGCGGGTGTTCCTTATTAATTAAATCTCTTAAAACAAAATCATGCCCATCCTGTCATCCTGTCTAAAATTCTCCTCTTCTCCGCGTCTTCTTGTCCGTGGCTGTCTTAATTCTTGCTCTTCAAGCTTCAAGCTTCAGGCTTCAAGCTTCAGGCTTCAGGCTTCAGGCTTCAAGCTTCAGGCTTCAGGCTTCAGGCTTCAGGCTTCAGGCTTCAGGCTTCAAGCTTCAGGCTTCAGGCTTCAGCCTTTCTTCCCCGCGCCTTGGCGTAAAATATCTTAATTATCATCTCCCCATTTCTGCACTTTTACCCCATTTCATCTGGATTATTCCGTCAAAATACATTTTGGGATTTTCATTTTCCACTGCTTATTTTCGTTGTATTTCTTGCTTCTAAATCCCGATTTATCGCAATGCTTTCTCGATGCAAAAAATTATTAAAAATCAGTGTAAATCCGTCTATAATATTCTTCGCTTCCTTCCTGCTGCGACCTGCCGCGAGCACGGCGGGCGGTGCGCTGGCACTGCCTGCTGCGACGATGCGTCAGCACGGCGAGCGAGCGTTACCTTCTAAATTCTTCTCCGCGACTTCTTGCCGCGACCTGCTGCGACTAGCGAAGCATGGCGAGCGGGCTTGCCCCGGTGGGTGCGCCTTTGCGTGAAAAATCTTCTTCCTTCCAACACCCATAATCCAAAATTTCAATCCCCACTACCGCACTAAGAATTAAATCAGCGTAAATCGGCGTTAATCTGCGGTTCCATAAAGGTTTACATAAATTTTCTGTGTCCAAAGCACTGGGCCAAAAGCGCGACAGGCCTTTTTCAAAAATCGCAACTTTCTGCAAAAAACCACCAACTTTGCCCCAACTTTCTGCAAAAACCACCCCAAAACCACCCAACTTTCACCCATGTTTTTTGACGCCTGCGTCAAAAGTTTGCTCAGGCAGCGATGCTGAGCGTTGAAAATCTCTCGAACTTCCGGCAATGTAATAAAAA
>JAFGSR010000119.1 GCA_016934515.1 Sedimentisphaerales bacterium
ATCTGGACTGCGATGTGCTGCAGGCGGACGGGGGAACCAGAACAGCAGCGATTAACGGCAGCTATGTGGCGATGGTGGACGCGGTGCGGGTAGGGACGAAAGACGGTTCGATAGCGGAAAATCCCCTGCTCTCGGCGGTGGGGGCGGTGAGCGTTGGGGTGGTGAAAAATAAAGCGGTGCTGGATTTGGATTATGAACTGGACAGTCAAGCCCAGGTGGATTTGAATGTGGCGATGACGGATAAGGGCGAATTTGTGGAACTGCAGGGTACGGCGGAGCAGGGAACTTTTACGGCTGATCAACTGGAGCAGATGCTGAAGCTGGCCCGGTGGGGGATCAAACAGATTCTGGAAGCGCAAAAGAAGGCTTTGAAATTATCGTAAATTCGTTTTTTCTATTGTGGTATTATGATAGCGGTAACATAATCATGAGAAATTGTTACGATGGAACATTCAAGATCAGGGAAATTAGCAAGAAGATGCTTGTGGGGCTGGGGATTATCGCTTTACTGCTGACAGCGGGATGCGGCGGATCAGGTGGCTCAGCAGGCGGGGGCGGTTATGGGAATGGCTCGAAAGATTATTCCGGAGCAAACATCGGTTTGAGTGGGGAACCCGCGCGGTTTACGATTTCGTTGGCGACTTATACGCAGATCGACAAGCTGGAGATGGCCAAGTGGGCGCAAGGTCGGGCCCGGCAGGTGCTGGGCAATGATGTGTGGTTGGAGTATGAACGAGACGGGATTTCGGTCAATTATGGACGCTTTGACAAGAACACTCCGGGCAGTAAGGCTCAACGGGAATTTGAGCGGGTGAAGCGGCAATACAAGCAGTTGGAGTTGGGGAAGTATCAGTTTTGTTATATAAAGGAGCTACCCGAACCGGATCCGCCGGCGCCGACTGAGTGGAACATCCTGGAAAGCGGCTGTTATTATTCACTGGAAATTGGCGTGTTTTATAATGTTCCAGACGAACAGTACATGACATGTAAAAAAGATGCAGTGCAGGCCGTTAAAAATCTGCGGGATGAGGGCGAAAAGGCTTATTTTTTCCATGACCGCGCCAAGTCTTTTATTTACGTGGGGTGTTTGCCGGAATCAGTTATCCAGTATTCGCAGCAGGGGCAGGAAACCAAGACGTTAGTTTCACCGATGGTTCAGATGCTGATGAAAAAATATCAGTATCACGAAAACGGGCAGAAAATTTATGATATTCATTACGATAAAAATAATAATCGGTTGCGAATTGCCCGGCCACCGGTAATGATTCAGGTGGATAAGCTGGCGGGAGCTGTTGGGTATTGAAGCCGGCGAGAGTTTTGAATCCGCGAAACAAAAATTATGGCAGGAGCAACACGCGAAATTGTAGTGGCGACGACCAATCCTGGTAAGCTGGCGGAAATCAGTGAGCTGCTGGATGAGTTCGCGGTGCGGATTCGTAGTTTGGCTGATTTTGGCCCGGTGGAAGAAGCGGTTGAGGACAAGGAGACCTTCGCGGAGAACGCCCGCAAAAAAGCACAGCACTATAGTGGTTTGCTGGACCGGTGGGTTCTGGCGGATGATTCGGGTTTGGAGGTGGAGGCGCTGAGAGGGCAGCCGGGAGTGCATTCGGCACGGTTCGCTCAGGCAGAAACCACCGACCGTAAGGAGCAGGACCGGGCGAATAATGTAAAGCTGATGAAGCTGTTAAAGGGAATTCCGGTGGAGAAGCGTGGGGCGCGATTTTGCTGTCATTTATGTCTGGCCAGTCCAGCGGAGGTGTTGCTGGAAGTCGAGGGGCATGTTAACGGATTGATAACTGAAGCACCGGCGGGTGAGTTGGGGTTCGGATACGATCCCTATTTTTATGTGCCGGCCCAAGGCAAAACAGCAGCCCAGATGGATTATCAGGAAAAAAATTCGGTATCCCATCGTGGTCGGGCATTGCGGAAGCTGCTGGAGAAGTTACCGGAAATTTTAAAAAATTACAGTTAATTTTTGGGTATTAGACAAAAACCATAACCATTTTTTTTGAGCAGGTGATTATGATTCCTAAAGAAATATTTTTTACCCGGGGAGTGGGCCGGGACCGGACAGAATTGCAGTCGTTCGAAGCAGCGTTGCGGGATGCGGGGATTGCCCAGTGTAATCTGGTGAGCGTGAGCAGTATATTCCCAGCGGGGTGCAAGACGCTGACCCGCAAGAAGGGGATTGAGAAATTAACGGCTGGAGAGATAACTCATTGTGTTTTGGCCCGGTCGAATACCAACGAGCCAAGTCGACGTTGCTGTGCGGGAATCGGCCTGGCGGTGCCGGCCAGTGGGGACCATTACGGATACATTTCGGAGTTTCACGGTCACGGCAAAACCCAAAAACAAGTCGCAAATATGGTAGAAGACATGGCGGCGACGATGTTGGCGACGATTTTGGGCATTGAGTTTGATCCGGATAAGGCTTACGATGAGAGAAAAGAGATTTACCGGATGAGCGGTAAGATTGTCAGGTCACAGGCGGAAGTGCAGGTGGCTGAAGCCCATGATGACGACCTTTGGACGACGGTGCTTGCGGCGGCGGTATTTATTCCCCCGCGGTAAAGGGTGCGATTTTGCACCAGGTGTGGATACTGAAGAAGAAGTTGAAACATTTTTTAGAGATGGAGTTAGACGAAGCAGCACGGGATGAAAGCCGGTGTCGTTTTGTGGTGCTGCCGATTGCTTATGACGGCACCGCTACGTTTATGAAAGGGGCGCGATTGGGACCGGACGCGATCCTGGCGGCATCGGAGCATCTGGAATTGTTCGATGCGCAGTTGGGGCGGGAATTTCATCAAGCCGGCATTTTTACCCACGAGCACGTTATCGATGAGGATTGTTCTCCAGAGCAAGCTCTGGAGTTGATTTATGCCGCGGCTGTTCCGTTGGTCCAGGCGGACAAGACGCTGATCGGTCTGGGGGGAGAACATTCGGTGTCGGTCGGGCTGGTGCGGGCGGTAAAGCAGCGGTGGCCGGGAGTTAGCGTGTTGCAGTTTGACGCACATGCCGATCTGCGGGACAGTTACCAGGGGTCGAAATTAAATCACGCCTGTGTGATGCGGCGGATCGTTGAGATGCAGGTGCCAACGGTTTCGGTGGGAATCCGAGCTTATGAACTTGCTGAGTACGAGTTTATTCAGGCAAACAACCTGACGGTTATTTCTCCGGAGCAGGTTGCGGCGGATTTGCCGGGCTGTATTGATAAAATTCTGGGCGAATTGAGTGATCAGGTTTATGTGACTTTTGATATTGATGCGTTGGATCCGTCAATAGCGCCGGGAACGGGCACGCCGGAGCCGGGCGGACTGGATTACCAGAGGACACTAGCGATTCTGGAAGCGGTGGGCAGAAACAAACAAATTGTGGGGGCGGACATTGTGGAAGTGATGCCGATACCGGGCAGTTGTGTTACCGAATATGTAGCGGCCCGGCTGGTTTACAAGCTGATTGCTTTTTCGCAGCTATAATGTAACCTGACTTGTCGCTTCTCGATTATCAAACGGTCAGTAACAGAATCAAATCTTTAACCAGCTACTACATTTTTTCGTGGTCGATGAGGTCCTGGTAGGTTTCGCGGCGGCGGATTACTTTGTAGGAATCACCATCGACGAGCACTTCGGCGGCGCGGGGCCGGGAGTTATATTGACTGCTCATGGCGAATCCGTAAGCGCCGGCGGTAAAGACGGCCAGCAGATCGTCGCGTTGCAGCGGGGGCAGCAGCCGGTCGCGGGCCAGGTAGTCGCCGGTTTCGCAGATTGGGCCGACAACGTCGAATTTTTGGGTGCCGGCAATTTCGACCGGATCAGCTTTTTTCTCAATAGCAAATTCTGGATCGACACGCACGGGCCAGATGAAATGGAAAGCTTCGTAGAGGGCCGGCCGGATCAGATCGTTCATGGCACCGTCGATGATGGCGAAGGTTTTGTCGCCACCTTTTTTGAGGTAAAGCACGCGGGTGATGAAGATGCCGGCGTTGCCGGAGATGCTGCGGCCGGGTTCGAGGATCAGATGCAGGTTTTTGTCGCGGAGCAAGGGCACGATAGCAGCGGCATAATCGGCAGCTGCCGGGGCCTGACCGGCGGTGTAATCGGCGCCGAAGCCGCCACCGATATCGATGGCTTCGATGTTAAAGCCCTGGTTGCGGAGGGAATCGATAAAAGCCAGGGTTTTATTGAGGGCTTCTATGTAAGGTTCGACGCTGTTGATGGGTGAGCCGATGTGGATGTGGATGCCGGTGAGTTTGACGAACTGGTTGCGGCCGAATTTTTTGAAGACGTCTTCGGCACGTTCCAGGTCAACACCGAACTTGGTTTCCTTTTTTCCGGTGGTGGTGTGACGATGGGTTTTGGGGTCCACGTCGGGATTGACGCGAAGAGCGGCGCGGACTTCCTTGCGCATTTCGGTGGCGATGTTAATGATGTTTTGGAGTTCAGCTTCGGATTCGATGTTGAAATAAGCGATGCCGGCGTCAATAGCCTGGCGGATTTCCTGATCAGTCTTGCCGACGCTGGCATAGACAACGCGATCAGTTTGGCCGCCGGCCTGGAGCACACGGAAAAGTTCGCCGCCGCTGACGATGTCGAAGCCGCTATCCATCTCGGCGAACAGCTTGAGGATGTTGATGTTCGAGCAGCCCTTGACGGAATAGCAGATCAACGGGTCGAGTTCGGCAAAGGCGTCGAGGATTTTCTGATAGTGCGATTTGAAAGTGGCGGTGCTGTAAACGTAAGTTGGGGTGGATACCTCCCGGGCGATCTGCTCGAGAGATACTTCTTCGCAAAACAGGTTGTTGTCTTGATAATTAAAAAAATCAGCCACGTTGTTATCTTTCTATGTAGCCTACATCGGGCAATGGTGGAACCAGCGGGGAGACGTAATCGTAGAAGTTGGGGTTAATGTTGTTGCCGGCTTCATTGATGAATTCGTCGGGTAGCGGTTTGGCGCCGGCGGCAACGGAGGCCAGGGTAGTAATAAAGGTTTCGACGCGATAGCGGTCGCCCTTGCCGAAGCGTTGCATGCAAACGCTGCCGGATGTGTAGGGGCCGGCGGCATAATAAACCGCCATGCGTCCACAGTAACGAGCTTCGTAGGCATCGACGGGACTGAGCAGTCCGGGGAAGCTGCGTTGGAGGTAACCGAAGGTGTCGGCACGCATGCGGATTTTAGGTAGTTTTTCTTTGATCTTTGCGGTGAGGAAGTCAGCCAGAGCGCCGGTCCCTGAAAGCTGGACGTTACCGTGAGCGTCGGCTTCGAGGTCCTGTTGGATTTTTTTGGTCCAGATGACGTTGTCGACGTCGCGGATGCCTTCGCTGGCAACAGCCAGGCATCTGCCGTAGCGGTTGTAAACTTCCGAAACGTCCTGCACAAACTGTTCCATGGTGATGGGCCGTTCGGGAACGTAGATCAGATGGGGGCCGTCGTCTTCACGTCGGTGAGCCAGCATCGAAGAGGCGGCCAGGAAGCCGGCATCGCGACCCATGACGATGTCCACCTTGATGCCGCCGAGAGAGCGGTTGTCGAAATCGTCGCCGATTACGGCGTGGGAAACGAAGGTGGCGGCGGTGCCGAAGCCGGGGCAGTGGTCGGTAACCAACAGGTCGTTATCGATGGTTTTTGGGACATGGATGACCTTTAGTTCGTAGCCGGCCTGCTGGGCAAGTTTGTTGACGATGTGAGCGGTGTTAGCAGAATCGTTGCCGCCGATGTAAAAGAAGTAGCGGACATTGTTCTTGCGGAACACTTCGAAGATACGCAGGCAGTATTGCTCGTCTGGTTTGTCGCGGGTGGAACCCAAAGCAGCGGCCGGGGTATTGGCGATGTGTTCGAGGTCGTGGCGGGAGATTTTTTTCAGGTCAGTGAATCTTTCCTCCAGGATACCACGTGTGCCATGAATGGCGCCGTAGAGATCGTTGATGCAATCCTGCTCGCAAACCTCTTCGATGACACCCACCAAAGACTGATTAATTACAGCGGTAGGGCCTCCGGATTGCCCTACGACAGCGTTACCTTTTAATTGTGTACTCATGATAAATTACCAGCTTTCGCTGGACCGGATTCGCCGCGATCCACGGGGAGTTTCGACGCTCCCGTCGGTCGCTACGGCTTTCGGGAACAGCGAAATACAAATTCCTATATATTTAAATTACCACGTTCGTTCGATGAAACCGGTGTCAACCTTTCCTTTTACAAATTGTCTGTGTGAAATAATTTCCTGACAAATGGAAACTGTAGTTTTAATGGGTTCGATTTTAAATTCGTGCAAAGCCCTTTTCATGCAGGCGATAGCTTCGGTGCGGTTTTTTTTGTGCACGATGAGTTTTCCGATGAGGGAATCGTAACGGGGCGAGATTTCATAACCCCTGTAAACGTGGGTATCCAGCCGCACGCCGGGGCCGCCCGGAGCAATGAAGGTGTCGATACGACCGGGGCAGGGTGTGAAATTGCTTTCGGGGTCTTCGGCATTGATGCGACACTCAATGGCATGCCCCTTAGTGTGGATGTCTTTTTGGCGTAATTTCAGAGGCTCACCGGCGGCGATGCGAAGTTGCCATTTCACCAGATCAATGCCGGTTACCATTTCAGTAACGGGGTGTTCAACCTGGATTCTGGTGTTCACTTCGCCGAAGTAGAATTTCTTTTTCGGTCCCAGCAGGAATTCAACGGTACCGGCGTTGACGTATTTAGCAGCCTTGGCCAATCGGATAGCGGCTTTGCAGAGTTGTTCGCGCAGATCGGAAGAGAGAGAGGGGCTGGGGCTTTCTTCGATAACTTTTTGATGGCGACGTTGCAGTGAGCAGTCCCGTTCCCAGAGATGAACAATGTTTCCGACGCGGTCGGCGAGGATCTGGACTTCAACGTGGCGGGCCTGTTCGAGATATTTTTCAATGTAGATGTCAGGATTTTTAAAGGCCTGTTGAGCTTCGTTCTGGGCGGCATGAAAAGCAGCCCGGAGGGACATTTCGTTATGGGCGATTCTCATGCCGCGTCCGCCGCCACCGCCGGCCGCTTTGAGGATGACGGGGTATTCGATTTCGGCAGCCATTTGGGCGGCTTCATCTTCGCTGCTCAGGGGCGCCTCGGAGCCGGGCAAGACAGGCACTTTGGCTTTGATAGCGAGCTTGCGGGCCTGGATCTTGTCACCGAGCAGAGTCATGGCTTCGGGATCGGGGCCGATGAAGTGGATTTTGCAATCGCGGCAGATTTCAGCAAACTGAGCGTTCTCCGCTAGAAAGCCGTAGCCTGGGTGAATAGCTTCGACATTGGTAATTTCGGCGGCACTGATAATGCGGGGGATATTGAGATAGCTTTCGGTAGCGTCGGCCGGCCCGATGCAAACGGCTTCGTCTGCCAGAGAGAGATAATGAGCACCACGGTCGGCTTCAGAAAAGACTGCGACGGACTGGATGCCCAGTTCGCGACAGGCGCGAATGATCCGCAGCGCGATCTCCCCACGATTAGCTATTAGTATTTTGGAAAACATAGTTCTTTAAGGTTCAACCAGTAAAATTGGCTGCCCGAATTCTACGGAAGAACCATTCGAGACTAAAATTTCTTTCACGGTGCCGGCCACTTCACTTTTGATTTCGTTCATGACTTTCATAGCTTCGATGATGCAAACGACCTGATCCTTTTCGATTTTACTACCGATTTCAACAAAGGTATCGGCGTTGGGGCTGGGTGCGGAGAAGTAGGTCCCGACCATGGGAGAGGTTACTTCGAGCAGGTTTTCCTGGCGGATAGTTTCGGCTGGTAGTGCGGTACCGGTTGAAGCCGAATTTGCTGCCGGAACATTGCCGACGCCTTCGGGCATAACAGCGGAAGTTATCGCCACGACCGGAGCCGCCGGAACATCACTGCCGCGTTTTAGCGCGATTCGGGTCTGGCCGTCAACGATTTCGAGTTCGCACAGATCGTTGGCTTTCATCATTTCGATCAGCTCTTTAATTTGATCCAGTTCCATTTTTTCCCTGTTCCTAACCGGGCCGATTTCAACCCGTTTTTCAAGGAAGACACAGGCGGTCAATCGCGATGCAGTAAAATTAATGCTTCAAGTTACCAGCTTTCGCTGGACCGGATTCGCCGCTCCCGTTGATCGCTGCGGTTTTCGGAAACAGCGAAATACAAATTCCTATACATTCAAGTTAGAACCGCAAGATTGCCCTGGCGGCCATAAAAGCCGGTTAGTTAATGTACCAACGGTTGCAGCTTCACCCAGTCTTGCCAGCCGCAATATCGCAACTGAGTGAATATCTGCTACAACTTCACCGAGTCCAGGTCTTTCGCCAAGCTGCTGAGCACCTTTGGCCCTTTTTTCGTAACTAAAACATCGTCCTCAATTCTGATACCAAATTGGCCGGGCAGATAAATACCCGGCTCAATAGTAATTACCATTCCATCCTGTAGCGTGCCCGGAGTCTGTGGGTAGAGTCTTGGGTACTCGTGGATGAATAAACCCAAGCCGTGGCCGGTTCCGTGGCCATAAACTGGAAATGGGCTGCGTTTAAGCACCTCTCTGGCCGCCCGATCAACCTGGGCCAGCGGATTGCCCTCTCTAACCTCTGCAATCGCAGAAGTTTGCGCTTCCAGCACCCATTTGTAGGCGTCGGCAAAAACAGGCCGAATTCTACCGGTAACAAAACATCGTGTCAAGTCGCTTCTGTAGCCGTTGATGCGGGCGCCCCAATCGAAAAGAATGGATTGGTTTTTGCGTAATCTGCTTTTTCCGGGAATGGCGTGAGGCTGAGCAGCCCGGGCACCGGCAGCAACGATAGTCGGAAAAGCGGTACCGATGCTGCCGCGACAGGTCATTTCGTATTCGAGTCGGGCCGAGAGTTCGATTTCTGACATGCCGATTTTCATCAGCTCAACTGTTTGTGTCATGGCGTCCTGGGCAACGCGGATGGCTTTGCGAATCTGAGTGATTTCGTAGTCGTCTTTGCGTTGCCGCAGCGGAGTGACTAATGGATTGACAGATTTAAGTCCCTTGCCAATAATTTTGCGGTAGGTGTGAAACTCACTTACGGTGATGTTGTCCGCTTCGATGCCAACGACGGGCGGTTTGCGTTTGTTTTTAAAAAAACGCTGGAGGGTCAGGGCAACAGCTTCATTAATCCGGCCCTTGCGAATGTGCAAAAGCAGGCCCGGGCATTCTTGGCGAGCCTGGACAGTGTAGCGAGAGTCCGTAACCAGAACTTTTCGTTTGGCAGTAACCACCAGCACACTGTCTTCGCCGCCAAAACCGGTAAGATAACTAACGTCCAGAGGATCGACCACGATGAGCCCGTCAAGCGACTGTTCAATCATTGATTTTCGACAATTTCTCAGACGTGCCGCTACACAGGATTTCAATTTCGCGTTTACCATAATTACTCCACTTGGAATTATTCCTCTTTTCCAGTATACTGATGTTGAAGTTATTTAATTTTGCCTAGGTTGTTGATGTCGGGATTATTCCCTATTGTCCAGGATGCTCATGAACGCTTCCTGAGGGACTTGAACGTTACCGACGGCTTTGAGTCGTCTTTTTCCTTCCTTTTGTCTTTTGAGTACCTTCATTTTTCGGGTAACGTCGCCGCCGTAGAGTTTGGCGGTAACATCTTTGCGGAAGGCTTTGATGTTTTCGCGGGCGATTATTTTGCCCCCGATGGCCACCTGCAGGGGGATTTCAAACTGGTGGCGGGGAATCGCGCGGCGGAGTCGAATGAGTAATTTTCGACCGCGGGCTTCGGAATTTTCGCGGTGGACGATGAGGGACAGGGCGTCAACGGGAACTTTGTTGATGAGGATGTCAATTTTTACCAGATTGCTGGATTCAAAGCCAAGGAAATCGTAATCCATAGTGGCATAGCCACGACTGATGCCCTTGAGGACGTCGTAAAAATCATAAACGATTTCTGCTAGGGGAGCTTTGAATTCGAGCATGACGCGCGTGGTGCTGATATAGTCGGATTTGATTAGTTTGCAGCGTCGATGATCGGCAAGTTCCATGACCGGGCCGATGGATTCGGTGGGGATGAGGATTTCGAGTCGAACGAAGGGTTCGCGCCACTGGTCGATTTCGGTAACGTCGGGCAGTTGACTGGGAGAGTCGATGCGCAGGGTTTCGCCGGCGGTGGTAACGATTTCATAACTGACGGTGGGAGCGGTCTGGACGACGGCAATGTCGTTTTCGCGTTCGAGTCGTTCCTGGACAATTTCCATGTGCAGCAGTCCCAGAAATCCACAGCGGAAACCGAAACCCAAAGCGGGAGAACTCTGGGGGATAAAGGTAAAGCTGGCATCGTTGAGTTGGAGTTTCTCAAAAGCCAGGCGGAGTTTGTTGAACTCGGTAGTTGAAGCCGGATAAAAATCGGAAAAAACCATCTGGGTGGGCGGCTTGTAGCCGGGCAGCGGCGATGGGGTGGGATGGAGCTGGTCGGTAATGGTATCGCCGATGGTTATGTCCGTGAGTCGGCGGATGTTGGCAATGACATAACCGACTTCACCGGAAGTTAGACGGGAAACTTTTTTCATTTCCGGAGTAAATTTGCCCAGTTCGGTTATCTGGTAACTGCGGTTGGCCCCGAGCATACGGATTTTCTGGTTGGTCTCGAGGGTGCCGTCGAAAATGCGGACATAACAGATGACGCCGCGGTATTCATCGTAATGGCTGTCGAAAACCAGAGCGGCAGCGGGCTGATCGATATTGCCCTGAGGAGGAGGCAGAAGAGTTACGATGGCATCGAGCAATTCTTCGACACCGATGCCGGATTTGGCACTGATGTTGAAGCATTCGTTTTTATTGATGCCGAGAACGTGTTCAATCTCCTCGGCCACGACATCCGGTTGAGCAGCGGGCAGGTCAATTTTGTTGATGACGGGGATAATTTCCAGACCGTTCTCAATGGCCAGATAAGCGTTGGCAACAGTCTGGGCCTCGACACCCTGGGTGGCATCAACCACCAGCAGTGCACCTTCGCAGGCGGTCATGGCCCGGGAAACTTCGTAATGGAAGTCAACGTGGCCGGGCGTGTCGATCAGGTTGAGCATGTAATCGCGTCCGTCGGCTTTGTAGTTCATGGTGACAGCCGATGCTTTGATGGTGATGCCGCGTTCGCGTTCGAGATCCATGCTGTCGAGGATCTGATCGCGGAACTGACGCTGGCTTACAGCATGGGTTATCTGAAGGAAGCGGTCCGCCAGGGTGCTTTTACCGTGGTCAATGTGCGCTACAATGGAAAAATTTCTAATGTTTTCGGTGGTCATTTATCAGGGTTCTTACCGGTTTTGCGTAACCATGTCAAAAAATCAACGAATTTTCGGAAACTTTGTATTATAGCAAAATTAAAGAAAATTTCAACAAAACGTTTTACCCGGTCAGGGCCACCGCATCTAAATCCTCAGTACTTTTTGTAGATATTTTTCATCCCAGCCTGCCTTGTGCTGCTTTATTTTGATACCACA
>JAFGSR010000120.1 GCA_016934515.1 Sedimentisphaerales bacterium
ATTTTGCCCCGTCGCGAACCGTGCCCACGGTGGTTAGATGCAGACCCGGTACCATGTTTGCCCGGCCGCTGGGTGTGGCTTCGAGGTGGCTGAAGGGGTAATCGGCGGTGTCGAAGGTGCCGGTGTGCTTGCCGAGCACGACCGAGAACGGCCCGACCCGGCAGGGCCACATCATGTACGAGAAGGAACCCGTTTTGCAGCCGCGGGACAGTTTGCCTTCGTGGACCGGACCGAGTTTATACATGTGGTTGGATTTGTTGGTGCCGCTGCCGGCGTTATAGAAGCTGAACAGGCCGGCGATGAGCAGGGTAGATTTGTGGTGGGTAACGGTGTAAGGGCCGCCAAAAGCTGAACAGCCTTCGCCGTGGAAGGCTTCGCAATTGGCAAAGAACAGGCAATTTTCGGCGGAGAACTGCTTGCCTACTTTGCAGCCCTGGCCGACGAAACTCTTACTCAAAATCGCTCCGTCGGTTACGGATGAACTTTCGCCGATGATGAAATCGTCGGCGATTACAGCGGTACCAACGGTGGTTACCGCGTCCTGGGCACTCAGGATGGTGCCGTTTTTGAGTGAGTCGGCACCGCTGATTTTGGCGTGCTCACCGATGTTGACGTTGCGAATTTCTTTCACCGAACAAACACACGCCCCGTCAGCTATGGTGCCGAAGTCGCTGCGCACGCTGTCGGTGTATTTTTGAGCGATGGCGTTGAGATTCTTAACCACGTCGGGTCGATAGCGGTGCAGGCAGGTCAGGTAGGCAAACTGGGCTGAGAGTTCATCGAACAAAATCACTTCGCGGCCGCCGCCTTCGTTGAGCACTTCAATTTCAACGCCGTTTCCAAACGTTGCCCCAGTTGAGCAACTGATGGTTCCGACATTTTCGACGCTGACCTGGTTGCCGATATTGTAATGATCGATATGGACGCCGACATTGGCGATGCGGCAGTCGTTGCCGATGGTGCAGTCGGCGATAATCGCGTTGTAAATTCCGCTGGTTTTGTCCAGACCGCTGCAGCTTTTGACGTTTCCGCTCAGGCTGCCGATTTTGACGCCGCCAATGAAATGGCTGTTGCGCACCCGTGCCGCGTTAAAGCCATCGGTAACGACCACTTTGTCCCAGTCCAGGGTCGAGCAACCCTGTTCGGTCAGGACATCGACTTCTCCATCGGTCAAAGCTCTGTAAACTGACATATTCAACTCCTGCTATTCATTATGAGTATTTTTCAAATTTTTGCTGTTACTTCAGAATTCCTGCCAACTAATTCGTAGGTGTCTGCGGCGATGGCAGCTTCTTCGTTGGTCGGGATCACCAGCACTTTTGCTTTGCTGGAATCGGTGGTGATGTCGCCCTCTTTACGGATGGTGGCGGCATTTTTGGCTGGGTCGATTTCGATGCCGATCTGGGTCAGGCCGGCGCAGATCTGAGCCCGTGCTGAGACTGCGTTTTCGCCGATGCCGCCGGTGAAGACCACCGCGTCCAGGGTGTCCAGCACCGCGGTGTAGGTGCCGATGTATTTTTTGACGCGGTAGCAGAAGATGTCAATCGCCAACTGGGCCCGGGCGTTGCCCTTTTGAGCTTTTTCGGTGAGGTTCCGCATGTCGTTGGACACGCCGGAAATTCCGATTAGGCCGCTCTTTTTGTTGCAGAGCGTGTTGAGTTGTTTGATATCGTAGCCCTTGTCCGTAAGGTAAAACAGAATGGCCGGGTCAAAATCCCCCGAGCGCGTTCCCATCACCAGCCCTTCCAGGGGTGTCAATCCCATTGAGGTGTCTATCGAGCGACCATTTTTCACAGCCGCCATCGAGCAGCCGTTGCCCAGGTGCGTCGTGATGACATTGACATCGTACTTACCTTTGCCCAGCAAAGCCGCCGCCCGCCGTGCTACATAACGGTGCGAGGTACCGTGAAAACCATAACGCCGCACGCGGTACTTTTCGTACAATTCGTAAGGTAATGCGTAGGTGTAAGCCACTTCCGGAATGGTTGCGTGAAAAGCGGTATCGAAACAGGCCACCTGCGGTACATTGGGTAGCTTGAGCTGCGCGGCCCGGATCCCGGTCAGGTTCGGCGGATTGTGCAGGGGTGCCAGGTCCGCAAAATTTTCTATCGATGCGATAACCTTATCATCGATCACCACCGAACCGGTAAATTCCTCACCGCCGTGCACCACCCGGTGGCCGACAGCGCTGATCTCGTTGATGTCTGCGATAACGCCGGCTTCATTGCTGACCAGCGTTTCCAGAATCAGAGCCATTCCCTGCTCGTGATCTGCTATAGCGATTTCCACCGTATGGGTTTTGCTGTCAAAATCCTGAGAGAGTTTGGAATTTTCTTCGCCGATCCGCTCAACAATACCCTTAGCCAGGACAGTCGCCTCCGGCATCTGATACAGTTGATATTTAATCGACGAACTGCCACAGTTGACTACCAGTACTTTCATTACTATTCCTCAATTAACTTGTTGTGTTTTATTAATGTTTATTTTTCACCAGTGGCGTTTACTTCATTTTTTACAAATGCAAATCGCCTGAATAAAACCGGTTAAATCTGAGCTAGCGTTACCGCCGTTGTTGCTACAATGTCATCCACACTCGCCCCGCGGGATAAATCGCTGACCGGCTTGGCAAAACCCTGCAGGAACGGTCCGATCGCCTGGGCGTTGGCCATGTATTGCGTCAGTTTGTAGCTGATGTTGCCCGCGTCCAAGTCCGGGAAGACCAGCACATTTGCCTGGCCGGCCACTTCCGAACCATCCTTGACCTTCTTGGCTGCTACCCGCGCGATAATTGCGGTGTCGGCCTGGAACTCGCCGTCGATCAACCAGTCGGGTTGACGTTCTTTGGCAATTTTCAGTGCTTCGGCTACCTTATCGACATCGGCATGCGAGGCGCTGCCGCGACTGGAGAACGACAACATCGCCACTCGCGGCTCGTCGGACAGTAGCTTCCTGGCGCTCAACGTGGACGCCAGCGCTATCTCTGCCAGTTCCTGGGCGGTGGGCTGAATATTTACTGCACAATCGGCGAAAATGAAAGGTTTGTCTTTTTCGCCCTGGAATTCCGGGATAATCATCAGAAAAAAGCTCGAAGGCGTGCTGATCCCCTCGGCAAAACCCACCGTCAAAGCTCCAGCCTGGATCACGGTTGCGGTGGCGTTTACGGCACCGGCGACCATGGCGTGGGCGTCGCCACAAGCCACCATCATGCCGCCGTAAAACAACGGTTTCATTACCATCCGCTTTGCAACCGACTCGCTTATGTCATCGCGTCCTTCAATGTATTTTCTGGTGTATTCGTCCAGATTGTCCGCCTGGCGTGGATTAATCGTTTTGATATCATCGATACTGACGCCGGCGGTTGCGACGGCTTCGGCAATCATTTCGGGTTTGCCCAGCACCACCGGTTTGGCGATTCCCTCGTCCTTGAGTATCCGAGCCGCTTTAATCGTCCGTTCATCGTTACCTTCCGGCAAAACCACCGTTAATTTGGCATTTTTGGCCCGCTCCTTGAATTCTGCTACAATATCCATCATTGCTCCTGTTTCGTTCATACCCGATCTCAATATTGCAAACCTAACGCCACCCTTTATTCCCCGAATATGGCCCGAAAATCCACTTCTGTCAAGCAATATAATATAATTTACATCATACATAGTGTTTATATAGCGTACACAGCCCAGCACCCAAAAGGCCACCTTGCTGAGTAGAAAAGTTGGTTTGTACCTCCCCGTTATCCAGGCAACAATCAAGAATACAACGAAATCCCCAGCGGCTCAATTGAAAAGGTATATTACCGCCACAGCCAGGGTCGGGAGAATTTTTGGAAATTATCCTCTTTTCGGTAATGCAACCTTCGGCGGTTTTCCCGGACCATTTCCCTGAGCCGTGTTTCCAGCAGCCAGGACCAGTTGTTGCGCTTGAGCAGGCGAAAGGCGTAGGACAGTGACACTTTTTTCCCCAACTTTTTTTCTATAATTATCTGGGTTTTCTTACCGAAAGCCCGGTTATCTCCCTCGAAATCCACCATTTGCAGCAATTCCTGAATCACGTGCCGTTCCTGGGCGTAACTCAAAAACGACCAGTGCCTGCCGCCCCTGCCCTGACGCTCCAAGCCTCGCGGCCCCAGTTTGTTATATTGGCCGATCCATAACCAGACCACCTGCGTTGACACCCCCAGCATCCCGGCTACTCGATAGGCGTGGAGCCCCTCAACACTGGTCAGCCAGATCGCCTGACGACGCTGAAACGCCGATTTGTCCGGTGCCTCCCGAAGCCACGCTTGCATCTGGTACTTAGTCATATAAGGCTTAATTTTTGCCGGCGGTCGCATAAATCACCATGCACTTTCCTTCTTCCATGATTTTATATACTATATATATGATGTCAACACATTTTTTCTCCGACATTTTAAATCACTTCCCCTCCCTAAAAACAAAATTCCTATAGGAATTCCTATTTTAGATACGATAACCCAAGCCGACATAACAGCTTACGCCAGTGAGTCTAAATATTCATAACTATTTATCCCTGCTATGCTTATTGACTTAACCATTTTTCTGTGCTATATATTTTAGCGATATGTTATTGGTAAATTTAACAATTAAGGATCAACTCGGAAAAAGTTGGTTGATTGAGAGGAAAAAATGGTTTATTGCCCGGCTAAAGTTTATCGCCTTATTGCCACCGG
>JAFGSR010000121.1 GCA_016934515.1 Sedimentisphaerales bacterium
GGAAAATTTTTCAAACGTCCAGCCTTTGTTGTAGTTGGTATAAGGATAGCTAATAACAACACCGCGAATTGTCGCAAGAGTACGTTCCTCCTTCACAAAATGCGATATATCATTCGGAGCGGCTTGCTTATAATTGATTAGCCTTATTCCGCCAAGACACACCGCACACAACAAAGCGATATAAGGCATTGATATTGCAAGCAAATGATTGTCTTTCCGCCGGATAAAAAATAAAATGATACCCGTAGTGAAAAAGAAGGCGCAAGTTAAAAACCATACCAAGATGTTAATTGGAACATAATATTGAACGCAAATTCCGAAAATCAGGCCAACCGCAATGAATATAAGAGGTGCTGAAGCAGTTAAATCCCTGTGAAAATCCCACCTGCCGCGAAGCTGCTTATCAATTAACGCGAGTTGCCGCTGAATGTCATCCATAATCAGAAGCCATCCAAGAAAAGATCAGTTAAAATCTTCAGCTTTAAGAATTTTTCGACTTCCATTTGGAATTGCCAGATTTAATATCTTTTCGCCATATTGAACCCGACAAGGCTGGCCTGCCAAACTTCTGAGCTCGACCAATTGAAGCTGTCCATCTTTCCATTGGATGCTTACCTCAAATCCACCACGTGCCCGAATTCCCTTTATACTCCCCGTCGGCCAGGCCGAAGGCAGTGCCGGCAACAATTCAATAACTCCGGTATGTGACTGAAGAAGCATTTCGGCAATGCCTGATGTCGCTCCGAAATTGCCGTCGATCTGAAACGGCGGGTGAGCGTCAAACATATTCGGATATAGACCTCCGCCGCTACGATTGTCGGTTATTGTCGAACCAGTCAGTGTCATCAAATTCTTCAGCATGGCATAGGCGTGGTCGCCATCATGAAAACGTGCCCAAAAGTTGATTTTCCAAGCCATGGACCAGCCCGTTCCGCCATCACCGCGAAATTCGAGCGATTTTCTCGCCGCCGCATACAGGTCCGGGGTGCCGTCGCGGGTAATCTCGTTGCCCGGATGCAGTCCCCACAGGTGGGAAACGTGACGGTGAGTGTTTTTCGGATCGTCTTTGTCTTCCAGCCACTCTTGCAACTGGCCGTATTGACCGATTTGATTCGGTGCGATGCGGTTTCTAATTGCAATCAATTTTTCTCTAAACTCAACATCTACATTTAATTTTTTGCTTGCTTCAATAGTATTAGTAAACAGATTACGTATAATCTGATGATCCATCGTCGGTGCCATAACCAGACCCCCTTTTTCCGGCGAGTTGGAAGGACCGGATATTAACCAACGTTTGTCTCCGCAAGAAATCTCGATCAGATACTCTGTGAAAAAGTCCGCTGCCGATTTCATAATCGGATAAGCACGATTTCGCAGAAAGTCAGTATCCTGTGTATATACATAATGCAGCCATAAATGCTGACAAAGCCAAGCTCCTCCTGTCGGCCAGATACCGTGGTTGGAGGCATTAATTGGTGCTGTACCCCGCCAGAGATCAGTATTATGATGCAGTACCCAGCCTGGACAGTCGTAAAAGTTCCTGGCCGTAATGGCGCCGGTTTGGGAGCATTCATCGATCATATCAAATAATGGTTCGTGACATTCGGAAAGATTCGTTATCTCAGCCAGCCAATAGTTCATTTCCGTATTGATATTAACGGTATACTTGCTGCTCCAGGCCGGTTTGAGGTCCTTGTTCCAGACACCCTGTAAATTTGCCGGTTGCGAACCGGGACGGCTGGATGCAATCAGCAGGTAGCGTCCGTATTGAAACAGTAGTGCCGCCATTTGGGGATCGTCGGACTTTTGAAATTCGAGAATACGAGCATCAGTTTCTTTTTGAACAACATCTTTTTTACCAAGATCGATTTCAACTCGCTGGAAAAGCGACTGATAATCATTCAAATGCCGTTTCTTCAGTTTCTCATAGGAGATGCTTTCTGCGGCTTGAAAAACTTTCCGACATTTTTCAGCAGGATCTCCAGTAATATCATGGTAATTCCTATAACTTGTCGCAGCGGTCAACAGCAAAGTCACTGAATCGGCATCTTTAATATCAATAGCCTTGTCTGATACATTTACCTGCCCGCCCTTGTGGCGTACCTGAAGACTGGCTTGAAACCTCAGACGGCTTTGGTTGTCGTTCCCCGCGGTTTGTGTAACGCTGCCGATCAGCGACAATGTTGCCGGATCTAAACAAACCTGTCTCGATTCAGGATGAGGACCAGCTAAACTCGCCTGAAGGATCAGTTGCCCCGGTTTGTCGGCCGTCAGATGAATCACAATGACCTTATCTGGATAGGAAGCGAAAATTTCCCGTTTAAAAGTTACATTGCCGCACCGATAGCTAACGCCAGCCAAGGCGGTATTTAAGTCCAGTTCGCGTCTATAATTTGTGATGTTGTCATGGCTAAACGCCAGCTGTAATTGGCCGAACGGCTGATAAGCATTCTGCCGCAATGGGTCACTCATGAAACGCCTGGAAGCTAATTGTTCAGCCTGATCCTGTTCGCCTTCTAAAAGAAGCTGACGCAACTTCGGCAGCACCTCTGAAGCCCCCTGATGCTGATAATCTTCCGGGTGTCCTGTCCATAAGGTATCCTCATTAAACTGGATAGATTCTTCGGTAGTTTTGCCGTATATCATTGCCCCCATAGATCCATTGCCAACTGGCAGAGCTTCGTTCCATTCGGATGCCGGTGAAGAATACCATAAACAATACGGTTGTTGTTTAGTCTCTGTACACGATGTTAAACCTTGCAAACAAAACAGAGCTATCAATAACAATAATCCTATTCTGCCAATTTTTTTCTTCATTCAGCATCCTTTCTTTTGAAAATTCCTTTTTCATTCATGTCGATAAAGGATAGTAAGTCTGTAAGCGGAGTTTTGTTATGACGGTCATTCCACTAGTCCAGCCGTCAACGGTTTCGGCCTCGGTAAGCTTCAAATAGAAACTGCCCGAAGGGTCATTAAAGGAAAATTTTTCAAACGTCCAGCCTTTGTTGTAGTTGGTATAAGGATAGCTAATAACAAC
>JAFGSR010000122.1 GCA_016934515.1 Sedimentisphaerales bacterium
CGCGACGGGGCAAAATGGCCCAGCCGCGACCGACGAAAAGGAAAAATCAAACGCGACCTGATTAATTTCGAAGTGTTCAGCCCTTACATCGTCGGCAAGATGATCAAAGCCAATGACGCACTCAAAAAACTGCAGGACGAAACCGACAAGTCCGTCGAAGAAGTTTCCGTCGGCGGTGCCCTGGTGCGGCGACCGATTTTGCGGACCGGACAGAAGTTCTACCGCAACGGCATCGAAATGTACCTCATGGAAAAAACCTTCGAAAAAATGGAATCAGCTCTGGCCGGCGGCCTGACAAAAATCCAGACCGCACTAGCCAACGACGGTGGGGCTCTTTACAGTGAAGAATGGGTCGATATTTGCGGCCAGTTGATGCCCCAGGCACGCCTGGAACAATTGCACGACGCCATCGGTTCAGGAAAGGTCAAGGACCTCGATGGTTTCATAGCAGCGGTAAATAAAATTTTCCAGAATTATGCCGCGGACGAATGGGTCTGGGTCAAGCAGGCTTTTAAGAAAGTCTTCAGCATCGACCTGGACGCGGTTACCAAAGATGACGTCGCCCAGGTCGCCGATGGCTATCTCAAAACCAAAGGCAAATTCCTCAAACTGGTCCTCAACGACGCGAACAAGGAATTTGACGAACTGAGCCATTCCGGTTTCGGCCAGGACGGCAACACCGATGACAACGCCAAAGACTTCGAAGAAATTCGCGGCTGCTACGCGGACAATAAATTTGTTAAGGATATGCAGAGTGATCTGGCAGAATTGGAAAGCCGCGTAAAGGCTTTTTTAGATAAAGTGTTCAGTATGTGATTTCTATTTATGATAGGAAAGGAAAAATCATGCGCGTAATTATTCAGAAAAATTATGATTTAGTGAGCAAATGGGCGGCCGCTTATGTCGCCAGTAAAATCATCGATTTCGAACCCACCGAAAAGAAACCTTTTGTTCTGGGGCTGCCCACCGGGTCCTCGCCGCTGGGAACTTACAAAGAGCTCATCGAACTGAACAAGCAGGGCAAAGTCAGTTTTGCCAATGTGGTAACTTTTAACATGGATGAGTATGTCGGAATCCCGAAAGATCATCCCCAGAGTTACTACTCTTTCATGTGGAACAATTTCTTCAGTCACATCGACATTCGCAAAGAAAACGCCAACATCCTCGACGGCAACGCCAAGGATCTGGAAAAGGAATGCGAAAACTACGAAAAGAAAATCAAAAGTTACGGGGGCATCCAGTTGTTTGTCGGCGGGATCGGACCGGACGGACACATCGCCTTTAACGAACCCGGCTCCTCTCTGGCCAGCCGTACCAGAATCAAAACCCTCACCGAAGACACCATCATCGCCAACAGCAGATTCTTTGACAATGACATTACCCGCGTTCCCAAAACCGCTCTTACCGTCGGTGTCGCCACCGTTATGGATTCCGAGCGGGTGCTTATTATTGTCAACGGCCACAACAAAGCCCGCGCCCTGCAAGCCGCCGTCGAACAAGGCGTCAACCACATCTGGACCGTCTCCTGTCTGCAACTCCATCCGCATGGTATTATTGTTTGCGATGATGCTTCAACGGCGGAAATGAAGGTCGCCACCGCGAATTACTTCAAAGATATCGAAAAAGCAAACCTTGATCCGAAGGCAATTTTAGCTTAACAAATACAATGGGTATAAATCAAGGTTCGGTTTTGGTTTTGAAAATTAGCATTTCGGTAATTCGATATTGTTTCGGATTTCGGATTTAGTGCTTAGGATTTGCAATTTACCTGGGAGCGTTAATTATGTCTGATGTGGAAGCAAGAGTGAAAAAAGTGACGGCTGATACCCTGAAAGTGGATCTGGCCCGCGTGACCGACGATGCTCGCTTTGTCGAAGACCTCGGTGCCGAATCCATCCAGAGCATCGAGCTGATCGCTTCTTTTGAAGAAGAATTTGATATCGAAATGGATGAAGAAGCTGCCGTCAGCGTCAAAAACGTCGGTGATGCGGTTAAATTTATCCAGGATGTGATTGACAACCAATAAAGTAACTGTTTAACGGTTGTAACGATTATAACATTTGTGCGGGTCCGGTACGCTTTTTACCAAAGTTAGTATCGGCCCCGTCTCTTATTTAAATTGGAAAAATAAAAAAAACGCGACAATTTACGCACGTGTAAATGATTGTCATATAGATAGTTAGCTTATTTTTTCCCGAAAATACCCGAATTCATGGCTTTTTCCTGGGACAAAATCCCCTTCACCGGCAACTATATAGGTGAGTCCGGAAGGATTCGAAAAGTTAATATCGCGCCTCACGCCCCAAACGTTGAGAGGTCCTCGCAGATCCCGAACAGAGTCTGTGAGGGGTCCTCAATGCCGGGGCTTTTTTTTGCGCGCATATTAAAGCACGCCTCTCTTTCCGGTCGGCATTCAACGCCAACTTTCTTCGCTTAAAACACACTTTCAATCCTTTTGTTCGCACGTCGCCGCCGGAAACGGTAATTTCTGAAAAATATCTGTGCATCATCTCGGCGTACAGAATAGAATATTCATGAAGTGGCTCGGCGTCGTAGCTGATCCGCCTGTCTGGAAAATATCGAGTCTATTATTAGCGGTCCCTTTGCAGTAAAGTAAAATCTGACTTTTCTAACGTTTGGAAACTTACATGGGTACAAATTTTCATATTTACAGGAGGTTCGTGATGACTAAGCTGGTAAAAACATGTTTCGGTTTGACGCTGTTTGTTACATTGTTAATACTGCTGAATGGCTGTGCACAAAATAACAATTTGACCGGTTTATCTACGAGCATGGATAAACTGTATTTGCTTTCTTCCGCCAAGTCACGCTCCATCAGTCCCGAGAACTTTACCGGTGCCAAAGGCAAGGGCGGTATGGCTACCCTGGCTGAAGGTAGCGCCGCTCACGCCGCCCGCGAACTGGGACAGGGATGGAAAGTCAATCCCTACGTAAAAATCAAACCTGGCGAAACTTTCACCATGGCACAAATCGACTGCTCCGGCATCATCAACCATATCTGGTTGACCCCCGCGGGTAATTACCGTCTGGGCATTATTCGTTTTTACTGGGACGATGAAACTCAACCTTCCGTCGAAGTTCCGGTTGGCGATTTCTTTGCCGCCGGTTGGGGCCGGGGAAATGAACCGAAAATTAATTCTCTGGCTGTCTGTGTCAATCCCCGAAGCGGCTTCAACTGCTACTGGCAAATGCCTTTCCGGAAAAAATGCAAAATCACTATGGAAAATTTAAGCGATAAAGTATTTACCCTTTATTACCAGGTCGATTATACCGAAACCACCGTCCCCGATGACGCCGCCTATTTCCACGCCCAATTCCGCCGTGTCAATCCTCTGCCCGACAAAGATGTTTATACCATCGTTGACGGTATCCGGGGCCGGGGCCAATACGTTGGTACCTATTTAGCCCACGGCGCCAACAGCCCCGGCTGGTGGGGCGAAGGGGAGATTAAGTTTTACATGGACGGCGACGACAAATTCCCCACCATCTGCGGGACCGGCGAGGAAGATTATTTCTGCGGTTCCTATGGTTACGAAATGAGAAAAGACCCGGACGGCATAGATACCTATACTTCTTTCAGTTCCCTTTATACCGGCTTCTACCAGGTTAAAAACCTCCCCCGCATCGGCCAGTACCGCTGGCATATCACCGATCCCATCCGCTTCGAGAAAGATTTAAAAGTTACCATTCAGAGTCTGGGCTGGCAAAGCGGAGGACGATACCTACCCCTCCAGGATGACCTCGCCTCTGTTGCCTACTGGTACCAAACCGAACCCCACCAGCAGTTCCCCAAGTTACCGGATAAGGAAAGCTTGGATATTAAATAATTTGGTCTTTGTAATTGAATAAGTTCGGCTCCTGCTGTTTCATGATCGGGTATAACTTATTGAGCACCAAACGACTCGTATAATTCTCCCGTATTTTCTTCTGGTAACTTGAGGTTGGCATACTTGGTATTGGTCACGGTAATGGTTTCTGGGATTGCTCGGTAATAATTTCTTCCAGCAGTTTACCCGAGCTCAGGTCTTTGCCGGCCAAGCCTGGATAGTCAGGTGCATAACGATATATATTAAAGACCGAGTTGCCCGGTCCTCCTCCGCCCGGCCCACCCATACCAGGACCGCCGGGACCGGGACCCTGCATATCAGGCCTGCGCCCGCGATTGCCACGTCTTCCCATTTGGTCAGGCCCCATCCCAGGTCTTTGCATCCCCGGGCCACCTCTCTGGTCAGGTCGCATCCCTGGGCCGCGCATTCCCGGGCCACCTCTCTGGCCTGGTCGCATCCCTGGGCCTCGCATTCCCGAGCCGCGTATTCCGGGTGGTCCCATCGGTGGGCCAAAATCATGACCCTGATTGATGACCGGATTTATGTATTCCCAAACCGTCTTCCCCAAGGGAGTAACTTCGAAGAACCTGCCCTGCTCGCCGGAACAGATAAGGGTGTTACCGTTGGCCAGCCGTTGCGCACCCGAAATATGGCTGGAATAAAAATCTTTCTTTGGTTTGGCGGTATATGTCCACGCCGGTTTGGCCGGTTTCCAGGCCATCCCTTTTACTGAGGCATATTGACCTTCTTGGTTTACCGGTAACACAATCTCATCGATAGTTGAGTATTCACCATCTGGGCGTCGATTTCCATTGTTAAAGATCAACAGATTACCCGCGTCCGGCAGTTGCGACGCGATCCAGCTAACGTCGTGTTGAGAAAATAATTGCTGATCGGACTCATCACCAGCGCGATAGGCTTTGGGATTGCCCCAGCGGTAAAGAATATCGCCGCCCTTGCCCTGTTTCCCGCCGGTGTGGCCGGCAGCCTCTTTGGTTGTGGTACTGTGATCGATCACCCATAGTTCACTGAACTCATGTACCGAAAGAACAATCTGGTCAAATTCCGCATTGTAACTGATGGAATTGGTATGGTTCCAGTCGGCCTTGCCCCGTCGGTCGCCGGGGCCGTTAGAACTGCCGGTCTTAGCAGGGCCGCCGGATATATAACCCAGCGACCGGAGCTTTTGCCACTGTTGAGGCTCCATACCCGGCCCGCCAATTTTGGTATAGTTGATATCGATAAGTTCGGGGTGATCTTCCACCACGCCCCGGTTGGCTCGACGCGGATCCAGGTCCTGGATAAGATGATCCCAGACGTGCCACTGCCACACTATTTCACCAGTGGTTTTACCGGTAGGCTTCACCTCTATAACATGATCCGGCCAGAGCCCCTCATCAGACACCAGCTCCGGATCACGCCCGGCGGCAATGGCCTCCTTCTTGCTTTTTAATTCCCAGGCAATCATCAGGACATTGCCGTTTGCCATTGGTTCGATATCGTGGTGCAGGCAATGCTGGTCATCACAATATTGATAATCCCACACCAACTCACCTTCCCAGGTAAATTTCTGTACTCGCCCGCCGGTTCCGCCCGAATGAAACGTTTGGTTTCCCGGATTGTTCCCCGTGCCTGTCCGCAACAGGTGCCCGTCTTCCAACAGATACACCGATTGGCCCGGCCGACAATCGCTTTGCCACTGGTTAACGAGCCGACCTTCCATGTCGATCAGATAAGTGGAAGTGGAACTAATAGGAGTGAATAGGGTATAGCCCGCACAGGCACCTTTTTCATTTATAATAAGCCCGACTTGCTGGGTCTCTTGATTTGGTTCGCGGTTGAGTTGCCGGTTGCGACCATGGGCATTAACCGTATCACCATCTCCTACGCCTAAGCTACAAACCGGTAACACTGATATGACAATAATACCAATATAGAGTGCTGCTATAAGCTGCTTCATAATAATATCTTTCGGTAGGGTTCAGGCAAAAATTCTTAAAAGTCGGCGTCTAGTTCCGCCTTACAATCTCAGCGTCCTATCTTACGCCTCCTGGCCGGGCACTATACCAGTATAACGCAGGGCTTACCATTTTATTGCACTTTTTTTTCGTCCCTGAAAAGATAACGAAATTATATAAATATCATTTTCGTAAACATTTATGTGTTACATCCCTTGGTTTGTCGTAGTACAATATTGCATGATTTTATGGAACTAACATTCAAAACCTTGGACCCAAATCACCCTATGAAGTATCCTGCAATAACTCACGGATAAAAAAATCACGTGTTGCGCTTACCAGTTGAAGACGCAACATTGTTCTGATGCAAATTAACTGAGGTTGATTATGTTGATTGGTTCTGTTGTTCAGCGGTGTAATTACTGGTCATGGCTGATGGTTGTGTTGGCTGCGTGTTTGGCAAGTGCAGTTAATGCTCAGGCTCCGGCCGGTAACGCAGTTGCTGATGGCGTTGTTCTCAAGCAGGAGCTCGATCTCCGGAACACCGGGGAAAATCTGCTTCAGGAAAATAAATGGCAGTTTTGGCAAAATGGTTTTGTCAGAGAAAAGGACTGGTTTGTCTGTGATAATGGAACAGATGACAAAATACAGCGGGGTGTTTCGCAAACCGTTACCCTGAACCAGCAGTGCCCCACCCCCGTTATCGCCGAAGCCTGGAGCAAGGCTGATAATGTCAGCGGCAGTCCCAACAGTGATTACTCTCTTTACCTGGACTTGGCTTACACCGATGGCACCATGGATTGGGGACACATCGCAACTTTTAAAACCGCCACCCACGACTGGGAAAAAGCTGAGGTCAGGGTTTTCCCCAAAAAGCCCATCCGTTCTATCCAATTTCACATGTTATTGCGACGTCACGCGGGCCAGGTCTGGTTCAGGCAACCCAGCCTGCGTATGGTTCAGATAACCGCCGGCACCAGTATTTTCGATGGCGTTGCTATCGAAACCAGCCATGAAATTGATAAAGGTTTTCAGTTGCGGGATGTGGCCGCCGGGTCCGGTTTTGTCCACCTGAAACAAAATGCCCTGGGAATACATCTTGACTGTCACGCCGAAAATATAGCCGGCACAACTTTTTACAACGCTGCCATTTCACTGGATACTGATCAAAATACTGCTCAAACTCGTGATCGCTCTGTCACCTTGATATATGCTCTCCGGATTGCTGGTAACGGCTGGCGCTGGTTCGCCGATCCCAGACACAGCGTTGCCGCAACAGCAGAAACAGAATACCTGAGAACCAACCAGTTCCAGGCCGGGATCAACGGTCGCCTGTCATGGTATCCGATTGGTGCCCTGGGCAACTCAACAAATGGTGTGGCTCTGGGCCTGGACATGGATTACCCGGCGTTTTATCGGATTGGATACAACAGCTACACTCGCGAACTCTATATCGCCTACGATATTGCTTTAACCGCCGAAAAGCCAACCGCCATCGTACGCTTTTGCCAATTTGATTTTGACCCTCAATGGGAATTTCGTGGAGCCCTGGATAAATATTACAAAATATTTCCCCAGCACTTCACTTGCCTCATAAAGAACCAGGGAATCTGGATGCCCTTTGCCAAAATCAGTCAGGTTGCGGGATGGGAAGATTTTGGTTTTCGCTTCAAAGAAGGTAACAATGAGACCGCCTGGGATGATGACCACGGTATCATTACCTTTCGATATACCGAACCCATGACCTGGTGGATGCCCATGCCCCAGGATATGCAGCGTTCTCTGGCCCGGGCCGAGCAACACGCCCGGCAACTCGCTGCTCAAGGCAATCCGCAAGCCCAATCTTTATTAACCAGCGGCTTTCACGATGAATCCGGCAATTTCATCGGGCAAATGCTCGACACGCCCTGGTGTAACGGTACCGTCTGGAGCATGAACTCCATACCCACCGTCAAAGGGGACTATACGGATTTCAAAAACAAGTGGAATGAAAAGATTCGCCGACAGTTTTATGGCCCCGGTAGAAATGGCGACCTGGACGGGGAATATATCGATTCCAGTGAAGGCTATGTTACGGCGCAACTGGATTTCCGCCGAGAACACTTTGCCGCCGCCGACCGGCCCTTGACTTTTTCGACCATGAATCATCGACCCGCTATCTTCCGGGGGCTCATTACCTTTGAGATGATCCGCGCTTTTGCACGGGACGTCCACGGCATGGACAAGTTAATGATGGCCAACTCTACTCCGGATCGCTTGTGTTGGCTGGCGGGCACCTTGGATGTAATGGGTACTGAAACCAACTGGATGCACGATGGAAAATGGTCTCCCATGTCCGATGAAAATCTTATTTACCGCAGGGTCATGTGCAAGGGCAAGCCTTTTTGTTTTTTAATGAATACCAATTTCGATGAATTTCCTTCCGAAATGGTTGAAAAATACATGAAACGATCCCTGGCCTACGGTATGTTTCCCGGATTCTTCAGTCACAATGCATCCCAGGGCCATTACTTTTCCCGGCCCGAACTGTACAATCGCGACCGCCTCCTTTTCAAAAAATACATCCCCCTCTGCCAACTCCTCGCCAACGCCGGCTGGGAACCGATTACCCTGGCCAAAACCAACGACGAAAACGTGTACCTCGAACGCTTCGGCAAAAAATACCTGACCGTCTTCAATGACAGCCGCGTTCAAAAGAAAGTGAAAATAACCTTGTCAAATCCCCTGACCCAAAAAACCGCCGAACTTGTCACATCGACAACCTTCTCCTGGCAAAAAGGTCAAGCTGAAATATCCCTCGAAGCGGATGACGTGGCACTTATTGAATTACCATAAACCAGCATCTCTAAATACTCAAACTGACCGGTTCGATATGTCATGCCCGCGAAAGCGGGTATCCAGTGCCTCAGCAAAAGAATAGACTCCCGCTTGTACAGCAGTGACAGCATTATGTAATCACTTGTCAATAAGAACTTTATGCTTAGAACCTTAAACTGGTCGGTCATTTTGAATAAAATACCTTTTTCAAATATGAAGTATCATATTTATAACTTTCTACCAGACCCAAAGGCTGCGCTCCTTCAATCTGTATCCACCCGCGGTAACCGATGTCGTCCATTGCCAAACGGACAGCGGGAAAGTTTATTTTGCCTTTACCGAAAAGATTGTTATAGTCCTTTGCGTGAAATTCACAGATGTTTTTGTCGCCCAGCCAGCGAATTTCTTCGTAAATGTCGTAACCCTGATTGTGGCTGTTACCTACATCATAGTACATCTTAACCGCCTCCGAGCCTACCCGGTCCATTATGTCCTTTGTTTCCCAGGCGCTTAGCCAGCTCTCGATTCCAAAAATTACGCCTGCGGATTCTGCTTTTGGCGCTACCTTTTTAAGCCGGCGGACTACTTCATCGATTCCTTTGTGATCGCCGCGGAGGTCGCCCTTGGCAAAAAAAGCCAGCAGGACAACTTTTACGCCCAGGGCCTTGCATACGTCTATGCTGTCTGAAACCCATTGCTCGGTTCGCGGATCGGATTTATAGGGGATGCTGTTTAGCCCCCCGACTGCCAGCGAGGCGATCTGGACGCCTTGTTTTTGGGATTCCGCCAGGTATTTTGCCTGTATCTCAGGTTCGCGCAGATTCATATTGTCATCTGTCGTGCTCAGGCTTACCTGTACACCGTCCAGGCCTATGGTTTTGGCAACCTCAAAGCAGCCCGGGTCGGACTTCTTGCCCAGATTCCAGTCGCATACCCCTATTTTAAAACCTTTGTCTTTCATCGTCGGCTCCTCATAAATGGTTCAACTCCTAAGAAGTTAATTAGTTCCTGTTGCGGAAGCAACTTTTTGTCATTCCCGCGAAAGCGGGAATCCAGTATTTCGACCCAAAAACAGGTTTTCGCTAATGTACGAAATTACATGATAAAAAAAACGTCTTTCCGCAACAGATACTAATTATCTTGATCTTGTCTATCTGAATTTTTGACAGGATAACCCGTCGCGACCTGCCGCAACCTGCGCAAGCACGACTGGCGACGTCGCAGACGCGGCGGATCGTCATTCTTTATTTCGTTCCGTCCGCTCCGTATCATCATTCAAAACCCACTCCCTGAACCCTGAACCCTGAACCCTGGACCCTGAACCCTAAAAATAATCTTGTCAATCATGTAATCCTGTCTAAAAGTCTTCTCTTTTAACCAACTTAATTGGATTAGTACCTCATAACTTCAATCGTTTGGCATCCAGCTTGGGATCTAGTTTCGTATCAGTTCGCATTAGTTCTGACCAGGTCACTTTTCTGCCCTGATATGCCGCTGTTCTTCCCAGAATGGTTACCAGGTTGCTTCGTACCGATGGCGCTACCGTCGAATTTTCACAGTTGCCTTCTGTTATGTTTTTACGGAAGTCGGCAATGTTTGTTGCCGCTCCCTCGGTGTAGATTCCGGGTGATTTGCCCCCTTTGTAGAAGTTTTCTTTTCCGCTGCGAATTAACGTCTGCCCGCCGTATTCAGTTTCCAGCACACCTTTTGAGCCGAACATGCGGTTGCGGATTCCGTCAGGCATCGTGCCATAGCCATTAAACTGACGTGAACTAAACGCGATACCTACTTTGTTGGCGTATTCGTAGGTCAATACAAAGTGGTCCCAGATATTGCCTGAATCCGGGCGGACTTTTCTTCCTCCGGTTCCGACGGCGCTGACCGGTTCTGCGTCCATGATCCAGCTCATCACATCCAGGGTGTGAATGTTCTGCTCGGTGATAATGTCGCCCGACAGACATTTGTCCAGACCCCATGCCCGCAACCGATTCTCCGGATCCGAAGGATCCTTCGCCAGCACTGCATCCATACGAGTCCAGGGGCTCTCGGCGTGATATGTACTCTCGCCAAAGGCAAACTCACCGATTGCTCCTGCATGAACACGTTTGACCGCTTCGACATAGTATTGGTCCACCCGGGTCTGAAAATCTACCAGGAAGCAGAGTTTCTGAGCTGTTGCTTTTACGCCGCTTGCCTCGACGCTTTTGCAGCCTGGTACATCTACGGCAATTGGTTTAGCAAGATATACATGTTTGCCTGAGTCAACCGCCGCTCCCGCCTGCTCCGGGTGGAAATACGGCGGGCTGATTATCGCTACAGCATCCAGGTCCTGTTCGAGCATTTTCTTGTAGCAGGACAGCGTTGTGTACCGGTTGGCCGCTGGGATGTTATGCGCGTTACCGACATCATCAACTCGATCCTGAAAATAGTCCGCACATGCTGCGATGTCGTATCCGCCGTTTGCTTTGAAGAGATTTGCTATCCAGCCGCCTCTACCTCCGCAACCGATTAGCCCTAGTGAAATTTTTTCATTTGCCGAATACCCTTTTACGACTTCTGGCTTTACTAGCGTAAATGCCATAGCCGCTGCTCCTGCCCCTGCCAGAAAACTACGACGACTGATATTTTGTTTTTGATTCATTTTGCGTCCTTCCTGTTTTTGACTAAATATTCAATCTGACCGTTTTTAACCCGGTTGGCATCATAAACACCTTATATACTACCGCACACGCCTTTGAATGCATATCAAAAAATGCCCGTCCACCAAGGCAAACTTGTTCCGCCACAGCTTCTCCAGTCCATGCTGTTCTTTTCCATTCCCAGCTTCTGATTACGCCGCGTAGCTCGGCCCCTTGCCCCGGCGGGCATGGTCAGTCTAAACCGTAAACGCTTTCAATAACTTTACCTGCTGCCAGAAAAAATATTCACACACATGCCCACCCCAATTTCCTCAAAAAATCAACCCTATTATACGCCATAGCAAATACTTAGAAACAAACCATATTATCCACAAAATCAGTTGACTTTTCCTCATTGGTGAGTTATTTTACCAGAGTATTGGCGGACTTTTCTAGTACTACAACGCTACGTAGCTGAATCACTACACGAAATTGACAACGAATAAGCCCTGAAAGGGCGAAAATAATATAGCCCAGGGCAACGCCCTGGGGCAGGATTACAACCTTCACCTTATAGCCCTGAAAGGGCGAAATTGTTACGGAGCTTTTGCAAATGGATCCGAATGAAGTTGTTCCGATTTATTGGCCGAAAGACTATTTTGAGGCTTCGTCTATTAAGCAAGCACTGGAAGAAAAAGGCATCCCTTGTCATATCGACGGCGAAAATCTAACTACTTGCTCAGGCAGCGGACCGTTTGGCAACACGGCAAGGTGGAGAATGCGACTCATGGTACGCTTTCAAGATGCAGAAAAGACTAAAGAAATTATCGATTCAACCGATTGGCCCGGCTACACTTAAAGGGTTTATTCCACAACCTGCGGTGCGACTTTTATTTATGGATGACAGTGGGGATGAGGGTGGATGAATAGCGGGCAGGGGCCGGGGGTATTTATCAAATTACTCCCACCTAGTGATAGGTACTATTACGTCATTCAGATTGCTTACACTCAAAATGACTGCTACTCATAGGTTAGCACGATTCTGCTAAAAAATATTTAGCGAGATGGTAGCTTTTTCGACCGGTTGTTTGAGGTTTATGCCCAACCGGGTCGGCTTTTTCGGCAGCCGAAAATCTTCCTGAATATCTTCACCAACCACCTCATAATCGCTCCCGGTAACTGTTATCTCAACCCGGACAATTTCTTCACCGTTGGTTATCTCCAGCACGCCGAGGGCGACCTGCTTCCATTCACCCAGCGTAATCAGCGCGGTCGAAAAACTCTGCGGGCTCTCGAACTCTACCGTATCGGTAACTGTAAGTGATCCACTCCCCTTTCGTGAATATACAAAACTGCGTTCGAGTTTCTTAAGTTGTTTCACATTATACGCCGAACTGATATCCAGCACCAGCGTATCGCTTTCATCAGTAAATTCACTCCGAACCACTTCGCCCCGTGCATTACCGCCGGCCCGCTGCAGCTTCCCCGCCACAACCGGTACCGGATGACCATAAGAATTGATAGCCTTACTCACATACCGCTTGCTACTGAAGGTCCGGGCGGTATAGACTTCGGCACCTGGATCGACAAGCATCACTTTATCCCCTGACACCACTACGTAAGAACCGACATCGTTGTGGTTGTGGTGTTCGTTGTTGTGACCGCCCTTCAGAGCTGCACCCATTCGAACGTCCTTGTTATTGCCGCCCCGACAGATGAGAATGCCGGCCTCCTGGAAAAAGTCCCGCTCCTCTGTCGCCTCTTTGACACCTTTAACCGGCGATACGCCCGCAGCGGAATTGCCAAACGAAAACAACAACGTTTGAAACAGGTTGCTGTAGACTCCGGTCGTATCAATCGTATCGTATTTGGACCAGCCCAGTTCTCGCCGCCGACTGATATAATGCATGATTTCGCTGATGGGTTTGCTATAGACACTGCAATCCGCAAAAGATGGATATACGCCGTTAATAATCTCTACACGCTTGGCAAAGGTAGCTGCTGACTGGGCTTTGGACCTGTCCAGCAGATCAACTTTGCTCCCAGTCGCCTGATAAATCAATTCGGTCAGCAGAATATAGTGACCATAGCCGTAATTCCAGTAGCCCAGACCTTCGCTGCAGTAACCGTCCGCCGTGAAACCCTTGAGAAAGTTCAGCGAATACTTCTCCGCCGAAACTATATAGATTGCCCTCTCTCGTGGGCTCTGCAATTGGACAAGGGCTGCCCCGGTAACACCTGCCAGGCAGACCGAGTTCCAGTTGTTCGTAGTGTTAAACCAACTGTTCAGCGACCTCTTACCGCTAACCATCGCCAAAAATGGATCCAGCACACGACGCTGCACGTTGTCATGTATTAGCTGCCGGGTATCGGCACTGATCCGATCTGCCAACAGGTAATTCGTCAATGCCATGTTCCAGGCCAATTTTGATGAAAGCAGATCAATGTCGATTTGCTTGCCGTGAAAGTTCAACAGTGACCGATCATGTGCCGGCATAACCCAGCTTCTCTGACTGCAGATCGCCCGCACACACTCTTCAATCGCCTTGATAAATCTCCCCTTATCCTCCAGACATTCCGCTAGAACCAACTCCTTGAACCGTTGCAGCCGCTGATTGTTTACCCTTTCCCAGTTGGTCCGGGTGCCCGTGCGGGAAAAATCCAGGTACAATTCATCGCTTGATTCCGGCATTTGGCTCTTAAGATGACTTTCCGCACGGCGAATAACATTCTTAAAACTGCTTTTCTTCGCCAACTCTTCCCATACCTTGCGATTGCCGATCGGCTCGCCCAATCCCCCCGACTTTTCAGCCAGCATCGCTGCCACCGCATCAATTCGCCCTGAATCAAGATCACCGATTGATTTATCGTCAGCGGCCTTCAAAACCTGCCCGCCTATCACTACCGAAAGAACCACCAGAAACGTTGTAATTCGCAGGCTACCCATGATATTTTCTCCAGTACAACAGCTTTCGTTCTCAATAGCTGGTATTTTGATTCGTTTTTGCTGACCTAAATATTATTTGTTTGGGGCATGTGTGATTTTACATACTATTTAAAAGAGCGCAACTTGCGATGCGCGCCACCATAAACTGTTGTTAATTATATAGTTATCGGACTTTTATGTTTGACAAAAAGGGTCTC
>JAFGSR010000123.1 GCA_016934515.1 Sedimentisphaerales bacterium
AAAATGAGAAAAGATGAAATTTTGTCAAAAAACAGGCCGGAAAGTTGGGTGGTTTTGGGGTGATTTTTCAAGAAACCTGGGGCAAACTTTACGGTTTTTTGCAGAAATTTGCGATTTTTGAAAAAGGCTTGTCGCGCTTTTGGACCACTTGGATTTGCAGCAAAATATTACGTAAACCTTTATGGAATAACAGATTAACGCCGTTTAACGCCGATTTACCCTGATAGCAATAAAAATAACAAATTCCAAGCTCCAAATGCTCACCGGTAGCATCACCGAGCAATTTTCCCACCATAATAAAGCTGAAAAAAACGTAAGCTTTCACTCAAAAAAACACAAGTTTTGGCGTAAAAACGAGCATTATGACACCTCAAATTTGCCATTTTCGTGAAATCGTGAAACAAAACAGCGTTTTTGCCCTAAAAACCGCACTTTTGCTTGAACGCTAAAAAAAAAACGAAGCAGGACGGGAGGGGTCGCCCTGCTTCGCAAAAGGAGTAGAAGAGAACTTAGACTATTATATTATTCTATATTCGTTCCACTTACTAAGACGCTTTTTCACTGGTTCAGTTTCAATAAAAAAACCGACCCGTTGAGGGAAAAAACCTAACCATCGCATTTACAATGGTTTAGCATAGATATATTTTTTACTTACAAACGACATATCTTCCCTAATCTAACATCCCGGTAATTACTTATTTATACTCCAACCAAGTGAGAATTCCCGATAGTGAGAATTGTAAACTCTTGCTTATTTGTAAGCGTTCACGCGAAAAAAAACGCCATTTTTGACGCAAAAACGAGCATTTTGAGACCTCAAAATTGCCATTTTTCGTGAAATTGTGAAACGCAACAGCGTTTTTGCCCTAAAAACCGCACTTTTTCGTGAACGCTTACGATTCATTGCGTGAACGCTTACGATTCAAAAGTTTTTTTTAAAAGTATTCAAGGAACCTCTAAAAAAACAATTATCGAACAAGAAATCGACGTTTTTAATCCCCTCCCTTACGGTTGGGGCTCTGAAAAGGCAATTTTTAGAGATTGCCTTCAGTCTCCCGGCTACCCGATTAAACGCTGACGGGTTCTTCCTGGGGGGTGGTATTTTTTGCTGATTTGCGACGGTGACGTCGAGTATCCGGCTGGGCATGTTGATCGGTCAGGGCAATTTCCAAAGCTTCTTTGGCAGTGGGCGCGAACATGTCGGCACCGATTTCATCCCATAGTCCTTCGGCACGGTTAAAAATCCCGCCGGAGAGCATGAATCTGACATTTGGAGCGGCGCCAACGGCTCTAACGGTATCAATCAATCGTCTGACATCAGGAGCTCCGGAAGGTTTGGTTCCGTAAAGAAAGATGATATCGGGCTTAAAATTTGCGACAACAGCTAAAATTTCATCGTTGGGAACGCCGCCGCCGAGGAACTTGACTTCCCAGCCGTCGGATTCAAACAAATCGGCACACATCTGAGCACCCAACTCCTCCGGCTCGTCATCGGAGCAGGCAATTATCATTTTCATGTTGCGGGAGTCGCTACGGGGCAGTTTGCTTTGGAGTTGATCGACGAGCGTGCGATTGATACGGGTAGCCATGTGCTCGGTAACGATGTCGATTTCGTGATTACGATAGCGATTTTCGACGACGGACATGGCGGTCCAGAACAGGTCGGTATAAATAACTCTTGCGGGGGTTCCGGTTTGCAGGGCTTCGCCAAGGATATTACGGCAGCCGATGCGGTCGCCTTCGAACAGTTTTTCCAGATAACGTGCGGTAATTTTATCAAGATTCATAATAGTTCCTCTCAGGGGCTGTGAACGTGATGACTTCCCTGCTTCATCGCCACAGTTGTTTTGTTCGACGACTGTCCTTTTTCGTCTTTTTGCTGGACTTGGTTTTTCAACTAAAATCCCTAATTCCTGAAATTCATTTTATTAACTTTTTTAAGTTAGATAATTTAGCTAACAATAGCACTATCGTAACGGGTGGCAAAATCCCTTAAATTTATTCCTATTTTTTCTATATTACCTATCTTACCATTTTCTCAATTCCGTGATACCACCTTAAATAGCTTTACCACAGATGTTTATCGTAATGTATTAATATAAGGTCCGATAAATATGTAACCAGGGCCCAAGTCAAAAAAAAGCAAGACTATTTCATGCCCCTTAAATATAATTACGTTGATCGAAGTCACGATAATGCAACCCGCAAAAGGAATAAATGCTACATATATGTAGTTTCTAATGCTTTATGTTACATATATGTATTATACAGTGATTATGCCAATTTAAGGCCATACGCCATTATTCTTTGTTTATCAATAGTTTACAACTGTTTTAGCCTTTTAAGACGGCATGGCACACCTCTTGCTTTAGGTAAAATGTAATTGAATGTGCCTTTGTCGTTAGTGAACTGAAAGTTCCGGGTTTGTAAATTTAGATTGGAGTAAAAAATGAAGAGATCGAAAATTTTGATGATTGGTTTAAGTATGTTGTTACTCGGCAACACGTTGGTATTTGCTGAAAATGAAAATGCAGTTGGATTTGAGTTAACAACCGATTTTTTCGGCAAGTACATCTGGCGAGGCCAAAATCTAAGTGACGATCCGGTTTTTCAGCCGGGCCTGAATATCAGCTATGGCAATATGAGCGCGGGGGTTTGGGGTAACATGGATTTATCAAATATAAATGGCAACAGTGGTGATTTTTCGGAGATGGATTATTCATTCGATTACTCGAGCAACATTCCCGGTATCGAAGTTGTGGGCTATTCAGTTGGAGTGATCTATTATGATTTTCCCGGAACCAAAGTTAAGGACAGTACCGAAATTTACTGGGGACTTAGCCTTGATGTGCCCTTGAGTCCTTCAGTAACAGTGTATCATGATGTGGATGAGGCTGAAGGCACTTACGTTTCACTGGCATTAGGACACAGTTTCGAGAAAATTATTGAACTTGGTCCGGAAATGCCAATCGGAATGGAAATCGGCACCAGTTTGGGATGGGGCAGTGGATCATACAACAAGTATTACTGGGGAACCGACCAGAGCAAAATGCAGGACCTGGTGTTTTCGGTTTCATTCCCAATGGAGATTGTGGGATTTTCAGTATCACCGAGCCTGAACTACATCATGCTGGTCAGTGATGATATACGTGCCACCGATGCGTATGGAACTGCAAGTGATTTTTTCTTTGCAGGTGTCAGTCTTTCGAAGAGTTTTTAAGCAAAGATAATATTCACGCGATTTTGCTTACGCGGCTTTAAGTATTAAACTTTTTCATAAGCTGGATTATCCCGCGGTGGCAGAGGTGCGCCTTGTTTGCGCCCGTCGCAAGCAGGCTGGTGGGCAATTGAAATAACATAAAGCTGTGACACAAAACGCAGCGGAAAGCCTGTAACGAAAAGTTAATCTTTCAAAAAGGGAGTAAAAATGAAGAAGTCAGGATTTATAGTTATTAGTATGTTATTGCTGGTTTTTGCAGTCGGGCCGGTAGTTGCTGAACCGAGCAGCGCAGATGCTTCGGCGATTGAGTCGGCGAAGGAGGAGTTACAGACCAATATCAACGTGGTGTGGACATGCGTAGCGGCTTTTCTGGTGTTTTTTATGCAGGCGGGTTTTGCGATGGTAGAAGTTGGTTTTACACAAGCAAAAAACGCTGTTAATATCCTGATGAAAAACCTTATGGATTTCTCAATTGGAACCATTGCGTTTTTCTTTCTCGGATTCGGATTGATGTTCGGTGCAACCAACGGATTTTTCGGTACGACGGATTTTGCGATCAGTAATATTTCGGGCGACGGTGGACATTGGAACTATACCTTCCTGCTGTTTCAGACAGTTTTTGCCGGGACGTCAGCAACTATCGTATCCGGCGCCATGGCGGGCCGAACAAAATTCAAGGCTTACCTGGTTTACAGTGTGTTTATCTGTGCGTTTATATATCCGATATTCGGGTCATGGGCATGGGGCAGTTTGCTCAATGGAAACGGCTGGCTGGAGAAACTGGGCTTCTGTGATTTTGCCGGATCAACCGTGGTACATTCAGTAGGCGGCTGGCTGGCATTGGCTGGAGCAATTACACTAGGCCCCCGACTGGGCAAATACGGCCCAGACAAGAAACCGAAAGCTATTCCGGGACATAATATTCCACTGGCAGCACTGGGCGTTTTTATTCTGTGGTTTGGATGGTTTGGATTTAATCCCGGCAGTACCACGGTCGGTAACGGCGAAATCGGTCGGGTAGCAGTTACAACCAATCTGGCAGCGGCGGCAGGAGCTATTATGGCGATGATTACCTCATGGTTTATAAGTAAAAAACCAGATGCTTCGATGTCGCTGAATGGGGCGTTAGCAGGTTTGGTAGCTATTACCGCCGGCTGTTATACGGTAACACCAATGGGTGCGATGGTAATCGGTTTAATAGCCGGCGCCCTGGTGGTGTTTAGTGTGCTGTTTATTGACGAAGTGCTCAAGATTGACGATCCTGTCGGAGCGGTTTCGGTTCATGGTGTATGTGGTATGTTTGGCACGGTTGCCTGTGGCTTATTCAATGCAGAAGCTGTTCTGGGAACCGGTGAAGCAAGCACAGGTTTGTTCTATGGTGGCGGTTTGGGTCAATTGGGGGTACAACTTGTCGGTGCGGGATCGTGCTTTGCCTGGGCATTTATCCTGGGATTGGTGATGTTTACCATAATCAAGAAAACCGTTGGGCTGCGAGCTTCGGTTGAAGAAGAACTAAAAGGGCTCGATATAGGCGAGCATGGTATGGAAGCATATAGTGGATTCCAGATTTTTACTACAACATAAATAATGAAATTTCATGGAGATCAAAAAATGAAACTAGTAATAGCATATATTCAGCCGCACAAGCTGCAGGATGTTAAGAAAGCCCTGTACAAAGCCGAAGTTCATAAAATGTCTGTAACCAATGCCCTGGGGTGTGGGGAACAACGAGGTTATGAAGAAAGTTACCGTGGGGTAAAATACGAAGTGAATTTGCTCAAAAAAGTAAGGATTGAGATAGCGGTAAATGAAGATTTTATGCAGAAAACTATAGACGCGATTGTCGAAGGGGCGCACTCCGGGACAATTGGAGATGGCAAGATCTTTGTGTTGGATTTGGTCGAATGCGTACGAATCCGTACGGGCGATAAAGGAAGAGCCGCCATTGGTTGAGCAGAGCAAACCGGTAATGCTATTTTTTCATTAGTGGATTAACGTAAAGGATAAGGAAAAAGATCAAGGCCAATGCTAACACTACAACGAATATCCAGATCAGCATTCTTTTTGTCGAGATTGTTACTGTTTCCGGATTATCTTTATCGACTCTTCCCCAGCCGATTTTGTTCCATATTCGCTCGTAAAAGTAGTACATAACCATGCGTGTCGAATGATGATATACAACTATGGCAGTAGCCATTATTGATGCGCTTCTTAATTTTTGCGGCATTAACAGCAAAATAAAGTAGGCCCCTATCCAAGTCCAGACGATGCCGATTAAGCGCCAAAGAAGCGCTTTTGTGATGGTTCGACGTTTTGACTCCCGTACTATCAGGCAATCCATTATCAATATCCTCCGAAATATACGTTGTTATACCCGATGGGTATCATATAACCAGGCAGAGGAGCAATCGCCGATGTGGCTTTACATGTCATTTTTTGAACGGTACAACTAGCTGTTAAATGATGCGGTGAGGTTTTGGTAGAAATTAGCATAGGCGTGGATCATGGCTGTGAGGGAAAAGTTTTTGAGGGCGTGTTGCTGGGCGGTGTGGCTGAGCTTTTGGGCGAGGCCGGGATTGGTTAGCAGGTTTTGGATGGAGTTGGTCAGGTAAGGCTGATCGCCGATGGGGACGAGCAGGGCGGATTTTTGGTGAACGAGGAGATCGACGATGCCGGCGGTTCGGGAAGCGACGATGGGGATGCCGGCGGCCATGGCTTCGAGAGTTACCAGGGGCAGGCCCTCGGTTTTGCTGGGCTGGACAAAAATGTCGGCGGCTTTGAGCAGTGAAGGAACGTCAGACTGCATACCAGCGAACTTTACGTGGTCTGCCAGGTCCAGATTATTGGTGAGTTTTTCAAGCGACAGCCGTTCGGGGCCGTCACCGACGATGAGTAACTGGCAAGGACAATTTTGTTGTTTAAGTTGGGCGACGGCGTGGATGATTTGATCGACGGACTTTACCGGGGCCAGTCGGCCTACGAAAATGAGGGTGGGGAGTTTTTTGGTAAGTTCGAATCGGGAGAAATCAGCTGGGATGGCGTGGGTGAATTTTTGGGTATCGATGCCGTTGGGGATGGTTTTCAGGAAACGGTCGGGGATGTGAGCGTGGCGGCTGAGGTGTTCGCGAACGGAGGACGAGACGCAAACCGTCGGACGGCTGAGGCGGCAGGTGAGGTTTTCGGCGGTGAGGTGCCAGAGTTTTTGTTGCTCGGCGGTGTGGACGGTAGCGATGATGTGCCGGACATTCAGGGCGGAACCGATAAGGCGGCCGGTAATGTTAGCGTGGAGCAGATGGCAATGCAGGATGTCGGGTTGGAAACGGGAGATGAGTCCGGCCAAGCGATAGAAGACGCGAAAATCCCAGGGGCTTTTAGCGTTCAGGCAGTGGGTGTTTATGCCGCAGTTGGCGAGTTCGCGGGCGACAGGACCGGCAGGAGCCAGGCAGGCGACGTGAACCTCAAAGCGGCTATCGGCGTGCAACCCCAGAGCCAAATCCCGAACCATGAACGGGGCACCACCGATTTCCAGGTCGGTAATTAATTGCAAAATCCGTAATGTCATGGCCAGTAGAGTACCACATAAGGGGGGTAGAAGGCAAATGGAGATTGGGGCGGTACATTTGCTTACTGTTTTGCTCAATCCAGAAACGTATTAATGTAATGACGAATTACGACACGGAGCGCAGCGGAGAGCCCGGCACGGAAACCAGAATGATGAATCAATGAAGAATGACGAATAACGACACAGAGGGGAGAGAAGGTTTCGGAACGGAAATCCGAACAAGTTTAACATATCATACGTTTCTATTGATGTGGTTTTTTTTTCTTCGAACCGCAAATAAAGAAGCAAAAAAGCAGATGGATAGGCTGGTAGGTTCGGGAGTGTGGGTGAATTCGAAATCAAGGGCGAGATAATCGAGGGTGCCGATGTCGGCTTCGGCGATGTCGTCGATTCTGAGGGTCCAGTATCCATAAGCATCATAGCCATCAAGCAAGGATAAAGACTGGCCGAGGGCGGGTAGAAATCTGCCGGTGTAAGGGGGCTGGCCTTGGAACTGTCGAATATCGGCTTCGTCATCAAAAATGGTACCGAGCATATTTGCGGTTTGCGAACCCGGAGGCCAGAGTTCAACCATCATCTCGTCGTCCTTCAAGGTGACGGTTTGTCCCCAGGGAGCATCGAGGTAAATCATCAGATCGCAAACGGCTGAATGGGTAATCTGCAAGTGCACATCAACGTCTGTAATGGTTTGATGATAAGGGACAAAAAGTGTAACCGGATCCATCAAGCCGGGAGTAATCCCTTCGGCGGGGATACGTTGCTGGAAATGATCGTCAACGACGGTGCGAGCAAGTGACATACGGCTGACACAGGACAAGCACAACAGAGCCGCCAAAACGTAAACAAGCGGAATTCTCATCTGAGTTCTCTCTCTGCTAAGAATGGTCCAACTTTTCTCTCTTCTGAACTACCAATAATATCAGAAATGCCGGGCAAAAGTAAAGTGATTTATATGCAAATTATCCGATTGGAGGATTATTCTTCGAGGGAGATTTTCAAGCCGTCCCAGGCCAGTTGGATGCCTTTGGGGAGGGATTTTTGGGTCTGCTGGTGGCCGATGTGGTGGCTCATGTGGACGAGGTAAGTTTGTTCGGCATTTATTCGGTGTGCCAGATCGACGGCCTGGTCGATGGAGAGGTGAGCGGGGTGGGGCCAGGGCCTTAACGCCCCCAGGACGAGAATTCTCAGTCCCTGGAGATCGGCAACGATTTGATCGCTCATGGCAGAGATGTCGGTGCAATAAGCCAGGGGGCCAATGCGGTAACCGAGCACGTTAAATCTGCCGTGGGGCATGGAATGGGGGATTATCTGGTGGCTGAATAACTCGAACGGCCCGTCGATGGGGTTGAAATTGAGGTGGGGTAGATCGTGATTGCCGTTGGAGCGGTCATAACGGGCGTAACCGAAAATCTTTTCCAGGGCGGGCAGATGATCGGTTCCGGCGTAGATGTCGAGGGGGCGGGCCTGGCTCTGGGTGAAACGACGCAAATCGTCCAGGCCGAAAATGTGATCGGCGTGAGTGTGGGTCAGCAATACCGCGTCCAGGTGGCGGACATCGTTTTGCAGGCATTGCAGGCGCAGCTCCGGGGAGGCGTCGATGAGGATGTTGTGGCCGTCCAGGGTGATCAGCGCACTGGTGCGCAGGCGTTGATCGCGGGGATCTTCGCTGCGGCAGACAGGGCAAGCGCAATTGATGATCGGGATGCCCTGGCTGGTACCAGTTCCTAAAAAAGTAATTTCAATCATTTTAGCCTCATATTCATTAACAGTTATTATGCCAATAAATCTTGTTTATCTCAAGTAAGAATACCGGTATATTACGGAACGGAAGAATTTTGTTTAAATCTTTTTCAACATAAAATCCAAGGTGAAACAATTAGTATGGAAACGGAAAATCAGCAGGCAATTGAGATTATTGGTAAAGCGGCCCATGATAACAATATCAATCTGAGCGGCGGGCGGGTGCGGCGTAGTTCGTCACGGTTTTGTCTGGGAGTTGAACACGGCGACTATAACGGCACGGAGCTGTTCGGCGTAGGGACGGACCGGTTTATTTGGCTGGCGTATAAGCCCAACGGTACTGGTGAAAATCGGCTGTACAGCGTTAATTTTCCGGATGATGGGATTGTGCGGTACAAGTGCGGGCAGGTGCCGGAGCCGCAATCGCCGCAGTTCGGAGACAGTTGGGCAAGGTTCGCTTTTGGGGTAGATTACGTGCTGAGCAAGGAAGGTTTCGAAATTACCCAGGGAATCGACGCGGTTATCTACGGCAACATTCCCGGCGGGGGCATGAGTCGGTCGGCATCGCTGACGTTGAATTTGATTTTGACGGTGCTGGAGGTTAATGGGATTGAAGTTGAGGAGCAGATGAAAATTATCGATCTGGCTCAGGCGGTGGAGAATGTTTATATCGGTTCGCCGTGCGGGCAGTTGGATCAGATTATGATTCTATTTGCCAAAGAGGGCATGGGCACCCATTATAATCCGCAGGACCGCAGTATCGATTACGTGCCGCTGGGTAAGGGCGGTGAAGATTTGCGGATTGCGGTGATGGACACGGGGACGGATCGACCGGGACTGGAAAAATCCACTTACAAAATCCGCAAGGATGAGTGTGATAAATTTGCGGCGCTGCTGGGACGGGCGGGTTATGGTGTTAGCTGTCTGGCGGATGTTCGCGACGTTGAAACCTTCAAAAAAATTGAGAATGAGTTCGGGAAAGCAGAGCCGGATTTGTTTAGTCGGTGTAAATATATATATCACGCCCAGCAGCGTTTTTACCAGATGTTGGAGGCGTGGAAGCGGGGTGATATTGAGACGGTGGGTGGGATTTTTCGGGCGGACGGGGTGGGGCTGCGTGATAACTACCGGATTTCCGGGCCGGAGTTGGAAAGCATGTGCGACATTGCCCGGACGGTTCCGGGGGTGCTGGGCGAACGTATGCTGGGCGGCGGTGACAAAGGTGCCGCCGGCGCACTGGCCCGGGCTGAGGCGGTGGAGCAACTGAGCCGGGCGGTTCAGATTGGTTATCCGCGGAGCCACCCCGATTTCGCGAACAAATTCGCCACCCACACCTGCAAAGTCGTGCAGGGAATAACCACCCTGGAAGGTTTAATATAAAAAACCCCCAATTAGCACCCAAGAAGGCGAAAAAACCGGCGTGCCGAGTCGTAGCAGACTGCAAAAACCGGCGTGCTGAGTCGTAGCTCGGAGGATTGCAACAGAGCTACGTAAATAGTCCGTTTTCGCTTAGGCTACGACGCGACATTTTTCACTCAGAGCTACCGCTCCGAGCGTAGACTGGAGGCGAGGGGAATCGAACCCCTATTTGCGCGATGCGACCGCGCCGTGCTCCCGTTACACCACGCCCCCTGGTCCAGTTCAGGTGGTTATTATAGCAATTTTGATGGTTAGGGCAACGGAAAATCGAATGAAAAGGTGAAATCGGGCAAACCGGAGTGTTTCAGGCCAAGATTGTGCAAACCGTGGTATTGCAGGTCAGGTTGGTATGATTCCGGCGAAGCAGGGGTAAATCAGGTCTGGGAGGAGTAAAACGTGGAAATTTTATTGACAATCCAGGCGAAATTGCCCTAAACTCCGGCTTGATAAGGAAATAGTATTGCAAAGTCCCTCTTTGATGGGCAGATTGATAAGGAGAACATGACATGGATATGCTAGCGTTAGCATGGTATCACATTACGTTCGGTCTGGGGTTGTTAGGCGTTGTGGTTTTTTATATTATGTACCGCAAGGCCGAAAATCAATAATTTCATTTTCAACAAACCGTTTTGATCTGTCTAAGCCGGATGAAATTGTCGATAGCCCGGTAATGAACCGCAAAGCAGGGGTGTTTTTCATCCGTGCGGATTATTACAGGTCAAGGGTGTGTTCGTAACATACCAAGGGGCAATCGGTGCACTTTGGACGGGGTTTGCAGTGATTTTTGCCCACCTGGACAATCAGGGCGTGAAATTCGTTGTAAAGTGCCACATCCTGGAGTAGATGGCTTTCGCAGAAATCTTTTGTCTGTTCGTAGTCGCTTTCGGGGTCAATGCAACCATGTCGGCAAAGAACGCGGTAGGTGTAGGTGTCCACGACAAAGGTGGGTTTCTCCAGGGCGTACAGGATAATAGAATCGGCGGTTTCGCGGCCGATGCCGTTGACCGAAAGCAATTCTTCCCGCAGCCGGGGGACAGATAAATCAGCCAAGGCCTCGATGGAACCGTCATAATTCTGACAAAGCCAGGTGATGAGATTTTTCAGCCGGCGGGCTTTGATGTTGAAATAACCGGCGGGGCGAATCAGTTGGGCCAATTCTTCATGGTCGAGAGCATCAATCGCCCAGGCAGAAAGTTTGTCGGCGGCTTTGAGGTTGGTGATGGCTTTTTCCACGTTGAGCCAGTTGGTGTTCTGGGTAAGAACAGCACCGACCATCACCTCGAAAGGGCTGTCACCGGGCCACCAATTCTGTCGGCCGTAATGGGCCAGCAGAGTTTCATAAAAAGCCATCAGTTGATCGCCGCCGGCTGTCAATTTTTTGCCTCCTTATGATCCAGGTCTATTCCGGTAATCCCCTTGCAATCACTTATGGCGCATGGTAGCTTAACTGTCATTATTTTACAAGAGGCAAAAGCAGCAGGACCACCCCGACGCTGCGTTTGGCGGTGCTACACGGCGTTAATTAATTAATCAAAGTTCAATAAAATGAAACTTTATGGCGAAAAAACAGGTCAATAACAAGACTGCAAAACCGGCCCGGGCAAGTCAGTTTAATTTTGCCCAGGATTCTTACCTGGAGTCCACCTCTCGGCCGCTGTATGGATTGCTGTTTTTGTTGCCTTTGATGGTTATTTACGAATTGGGCACGCTTTGGGTCAATACGGAACAGGTGGCGGAAATTTTAATCCACAAGCGGATCATCGCTTTCATCTGGCTGAGTAATGTTGCTGAGTGGCTGGGATTGAGCAACCGGTTGGCCTGGCTGTTTCCGGCGTTGGTGGTGGTGATTATCCTGCTGTGCTGGCACCTGGTTAGTCGGCACCCGTGGAAGATTCGAGTGGACTGGCTGGGCTGGATGGCGGCGGAATCGATATTGCTCTGCGTGCCGCTGCTGGTGTTGAACGCGACCATCGGCAGTTCAACCGTGATAGCGACGCTGCAGGCACAGGAACCGGCTACCGCTGCAACCGGCGAGTCGTTCATGACGTATGTAGTAACCGGAATCGGGGCGGGGATCTACGAAGAACTGATTTTTCGGTTGATATTGTTCGGATTGATTTTGATGATTCTGGAAGACCTGCTGAAAATCAAAACACAAATTGCCACATTAACAGCGGTGGGGATTTCGGCGGTGTTGTTTTCGCTCTATCATTATTTTACGATTGACGCCGGTGGTTTTCGGGTAACAGGAACTTTTGAACTAAGCGGCTTTGTTTTTCGGATGCTGGCGGGAATCTACTTTGCGTTTGTTTTTCGTTACCGAGGTTACGGAATCACCGCCGGGGCACACGCCGCTTACGATATCCTGCTAAAGGCACTTTGGGGTTGACCGGCTGAGTTACCCACCAGCCAACGTCCGGGTGGAAATTGCCACAAAAGCAGCGGATTTTTGGGACCCACACTATAAAATTCAAGCCACCCGAATATCAAAGCCCCAGCACGTCGGCCATGGAATACATACCAGGCTGCTTATCACTGATCCACTTCGCCGCCCGCAAAGCGCCGCGGACAAAGGTGTCGCGGGAATGGGCCCTGTGGTGCAGTTCGACAGTTTCACCCAAAGCGGAAAAAAGCACCCGATGGTCACCAATTTCATCGCCGGCGCGAACCGCATGCATACCGATGGTTTTTTCTTCGCGCAGAGCATTCTTACCTTCGCGGCCGTGAGTCAGACAATCGGGAAAAGGCCAGTCCTTAGCTAACGCCATCTGCCGGGCCAATTCCAAGGCGGTGCCGCTGGGAGCGTCGCGTTTGAAGCGGTGATGGGTTTCAATCACTTCGAGATCGTAACCGCTACCCAGATTTTTTGCGACTTCACCAACCAGTTTGAACAGCAGATTAACGCCCAGGCTCATGTTGGCGCCGAGCATCACCGCGGTTTCCTGGGCGGTCTCCTGCAGCATCTGTTTTTGTGCATCGGAAAGGCCCGTGGTACCGACCACCAGAGGCAGTTTTGCTTCGCGGCAGTACTTGGCCCATTTTTCGGTCCCTGCCGGCAACGAAAAATCAATCATCACATCACAACCGGCACCCGGCTGCTCGGTAATTTTAACGCCGAGACTGCCGATCCCCGCTAATTCGCCGACATCAGCTCCAAGCAGAGAATTACCCGGCGCTTCCATTGCAGCAGCCACCTCAAAATCACCCGATTCACAAGCCAACGCCACAATCCGCCGACCCATCCGCCCCGCCGCACCTGTCACCGCCAGTTTCAACATAACTCAATCCCTTGATATTAATATTCCGCAAACGATTCTTAATTTATGCCAGCATTAACCGTCGGCCTTTAGGCTCGGGAACAGGATCGCCGGCCTCTCTGGCTGTATCTATCCAAAGCTGAATAGCCTGCTGGGCATTATCCAAAGCCTTCTCATAACTATCACCGTGAGCAATACATCCTGGCAATTCCGGCACCTCCGCAATAAAAACTTTATCCTCGCTGCTCCAATATATAATAATCTCATACTTAATCATCATTATCACACAACAAGGTGATTTCCAAGAAATTAACGTCTAGATTATCTTGGCTTTTACAATCCCAGGGCTGCTACAATTTTATCGATGTCATTAGGCACTTCGGTGGGGTGATTGGAAAACTCGCGATTTTCTTCGCTGTGATATTTAACGGTGATGTTCGGGTCCTTAAGCTGATGGCCGGTCAGGATGCACACCACGGTTTCGTCCGGTTCGATAACGCCCTGCTCACGCAACAGCTTCAGCCCCGCCACCGAAGCCGCCGAAGCCGGCTCGCAACCCAGACCGAACCGCCCTACCGCCGCCTTGGCATCCTTGATGTGCTCGTCGGGAACTTCGCAGACCACACCGTTGCAGATTTCCAGAGCGCGGAGGCATTTTTTAAGATTCACCGGCCGTGAAATCTCAATCGCCGAAGCAATAGTGTGCGGCCGATAGCCGGTCGCGTCAAGCTTGGCGTAATAAGCATCGATTGCTTTATCATCCACCGCCCCACCGTTGAAACGCATATTCTGGTTCTCATAAAGATCGAACAACGTGTTGGCGCCGGTAGCATTGATAACCGCCAACCTGGGTATCCGCTCGATCAGGCCTAACTGCTTCAACTCACCAAAAGCCTTACCGAACGCGCTGCTGTTACCCAGATTGCCGCCCGGAACCACAATCCAGTCGGGCACCTGCCAACCAAGCCCTTCCAGCACCCGGTACATAATCGTCTTCTGACCTTCGAGCCGGAACGGATTGAGCGAATTGACCAGGTAGAGTCCTTTATCGCGACAGACTTCCTGAACCCGTCTCATGCAATCGTCGAAATCCCCCTGAATCTGGATCGTCCGGGCGCCAAAATCCAAAGCCTGGCTGAGCTTGCCATAAGCGATCTTGCCCGAACCGATAAAGACACTGCTTTTCATACCGCAGGTGTGCGCGTAAAGCGCCAGCGACGCCGAGGTGTTACCCGTCGATGCACAGGCGACATGTTCGGTACCCACCATCCGGGCATGACTAAAAGCTGCCGTCATGCCGTTATCCTTGAAAGAGCCGCTCGGATTTAGCCCTTCGTATTCCAAAAACACCCGACCGGCAGAACAATTCACATAATCGGCAATGCCATCGTTAAGCTGCAAAATCGTCTGACCCTCTCCGATGGTTATCCGGTGCTCATCACCACAAAAATTAAGCAAATCCCGAAACCGCCACACCCCCGAAAAATCCAACGGCTGGTTCCGCGTCGCCCAACGCTTCCCGAACCAGCTTAACGAATCCGGCACCTGCAAACGGTCCCAGTCGTACCGCACATCCAGCAAGTCGCCACACTTCGGACAAGCAAAGTAACTCTGACCCACATCAAAACTCGCCCGGCAATCGGGATTGATACATTCCTGAAAACTACTGTTACTCACCTGATTTCCCTCAAAAAACTAGTGTTATTTTTTATTTTCTGATAGTTCCTGCTGCAAAAAAATATACCCGCCCAGAACAAAAAAATCAAGAGGTTATAATTTAAACCACAAGCTAAAAGAACTTATTGATCTCTAAAAGCTTTCGTCCACTGACGAACAAGCTTGGGCAGTCTTTCAACGACTTCGTAACCAAAAAGGACTTCATCTATGTATCCCATATGCATCGCGTCAAGGATCCGGCAAAGATAGGAACGGCCACAATCCCACCAGGTGTAATGTGCATCGATAATCAAATAGTGAAATACTTTGATGTTTTCATTCCTTTTTAAGTCCGCAAGCTCCATTCCATCCAAAAGTGTTTCATAAACCGCATCCGCTACTCGACTCCCAAATGTTGTAGTATAATAATATTCCTTGATTTCCCAAACAGCAATCGGATTAACGGTCGCCGGAAATGCACCATCTACACGACGGGAAAGAGTTCGAACAGGCAAACCATCTCTGGTAATAATTGGAAGTTTTCTCGGGTCATAATCACATTCAATATTTCGAGCATTCGCCTCAATAACCATATTAACCATACACGTCAGATATGCCTTTGTTTTTTTGTCCCCTTTTTGTTTATTCATCGGCATTGGACATGACTTTGAAGGTTTAAGTTCATGTTTTAGCTTTTCATACTCGGAACGTGCACGCTCAGCATCCATAAGCTGGGGCTCTACATATTCATTTAGAATCTGTGCCCTATAGAAAAAATAGTCACAAAGCATTTTTCCAAATTTAGAAATCTTGTTTTCACTTGCCCTTAGATGACAACTATCAAGCCCCCGTTCTTTCATCGCCTGAATCATTTGATCTAAGGTGGGAATCTTTACAGAATTACACCCCCTATCGGTATAACCAACTGTTTCACTGATTGCTCGAACATTAGCCCAAAAAGATGGAGGTTGGCTTAAAAACTTATCATTGGGCTTCATCAATTTTCCTCTCAAGCTGACGGGCAAAATCAACAAATTCGATGCCAAGGACATTACAAATTGTGCGAATTTCAAGGATATCAAGTCGCCGCTCCCCCACTTCGTACTTGCTGACAAATGACTGTGGCACCCCTAACAAATCAGCTAAATCTTTTTGCCTAAATCCCTTTTTTATTCGCAATTCACGCAAAAAGTTCTGGAGTTGCCGTTGCCCTGGGCTATAGATGCTTTTTTGCATACCGCTCCTCAATAAAAATCCTGTTTGGGGATATTTTAAAACATTTGACATGTATCCCAAAACAGGATATTCTGGCCGCTGCTTTACAATGATCTCAAGGAGTATGGAATGCAAAAAATGCTATTTGAACAGGAATGCATAATCATTCCACCCTTTAGAACTCAATTGTTGAAATGGGTGGGTAATAAGCAGCGTTTCGCACATGAAATTGCTTCATATTTTCCACATGATTTCCAAGCTTATTACGAGCCTTTTCTGGGTAGCGGGGCTGTTTTAGCCACATTATCACCTAAACGCGCTATCGCGTCTGATATTTTCCCCCCTTTGGTTGAAATCTGGCAAACATTACATGATTCGCCGGAAACTCTGAAACAGTGGTATGCCGAACGATGGGAAGCCACCGCAAAGGGAGATAAAATTGAAGAATATGAACGTATAAAAGCTTCCTACAATCAATCTCCCAACGGCGCAGACCTTCTATTTTTATGCCGATCCTGTTATGGCGGCGTGGTTCGCTTTCGGAAAGCAGATGGATATATGTCAACTCCATGCGGTATTCATAATCCCATCCATCCTTTCAGCTTCAGTAAACGGGTAGATCAGTGGTATCAACGTACCAAAGGTACATCTTTCCGATTAGCCGATTACCGGGAAATGATGAGACATGCCGACCCTGGAGATCTAATCTACTGCGATCCTCCATACGCTCATAGTCAGGGAATTCTCTATGGAGCACAAAGCTTTAATCTTTCAGAACTTCTGGACATTATCGACGATTGCAAAAAACGAGGTGTTTTTGTTGCCCTAAGCATTGATGGGAAGAAAAAATCGGGACAACAACTATGCGATTTACCTATTCCTGACGATTTATTTGAACGGGAAATTTTCCTGAACTGCGGCGCTTCCATGCTGAAAAGATTTCAGATGGAAGGCAAAACCCTCGACGAACATCATGTCGCTGATCGCTTACTTCTTACTTATTGACCTCTTTACAAAATATTCCTTTTCTTTTGTTCTTCAGTGGCTTGCTCGAGAACCTGCTTTTCCCTCCGGCTCAAACTTTGAATGCCCTGTTCGCGAACCTTCGCCAAAATCCGATCCACTTCAAATTGTAATTGCTGCTGCTGTTTCATCCGGGCTTGATATGCACCCTGGACAGCTTTCTGACGAAAAGAAGCAAAATAAGGCCGCCATCTTACCCACAAAAATCCCGTCGCCATCCCCCCCAGATGACACAAGTTACCACCGGCGTTACCCTCGCCACCGAGCACACTAAATATATAAACCACCGTCAAAAGCACCGCTGCAAAACGGATCGGTACCGGGAAAAGAAGTAATATCACCACAAAATGAGGAAACAAAATCGCACAGGCCACCAGCATCCCCAAAACCCCGCCGGATGCACCAACCAGAATCCCCCCACCGAGCAATCCGATATTGCTGGCAATCATATAAACCAACCCGCCAATAAAACCGCAGACCAGGAAAAAAATTAAAAACTGTCTGCTCCCCCACGAATGTTCGAGTGTCGGGCCCAAAAAGTACAGTCCGATCATATTAAAAAACAGATGAAAGGTGCCACCATGCAAAAACTGGAAACTAATCAACCGCCAAACCTGAAAGGGGTGCGTACTGATAGCAGCAAACCATTTTTCCATGAAGGGAATCTGTCCCGCCTCAGCCTGCCTCCAACAGATAATCTGAATAATATAAACCACAACATTAATTATCAGTAGATATTTAACTATGTTGGAAGGCTTGGGCATCGCGATGCGCGGCCCCCCACCATACCCGCCGCCGAGGCCGCCGGACGAATCGCGATAATAAGGCCGATTTTCGAAACCCAAAACAATATCCTTTCGAACAAATCAATAACTTTTGCGGAACAACTGCCGGTGTTGCACAATTTGAAATCGTCATTCCGCAGCGAGAACACAATTTAAAGGGCTGGTTTTTCGCCAACGTGCTATAATATCGCTATTATCGGTCAAATCAAGAGCCAAATCCAACAGGTGCTGTTGTTGGCGACAGTTAATTTTGCTTGTATAAACCGCTGATTCAACATAGACTTACGCAGATGGATCATCATCCAAAACGTATTGCTTTGCTCGGCTCGACCGGCTCGATCGGCCTGAACAGCCTATCGGTTATCGAATCTCTGGGGGCCGATTACATCCCCGTCTCCGCCAGCGCCCACAACCAATGGAAGCTTCTGGCTCAGCAGGCCCACGATTATCATCTGGAAAAAGTGGTCCTGACCGACACCACCCACCTGGACAAGCTTGTAGAGGCCCTGAACGGGACTCAGACGAAGGTTTTAGGCGGCCCGGACCATCTGGTCGATCTGGTAATGGATGAAACCGTCAATACGATAATTGTAGCAGTGGTCGGTATCTCCGCTCTGCCGGCGGTCATGGCTGCCACCGAAGCGGGCAAAACCATCGCCATCGCCAACAAAGAATCGCTCGTCGTGGCCGGCTGTCTGTTGATGCCGCTGGCCCAAAAACACCGCGCCACCATCCTGCCCATCGACAGTGAGCACTCAGCCATTCTGCAGGCGATGCACTCCGGCCGCCGCCACGAAGTCGAAAAAATCATCATCACCTGCTCCGGAGGCCCCTTCCGCAACTCCACCACCGAGCAACTCTCCCAAGCCAAACTGGCCGACGCCCTGAACCACCCCACCTGGAATATGGGACCAAAAGTTACCATCGATTCCGCCACTATGATGAATAAAGCCCTGGAAATCATCGAAGCCAAATGGCTTTTCGACCTCCAAACCGACCAGATCGAGGTGCTCATCCACCCCGAATCCATCATCCACTCCATGGTGGAATTCCGCGATGGCTCAATAATCGCCCAACTGTCCAGCCCGGACATGAAACTGCCCATCCAGTACGCCCTGACTTACCCACAACGGCTGCATAGCACTTCTAAACGCCTGGAATTAAACCAGTTACAGCAATTGAACTTTCAGCAGCCCGATTTGGATCGCTTTGCTTCGATTCGGCTTGGTTTTGAGGTCGCCGCCCAGGGAGGCACCGCCGGAGCTGTTCTTAACGCTGCCAACGAAGCTGCGGTGGACGCTTTTCGACAGCATCTGATTTCTTTTAACCAGATCACCGAACTAACCGAGCATTGCCTGCGTAATCATAACTATGTTGAAAATCCCAACTTGGAACAATTATTGCAGGCCGACAGCCAGGCCCGCAAGCAGGTCAGGCAGTTTGTTACTGATTCAAAACCGACCAAATGCTGAAAATCACTAATTAATCCGAAATAAATAATCACTTGGCGCGACCATTAAACCATGAAAAAAGCCATAATTTCCCATTTCACAGGTTTGGCAGGTCAAAATTGCCGAAAATAACACTAACTGAAACAATAATAACGAGCAGATAAATAGCAAATTATCGAAAAAGAGACCTGGAAGACAAGAATGACCGACGAAAAGCATAAAAACGAGCATAAAACCGAACAAAATCCGACAAATTCCGACCATTCCAAGCCCAAAAACAACAACAGGAACATCACGATTTTGTTGGCCTTTCTGGCGTTGGCGATTTATTTCATCGTGAGCGACCCGGAAAGAGCCAAAAACATCGCTTTGATGCTGTTGGGTTTTGGCGCGGTTATTTTTGTCCACGAACTGGGCCACTTTTTCAGTGCCAAGGCCGTTGGTATCGAGGTCGAGGCTTTTTCGCTGGGCATGGGGCCCAATATTTTTGGTTTCAAACGCGTTCCCGGCGGATTTCAGGTGCGAATTTTTCCGGAGTTGATACCCGGCCACGACGGCAAGGGCGCTTTGCACTTTGTAAACCCCAAAGCCGCTGCCAAACCGGGCGAAACTGAATATCGCCTGGCTTTGATCCCGTTTGGCGGTTATGTGAAAATGCTCGGCCAGGAAGACATCGCCGCGGACAAACCCTCTGACAATCCCCGGGCTTTCGGCAACAAACCGGTCTGGCAGCGAGTCATCGTGATTTCTGCCGGGGTGATAATGAACGTCATCTCCGCGGCAATCGTTTTTATGCTGGTTTTTGCCAAGGGGGTAGAATTGCCCCCGGCGGTTGCAGGCTTTGTCTGGCCCGACAGTCCGGCCGCGGTCGCAGGCATCAAGGGCGGCGATGAAATTATTGCCATCAACGGCAAAAAAAACATCAACTTCATCGACCTCAAACAAGCCGCTGCTTTTGCCGATCAGGACGAATCCGTCGAACTGCAGGTTCGCCACCCCGACGGCTCCGAAAACATTTATAACGTTATCCCCGGCGAACCCAAAACTGCTCTGGCAAAAAAAATGGGCCTGAAAGTGCTCGGTATCGGCCCTTCATATATATTGACGCTTAATGAAAAAATTACCGAAAAGCCCATCCTTACGGAACTGAAAAAACTCGGTCTCAGACCCGGCGATACGGTTACCGCGGTCAATGGTGAACCCATCAGCCACTACTACCAATTGCACCCGGTCCTCCACCCGGATCCCGGAACTAAATGCGCCAACAAAATCCAACTAACCATCCAACGTTCTGACGCAAACAAAAATCCGGTAACCGTAAACACTGAAATCAACATGGCTATCTTCCCGGCCGGCAGTGAGCCGGGACAGATTTTAGGAATGGTTCCGCGCATAAAAATCCCCGGCGTCGGCGAAGATTCACCTGCCAAACAGGCTGGGGTTGAACCCAACGACATTATTTTACGATATGGATCCATCACCAATCCAACCTTGGAAGAAATCATCGAAGTCTGTAAACTCAACGTAAACCAACCGGTTGAATTGCTGGTTTTGCGTCAGGAAAAAAATCTCCCGACAGAAAAGCTGCTCAGCGTTACCCCCCAATACCCCGAAATCAACTGGCTCAAACGCCTGGGAATCATTCTAACCACGGATGAAAAAGACCGGCAGGATAAATTCAAACCTGCTATCGGCATCGGCGTCGATTATGATCTGAACGACCCTATTGTCGCCAGTTGTATCACCACAAAATCAATCCCCAGGGAATTGCCTATCCCCCGCGGCGCAACCATTACCGCCCTGAACGATCAGCCGGTTGAAAACTGGAAAGATATCATCGTTGCTTTTATGGAAAATCAACAGCAACAAGTAAAAATTGCCTACCTTACACCGGACGGACAGTTAGCCGAATCAATTACTGTTGACCTCCCGGATAACCACAACTGGCTGGGGTACGGTTACGCCCCCGATTTGGGTCATCTGGCTTTTTTGCCTCTCGAAGACCAGCAAAAATTATTCCAGGGCAAAAACATTCTCGACAGTCTGCGGATGGGAACCGACCTGACCTACAGCTTCATCGGCAACACCTACCTGACAATCAAGGGCATGCTCAACCAGAACATCAAACTCAGCTCCGCGATGGGCCCGGTGGGCATCATGAAGATCAGCTACACTATCGCCCAGAAAAAATCGCTCACTTACTACTGCTATTTCATGGCCATGATCAGCGTTTGTATCGCGGTGTTCAATTTTCTGCCGCTGCCGATTCTGGACGGCGGCTACATCGTAATGCTGATCATCGAAAAAATCAAAGGCTCACCGGTCTCGACCAAAGTTCAGGAATTTGTCACCTACGCCGGATTGATCCTCATCGGCAGCCTCTTCCTGGTGATAACCTATCACGACATTATCCGGTTGATAACCGGCGTGTTGTAAAAATTGCGGTCAGGCTGCTTCACGAGGCCAGGCGGGGAAAGGCTTCACGCAATCCGTCAAGTACGAACTGGATCGCGATAATGGCCAGGATTAAACCGGCCAGACACGAAGAAGTCGTCAACCAGGTCTGGCCGATCCGCTTCATCAGGCTTACCGAAAAGCGAAAGCAAGTGGCTGCGATGCCGCAGACTACAACAATACAGAGCAACACCACGATTGATTGTGTTAGGTTTTCTGATTTTTCGATAAGAACCAGTACGGTAGTCATCGCGCCGGGCCCGGCCATGAGCGGAATCGCCAACGGTACTACACCGGTGCTCAATACTTTGGAATCCTGCTGCTGAGAGGATTCATGAGAACCCCCAAAATGTTCACCGCTTAAAATCCGCAACGCCACCACCAGCAGTACCAATCCCCCGCCGATTCTCAAAGCCGGAAAACTGATGTTAAAAACATGCAGAATACCGGTCCCGCATAAAGCGAATGTAATCAGTACCACCGTTGCAATAGCACCGCAGCGCCAGGAGAGCCTTCTTTTTTGCTCATCAGAAAATCCACTGGTGGCGGTCATAAAAGGAATGACATTTCCCAGCGGATCGATAATCACAAATATCGCCGCGAAGGCCTGTAAAATAAATAATCCCAATGATTCATCATTCATCCGCAACCCCGCTTCCTAAAAAACTTATCCCGCCTCCCTCTGGTTCTTCTTTTTTTCCTTTTTCAACGCTTCGGCCAGTAAAGGAGTCAAAGCGGTTTTCCACTTGGCATACCCTTTTTCATTGAGGTGCAGTCGATCTTTGAGAAACAGAACATCGTTTGGCTCACCCTTATCGGTCAGCAGACACGTCGCACAGTCGGCGTAATATAAAAAAGTATTTTCCTCGCTATATTTTTGGATCATTTCATTCGCCTGTTTCATCTTCGGCCAAAGGTTCCACCGTGAACCACTCGGCTTGATACTGATATAAATAATCTTCGTCTTGGGTAGTTCGGTATGCACCCGCGAAACAAACGCCTGGTAATCGTTAAAAACTCGCTCCGGACTTTTTCCGGCACTGATATCGTTGTCTCCGCAGTAAAACACGATCAGCTTTGGCTTATACTTCAACACGATTCGCTCGACAAAAAGATTCACATCGGAGGTATGCGAACCGCCGAAACCCCGATTAAGCAGCGGCAGATCGGGAAAATACTCGCGCGTCGCCCACATCCGAATACTGCTGCTCCCCACAAACAGCACCGACTGCTTCGGCCAGGAATTCTTCGCGTCCCACTTTTCGAACTCCCGGATCGTCTGTTCCCAGCGATTCTCCGGAGGTTTTTTTTCCTGATTCGGCTCAGCCGATACGAATTGGGCCAAAATCAATCCAGCAATTATACCGACCTGTTTGACGTACATAAGCTTCTCCTTTTTTACAAACTGAAGGTCACGCTTACCAAAGAATTGCCACGTGTTAACACTTGGTATTTTTTGCCCGCCGTGAAACGACCATTGAAACCGTTGTTTTTTGTGGCTGTCTTAAAATCCGCGTTTATCTGCGTGCATCGGCGGTTTCATTTTGCTTGCAGCTTGACCGCCCCGATCAGAACTGCCGCAAAAAACGCAGATCGTTCTCAAAAAACCAGCGGATATCAGGGATACCATACTTACGCATCGCCAGCCGTTCGATGCCAAAACCAAACGCCCAACCGGTGTATTTTTCCGAATCGTAACCAACCGTCTCGAATACGTTGGGATCCACCATGCCGCAGCCGCCGACTTCCACCCAGCTTTCATTGCCCTCTTTGTCTCGCAACAATAAATCTACTTCACCCGATGGCTCGGTAAACGGAAAAAAGCTCGGACGAAACTGCCACTGCGTATCCGCCCCGAAATAAGCCTTGATGAATTGATCGATCGTGGTTTTCAGATTAACCATGGTCACCCCCTCATCCACTACCAACGCTTCTATCTGATGGAACATGTACATGTGGGTGGCATCCACGCTGTCCGGACGAAACACCCGACCCGGTGCCACCACGCGAATCGGCGGCTTTCGGGACTCCATCACTCGAATCTGCATCGTCGAAGTCTGACTACGCAGCAGGGTGTTGTCGTCGATATAAAAATTGTCCAACGGATCGCGCGCCGGATGCTCATGGTCGATGTTCAGCGCAACAAAGTTATGATATTCATCTTCAACTTCCGGGCCGTACCCCACCTCGAAACCCATCCGGCCGAACAATTCCAACAAATCATTAATCGTCTGCGAAATCACGTGCCGACTACCCAGCCGCACCTCTTTGCCCGGCAGTGTAACATCAAAAAAACTCTTGCCCCGGTCACGGCTTTGCAAACCCAACTCTTGCTGACATTTCTTAAACGCCTGCGTAACTTCATTCTTGACCTGATTGGCCAACTTGCCCGCCTGCGGACGCAACTCCTTGGGCAGCTTACCCAACAGGCTCAAAAGACCCGTCACCTCACCTTTGCGGGACAGGTATTTAATCCGAAAATCTTCCAGCTCTTTCAGACTGCGAACCTGACCAAGATCTGCCAAGGCCTGACTGCTTACCTGGGTGAATTTTTCCAGCGATTCACTCAATTGCGACCTCGTTATCCCGGTTTATGCCGTTGCAGCGGATGCAGTTTTGGCAACCTCAACCACCTTATCAAAACCTTCCGGATCATGTATTGCCATTTCAGACAGCATCTTGCGATTGAGCCCCACCTGGGCAAGCTTCATCCCAAAAATAAACTGACCGTAACGAATCCCCCGGCTGCGACAGGCGGCACTGATACGGGTGATCCACAAACTGCGAAAATCACGTTTTTTCCGCCGACGACCTACCGTGGCATAAACCTGGGCGCGGACCAAGGCCTCCTGGGCCAATCGCCAATTCTTACTCCGGGGACCGCGGAATCCACTTACCGCTTTAAAGATACGCTTCTTCGACTGCCGACGGGCGGCACCTTTACATACTCTAGGCATGACAGCTTTCCTTTCTTTAACTTTGGCGGTCTTCAAAACCGCTCATTCGCTCGCTGGCGGTAGCTGTTTACCGAGAAGCTAGCGTAACATTATTTTTTATCTTTAATTTCTGATTTCTGATTTCTCAAACTGACCGATACAGTTTGTCATGCCCGCGCAAGCGGGCATCCAGTTTGTTTGGAAAATTCGGATTTCGGTAATTCGAATTTGTTTAGGATTTAGGGCTTAGGTTTTAGGATTTCTTAAATATTCGTCATTTTTAAACTGACTAAATGTCAGTTTAAACCTAGCTCCCCAAAGCCTGCCTGGTTTTCCTGGTCATCGTCACCGACATGCCGGTAGTATGGCGAAGACCGCGACTGCGATTGCCGCTTTTATGGCTCATCAAATGACCCTTGCCGGCGCTTTTCCGCCTGACCTTACCGGTCCCGGAAATCTTCACCCGCTTGGCCAATCCCTTGTGTGTTTTCTGCTTAGGCATTCCTTAATATTCTTTCTACCCGCCCCTGATTACATAAATCATCAACAGCGAATCTTCCGCTGTCGAAAAATACATTACTCAAACTAACCGTCTAATTGCTTTTTACTTGGTGGGTAACTTGTTACCCACGCGGTGTTTTTTCGTCATTCGGACTTCGTCATTAACTCGTCATCTTGCCGCGGCGCAGCCATCGCGTAGCCGGGTCGTCATTCTCAAACTGACCATCGGTCAGTTTGGAAAATTCCTTATCGTTTATTGCTTAACCGTCACCTTGTCCGGTGCCAGCATCATGGTCATTCGACGACCCATCTTCCGCGGCGGCACTTCCAGCTTGCTTACGTCAGCCAAGTCCTCTACGATGCCCAGCAACATTTTCTCCGCCAGGTCCAGATGCGCCAACTCTCGCCCCCGAAACAGCATCGTAAACTGAACCTTGTCGCCCTTTGCTAAAAACAACCGCGCCCTCTTCACCTTAAAGCTTCGATCATGTTCGTCCGTCTTGGGACGCAACCGAACTTCCTTCAAGGTCACATTATGTTGTTTGACCCGAGCTTTGTGTTCTTTCTTTTTCTGGTCGTACTTCCATTTGCCGTAGTCCATCAAACGACAAACCGGCGGATCGCTGTTCGGTGCAACCTCCACCAGATCAATCCCGGCTTCGCGGGCCATGTTCAACGCTTCCAAAGTAGGTATAACCCCCCGCTGATCATTATTCTGATCAATAACCCGCACCTGCGGAACACGTATCTGCTCGTTCAACCTCATTTTTTTCGCTATAAGGCACCACCTGTCTTTCTCTTAACCTACCGGCGAAAGTTCCATATACCGGTTTCCCAAAAAACTACGAGCCGGGAAAATACTGCAAATTCATTATGGGGTCAAGGATAAATCCGGGCTCCGGAGAGAGATAAGCCGCTCAGCCGCTGCCAGAAAATCATCCACCTTCATTTTCAACTGCTCTTTGCAGCCCCTTATCCGCACAGTAACCGTCCCGGTTTCCTGCTCTGCAGGCCCCATCACCAGCATAAAGGGCAATTTCTGCTCATGAGCCCGCTTAATCTTGGCGTTGATTTTATCATCCGCCCGGTCAATAGTAAAGCGCAAACTGCTCTGCCTGAACCGTTTGGCGATATTTTCGGCGTAATCATTAGTTTTTTCGCTGATCGGCATCAACCGAACCTGCTCCGGCGCCAACCAAAGCGGAAACGCCCCACCGTAATGCTCGATCAGAATACCCAAAAACCTCTCCAGTGATCCCAAAATCGCCCGATGAATCATAACCGGCCGTTTTTCCACATTATCGCGGTCCACATAAGTCATGTCAAACCGCTCCGGCATCGAAAAATCCAACTGAATCGTCCCCAATTGCCACGTTCGGCCCAGACAATCCCGAACGTGAAAATCTATCTTCGGACCGTAAAATGCCCCGTCACCGGGATTTATAGCAAAATCAACCTTCTGCGACTCCAACGCCCCCTGCAGAGCCGCCGTTGCCCGCTCCCAGATTTCCTCGCTGCCGATGTGCTTTTCCGGCATGGTGGATAGCTCCAGCCGAATGTCCTCCAAGCCAAAATTCCGATAAATCTCAAACGATAGATTCATCACCCCCACCACCTCTTCTTCAATCTGGCCCGGCATGCAGTAAATATGCGCGTCATCCTGGGTAAACTGCCGAACGCGCAGCAACCCGTGCAACACCCCGGAAGCCTCGTGCCGATGCACCAGCCCCAGCTCGGCTGTGCGAATCGGCAATTCCCGATAAGAATGAGGTCGCGACTTATAAACCAGGCACCCGCCGGGGCAGTTCATCGGCTTGACCGCGAAATCGGCCTCATCGATCCGGGTAAAATACATGTTTTCCTTGTAATTATCCCAGTGCCCACTCTGATGCCACAACCGCTCGTTCAAAATGATCGGCGTGCGAATCTCTTCGTAACCGTCCCGACGATGGACTTGGCGCCAATATTCGATCATCTCATTCCAAACTATCATGCCCTTGGGATGAAAAAACGCAAAGCCCGGCCCTTCCGGCTGAAAGCTGAACAAGTCCAGTTGCTTACCCAGCACCCGATGATCCCGCTTTTTTGCTTCCTCCAGTTGGAACAGATACTGCTTTAGCTGTTTTTTGTCGAGAAAAGCAGTTCCATAAACCCGTTGCAGCATCTTTTCGGTCGCGTCACCGTGAAAATATGCCCCCGCCACACTCATCACCTTAAACGCCCCGATTTTTCCGGTGCTCGGCAGGTGCGGCCCGCGGCACAAATCCTCAAAAACCCCGTTACCGAGCTTGCCGGTCACATAAAAGCTCAACACATCACCCTGAGCACGCTGGGCATTGTCAATTTTATAGCGATTTCCCTCCGCTTCCAGCTTGCCCAGCGCTTCGTCGCGTCCCATTTCATACCGTACAAAGGGACTGTCCTCGGCTACGATCTTGGCCATCTCGGCTTCAATCGCTTCAAAATCATCGGTGCTGATCGGCCTATCCAGGTCGATATCGTAATAGAATCCGTTCTCAACTGTTGGCCCATACACCAGTTGAGCTTCCGGAAACAATCGACAGATTGCCTCGGCCATTACGTGAGCACAACTGTGCCGAATTAAATCCAGGCTAGCTTCCGGATCGCTCTTGGCGGTAACAATCTCCACCGCGGCGTCCTGACCGATTTCCGTCGTCAGATCGCGCAGTTCACCATTGATTTTGACGGCCAGAGCCGCCTTTGCCAGGCCCGGCCCAATCCGCTCGGCTACGGCTGCACCGCTGGCTGGGTTTTCAAATTCCATTGAATTGCCGTCTGGTAACGTAATTTTCACCATAATTTTCCCATCTTCACCAAAACTACCCACATAGCCAAATCGACACACGCAACACGTAGCCATGATTATTTATGATATAATAGCAAACACCTGCCTGTCAAGAACTTACCCACTAGCGTAGGGGCTTAATCCTGGCAGGGCCAAGGCCAACCATTTACCTTACCGAAGGTGTACCGGAAATACAAAGTCCTATACATTGAACTTATCACTCCATAACTCCCAACCATCCCCCGGTTATCTCCGGCGGGCGTAGGTTCGCTTGGGCAATTTCAACCGCCAGATGGCGGCACTTATTCTCCCGGGTAAACTTGTGAATTGGGTAGTGGAGTGAAAGTGTCAATCTGAATATTGTGTAAGAAAATGGGCCGAAAATGAGGCGCGAAAAGTGGGCCAAAAATGAGAAAAGATGAAATTCAGTCAAAAAACATGGGTGAAAGTTGAGTGGTTTTTGAAGGTTTTTTAACGAAAGTTAACGAAACTTAGGGGTTTTTTGCAGAAAGTTGGGAGTTTTGGAAATTGGCTTGTCGCGCTTTTGGCCCGGTGGAATTGCAGCAAAATTTTACGTAACCCTTTATGGATCCGCAGATTAACGCAAATTTTGAGGTGTTAGGTGATAGGTTCTAGATTTTAGGTGAAGGAGAAAGATTGAGCATAAAAAATACCCGTCGCGACGAC
>JAFGSR010000124.1 GCA_016934515.1 Sedimentisphaerales bacterium
CAGGCACATCAAGACCATCAAAATAAAAGAAACGCCATAAAGACTTATTTAACTGATGAAAAAATAGGAAGAATATGACTAATCATGACAGAATGATGGCTGTCTATCGCAATCAGCTTCCCGATGTTATTCCGGTGGGCATATACGCCAAGCAGTTTCCTCGGGGATATGATGAACGAAAATTTCGGTCAATGGGACTTGGAATGATCGACTATTACCCGGTAACTTCAATGATGGGACCGCCATATCGTATGGGCCCAGGATTCCTGTCTGAAATTAAGGGTGCCGAATTCACCGTTCGGCACATATGGGAAAATGGTGAGCATATCGAGTTAAAGACATACAAAACAAAAGTCGGCACTGTATCACAACGAGTCAGGAAAGACCCCATGTATAGCAGTGACTGGGTTGTTAAAGATTATATAGAGAAGCCGGAAGATTATAAGATAGTACAGTTCCTTATTGAAAACAGTGTGATAAGAAATAACGCAAAACCACTTGCTCAAAAAATGAAAGAGATGGGCAATGATGGAGTTATTTTGGGCCGTATTGACCGTTCACCTTTTCAAAAGGTGCTGATTGAACTTGCCAATCCTGAAATATTTCTGATGGATATTATAACAGGGGTCGCATATGCCGAAGAACTTTTAGAGGCAATGGCACATAAATACGCGGACATCTTAAAATGGATTCCTGAAACTCCTGCTGAAGTAGTATGGCAGACGGAAAATTTGAGTGGTGACTTGACGTCACCTTCGCTATTCGAGAAATATTGCCTGCCGCTCTATAATAAAATTACAACATGTTTTGACAGAAAAGAAAAACCTTTTGTTGTGCATACCGACGGCAGAATGAAGCCTTTGTTAGACTTGATTGCCAAAAGCCCGTTCGATGCCTGTGAATCCTTCTCATATCCTGAAATGGGCAATGATGTTACGTTTACTCAGGCGCAGCAGACATGGCCCGGTAAGGTTATTCTGCCGAATTGGCCCGCGTCATTGTGTTATGAAAGCAGGAAAACTATCGACGCTTTCCTTGCCCTAAAGCTTGAAGAGGTGGGACTTGACAAACCTTACATGATTCAGTTTAGTGAAGATGTGCCCATGGAACACTTTAGCAAAACAGCGCGTGCTATACTTGATTTTATGAATGAAAATGCTGTTTCGAAATGAGGTAATCATGAAAAAGAATCATAACAAACAGACCAGGCGCGAATTCCTGTCAACTTCAACAGCCTTTGCTGCCGGAGCGCTGCTTGCCAGTGGTGGACGTGCGTACGGCCAAAATAAACCTATGCTGGAACAAAAATCGCGCCGAAAAAGAACCATTAGATTTGCTCATCTGACAGATATTCATCTTGATGATAAAAACCACGCCCCTGATGGTTTTGCACAAGTCCTTCATCACGTTCAAAATCTGGCCGATAAGCCCGAATTGATAATTACCGGCGGGGATATGATTATGGAAAGTTTACGTAAAAACAACAGCATAACCACTGCCCAGTGGTCGCTCTTTAAACAAATCCTTTCCAAAGAATGTTCATTGCCCGTTAAACATTGTATAGGTAATCACGATGTGTGGGGATGGGATAAGGTAAGAAGTAAGACCACCGGAAACGAACCCAACTGGGGTAAAGCAAGAGCGATGCAGGAACTTGAACTGTCCGAAAGATATTACAGTTTCACTAAAGGCAAATGGCATTTCATAATACTCGACAGTATTTACCCGGTAGAAAATGACTTTATTGCAAAGATAGACGAACAACAGTTCGGCTGGCTTGAGAACCAGCTTATAAATAACAGTGATTCATATATCTGCATCATTAGCCATGTCCCCATTCTCTCCGCCGTGGATATTTATGCTCGCAATTGCGAAGAAAGCGGACAATGGGTTGTACGACCGGATACTATGCACATTGATTCGAGAAGGCTCAAGGATTTGTTCCTGAAAAATAAATCGCTCAAGTTGTGTATCAGCGGACACCTTCATATGCTTGAACGCGTGGTTTATGAAAACCTAACTTACATCTGTGATGGTGCAGTATGTTCAGGATGGTGGAAGGGAAAATTCCAGGGGACCAATGAAGGCTATGGTTTATTTGATTTGTATGACGATGGATCATTTGAGCATCATTATACAACCTATGGCTGGACACATCATTAAAAGGTAAATTCAAACCACCCGTGAACGGTTACAACCGATTTAAATACTTTGTATAATGAGGATAGGTTATGAAAATAGCTATTGACGCGGATTGTAATGGGACTGAACTGAAAAAAGAACTTTGCGATCTCCTGAAAGAAAAAAATGTCGATTTCCAGGACTTGGCCTATATCGACTCACATCAAGGAGATTATCCTGATGTCGCTTGTAACCTGGCGCTGCAAATTCAAAAGGGGAACTTTGACCGGGGCATTCTGATTTGCGGCACCGGGCTTGGTGTGGCCATGTGTGCAAATAAAGTAAAAGGTATTTTTGCCGGTGTCTGCCATGACGTATATTCAGCCGAACGACTTCGCAAAAGCAATAATGCCCAGATTATCACCCTGGGGGCCTTAATTATAGGGCCGCAATTGGCTAGGACAATTATTAGTGCTTGGCTCGATTCCGAATACCAGGGGGGAAGATCAGCACCGAAGGTTGACCGGATGAGAGAGCTTGAAGATGAATTATCTCAAGGCAACTGAATTATCTCATGGCTGCTGTTGAGTTGCTTGTTTTGAGTTTGCAGGAAGAGGAACCCTCCTTCGAAGATTCCTCTTTCGACGGACCATCAACCCGATGTTTAAATTTGTGGTGAGTACATCACTCACTAATTTTTTTCTGCATGACCGTTAGTTTTGCTTCTTTACTCAAACTGACAGTCTAATTGCCTTTATATATCATAAGTTCTTTTGACCAAATGTTGTTATAAGCATTATATTTTCGTAAAATAGTTTGTCACCGCCGGCGATAACCTTCATTTGTCATTCGGATTTCGTCATTAAATCGTCATTTGAGCTTCGTTATTCGTCATTCTCAAACTGACCAATGGTCAGTTTGAGTTCTTTAATTCTCCCCCATAAGTTTAGCCACCGTAGGCTCAATGGCCTCGGCCCAGATTTTGTATCCCTTCTCATTGGGATGAAGCAGATCCGGCATAATGTCTGTGGATAAAGTACCGTCCGCTTCGAGGAACTTATCATTGATATTCAAGTAATAAATCATATCGTTATCAGCAATCTGCGCCGCCAGTTCGCTGGCTTTGGCGTTCTTTTCCCGCTGCGGAGAAGGTTTTTCGCCACGGGGGAAGATACTCAGGATGAGAATCTTGGTTTTGGGAAGCTTCCACCGCATCTGGGCACAGATCGCCTTGATACCGTCGGCAATTTCCTCCGCGGTATTATCCTGCTTGTTTGAGTTATTCGTGCCGATCATCAAAATCGCCAATTTCGGCGAAATACCGTCAATTTCACCGTGCTCGAACCGCCACAGAACATGCTGCGTTCTGTCACCACTAAAGCCCATATTCACTGCATTGCGGGGGGCATAGTACTTGTCCCACAATTCTTTGCCGGCTTTTTCCCAGCCATGCGTGATCGAGTCTCCCACAAATATCAGATCCACCTTTCCCTTGATCTGGTCCAGCACCTGTTCATGTCGAGCCGACCACCAGTTGTGCCGATGCGCAGAAATTACCGCCGAGTGTTCTTTTCCTTTCCAGGCAGGTGCGGCTTGTTTGTCTCCAAGCTTCCAACGGTTGACAACACTTACAAATTTCTGGGGATAATCCGTAGCGTACCAGCGGATACCAATATCGAGCAGGTTTCGAAGCGATGCCTCGTCAAACTCGAAAGGTAAAACTTGTAATTGTATACCTGCGGCCTTGGTTTTTTGCAACGCATACTGAAGGTAGGCCGGCTCCACTTGATATATCACCCTATCTTGCTCGGATTTCACCCTGTGCAGGTGAAGTTGTACCTGGTCCAGGCTTTTGAACCCGGTTTGAAGTGCCTGCTCAAACTTCATCTTGATTTGCTCGGGTTTGTCTTTGCCGCCGATCCAGAGCATGGTTCGTACGCCGGGCGCAATATTGCGAAATTCAACCAGCTTTTCCTGATCCTTGTAACAGAAAATCACCTGCCGGCCCACACCATATTTTTCAATCATCGCCCCTAGTTTCTTGAGATCCAATTCCTTAAGGTCGAGATATACCTGCCTCTCTGGATGGTTTTGCATCTCCGCAAAGACTTCCGTCAATGCCGGAACTTTCTCTCCCGCATACTTCGAGCTGAACTTCACACCTGCGTCCCATTTTCTGATTTCCTTAAACGTCAACTCCGAAACTTTTATGTTTTTAACCGCATCCGGTGCATTCGTGGTCCTTGCCAGCGTTGCATCATGCAGGCATATAAAAACACCGTCACTGGTAGTACCTATATCAGCTTCTGGAATACCGCCCAGATTCCAACTATAACGGTATGCCGCCAAAGTATTTTCGGGCATTTCAGCTACTCCCCCTCGATGTGCCTGATACCAGATAACCTGATTCGCATTCGCCTGCTGAGGTTCTGAAGTTTCGGCCTTTGCTCCAGACGGATTACTCACCGCCGCACTTTTGTCTCGCAGCGCCTGGATCCAATCAGAGTTGGGACCACCGTTGGGTAAACCAAGGTTGTTTGACATCGGGTACGTCTCTATATAGTTTTCCCACTGTTTCGGCTCGTCATTGCCTTCGATGGAATTACCCATGTACCGGGTACCTGTATTTAAACGATAGGTCCCTACGTCGATATAGCCGTCCTTACCCCCTTTCCATATACATTTACCTGGATCCCCTCCGCCGGTCTCTTTATAGTCGGACGATCGGTATTTAATAAAGTCGAGTTGTTCGGTATCCCCTTGGGACAAATGTAGGTTATCGCCTTTGTCGTTCAGCAAAAAAGCCTCTCCGGTCGCCCCCACGTCACAGTAGGGACTCGATTGGGCATACAATTTTAGTACGTAGTCCGAAGCATCCGTGTCATCTTCACCATATCCATTGAAAATCACCAACAAAGTGCCGCTTCGTAATCCCGTAAGAAAACCCTTGCCTTGATCATTGATCGTGCATTGACCTTCGTCAATTACATTCCACTCATTGCGATCGGATACTCTCACGCCGTTGAGATTGACATCATTTTTCGTTACGAGCAGTTCCACCGCCTCATAATGATCCGGGCCGTTACCCGTTGTATGCCAATAAAACTCATTGATAATCACCTCGCCCGGAAGAGCACCTTCCACAACTCCACACAAACCCAACACCATCAACATCAGATATAACCAGTTCTTCATCTTCTTCATGGTACACCCTTATTTCTACTATTGACACTTCAACATTTAATTACATCCATACCTGACAAAAAGTGTGACACTCGCAGCCGCTTAAGCGACGCGTAAAGCTGCATCGGTGTAATCACACCTTTAATATGATATAGTGTATAAGTCCGTAATGCAAATTCATTTCATGCATACTCATATACTTTTTCGGTCATATCTCGCGGCCTGGTGAGTGCGCCGATCAGGCTACGATAAAGAGCACAGTGGCTATGACTGCCGAAGCGACAAGTATGGCATATCCCGTGTCCCAACCGTAACGCTCCACTATCATCCCCAGCCCCCAGCCTGACAGTACTGTGCTGTCTTACTGCCCCTGCCCCTTCTCTATATATATAAAAAAACGCCCCGGGTAAAATCCCAGGGCGTTTTCATTAACAACAAAAACGTTTTGCTGATTTCAATTCAGCTTAGCGTTTTTTCCGACGAATCAGCAACATGCCGCCCAGACCCAATAGGGCCATCGTCGCCGGTTCCGGAATAATGTAAACATACAATTGATCCCGAGCGTCAGCAGCGCATACAGCCAAATACCTGCCGTCTGGGGAAATGCCGAATCCGTTCGTTACAACATTGTAACCGTCATCACCGTCGATAACAATCTCGGCGCTAAGCTCTGCCAGGAAATCACCTCCGCCTAGAGATGTTGCATTTACTACATCGATGCGGTAATATATGTGATCCTGCGTACCAACTTCCCTGATCGGCATCCAGAGCGAACCATCGGCCGGATTGCACTCGAGTGAATTATCAATCTCCAAGGCCATGCTGGCATCGTTCAGGAAAACACGCTCCAGCACTCCGTCGCTCTTCGTACGGCAAAGATAAGGCAGGATCTCGGTGCCCACTGTATCCGTTGGCAGAATGCTGCCCGTGCCATAATGGGCCGCATAAGCGTAGCCATCAACCTCGTTGCAGGTGGCATTCAAACCCACAGTACCATTATTAGACCAATCGGTGGTGTAAACCGGAACTGCCGCAGTGCTGGTTTTATCGATGACTGAAATTGCTTCCCAATTATTGTCATCCAGGCCGTTGTCAAATAGAACCAGATCAACACCGACCTCATATGTAGCGCCGCCAACGTTATAACCCGCCGGCACCATATCGATATTGAAAGGATCATCGTCAAGACCTGTATCTCCATAATTACCCAGCATCTGGGTTTCGGTAGCGACACCGCTGGGGTCGGTAACCTTCCATACCGAGGGCGTATAGTCATAGATGACATAAGCATCACCATTGCCGTCAACAACACAGTCTTGTGTATGCTCAAGAGCTGCGTCCGGTGCACCCATCGCTAATCGGCCGCTGACAGTTTCATTGTAGATGTCAATCGAGTAGAGACCGGCATTCTGGTTGGTCCCGGTAGTTGAGTCATTGACTACATAGATACGGGTGTATCTGCCGTCAGGACCGATGAAGGTCGGATCAAAACACGGAGCTTGCGCACAACTGATCCAGGTTTGAGCTTCGTCAGTTGTATAGAAATTCTTATATAACCCGAACGCATAGTTGCCACTATAGGTCACATCGGCTGTAGCCCCGGAAGGGACCATAAACAACAAAAAAGATGCGAACATTAACAACAAAATTAATCTGTTCATACCATTTTCTCCTTTGAATTATTTTCATTCATGCCTGTACTAAATTCCATTTCGCCGCGTGCATATACGCCACAGGCCGACGCAATATGCCCAAAACACGGCTGCCTGCACACACTTGCAAGCACTCACACAATACACACACACAACACACACATGTTAAAAGTCGATCTGTAACTGGAAACCATACCATAACTGGCAAACCAGTTAGCATTTCAATTCAATGTATGTAGCTGGGAATTGGCACACCCACACCCCTGGTTACCATTTTCCTCGCCACACAATACTCCGTTCCTTCTTACAACAGGGGCATTGCCAAATAGATATAACAAAAACCACTGTTGCCACACAACCCTCACTATAACAGAAATACCATTCCAAAAAACACCATATTGCGTATATGTGTAACCATTATGCGCAAACCAACCCCCTTAATTCAACCAAAATCAGCTTGTAAGGCTTAGTTGACGATTCAGTCTTGTTTATTACATCACGCTGAGCCAGATTCCAATCCAGAGGGCTATAAAATAAGATGTTTGCTGATAAATCACCCAAATTTGGCTCATTTATATGTTTTCGTCAGTATTCGCTCACGAACAACTCAACCTACAGCGGAACATATTAGTTGTAAAGTTAATTGGTAAAAGGACTTGACAAACCGACCGAAAAAAGTGATCATAAATTGTTCAGTTGTTTTTACCTACTGGTTGACAATTGCCGAAGTAAATAGCTGATATAGTTGAAAATCTTTTTTTACGATCGAAAGGTTACTATGAAAGCCCAAGAGCGACATCGTTTAAAAACCAATGAATTGGACATGAAACTTACTGAGTTGCTGGAATATGTTTCCGGACCCGGAAAAAAATACCTGGTTGGCGGAATAATTGTCCTACTGGCCTTGATAGCGGGCAGCTTAATGTTCAGCAACTTCAAGAGTGCCCGGCAAAATCAGTCCTGGCTGTTGCAGTCTTATCTGCAAGGCCGTCAGATTGCCTGGAATAACGCTGTGCAGCAGGCTCGCTTGGGGCCCGCCGGTGCCGCCGAGCAAATTGACTCTCCCTATACTACTGAGGAACTGGCTGAGTCGCTGGAAAAATTATCCAGTCAGGCCAAGGGAACCGCCGTGGGGATGACCGCTCTCTTGCAAAGCGCCGAAACCCTGAGGTCGCGATTGTATATGGAGCCGAAAGATATTTCCGAAACGCAAAAGCAGGAAATTTGCACCAGTGCCGAACAGCTATATAATCAGGTCCTTTCCCAGTATAGCACCCATCCTTTGGCGGTTGGTGCCGCCCAACTGGGTTTGGCTATTGTGGCTGAAGACCGTGGTGATTGGGAAAAAGCCCGCCGGCTTTATCAGAAAATCGCCGACGATGCTGATGGAAAATTGGCCTTTACTGCTTTCCCCGCCCAGGCAAATCGCCGACTGAAGCTGCTCGATGATATCGACGTCGAAATCAATTTTGCCGCTGCCCCGGTTGAAACACCAATAGTTGAAACCCCGGCAGTTGAAACCCCGGCAGTTGAAACCCCGGCAGTTGAATCACCGGCAGTTGAATCACCGGCGGTTGAAACCCCGGCAGTTGAAACCCCGGCGGTACCTCTCGAAGAAAAACCTGCGCCGAAAACCCCGGCTATCAGCATTAAAAAAATACCTGCCGGCAAAGCTGACGCCCAACCGGAAAAGCAGTAAAATTATTTTATCGAGGTTCCCGTAATACGGTTAAATGGCAGAGCCCAACGAAACTAATGCCGACGAGTTAGACATCCAGGAAAATGTCCCTGATGAGGATGGCGGTCAGCATTCTCATCTGTCCATCAAGCGGCTGTTGCCGACCCGGCGAATCGACAAATACCTCCGGCACCGTTTCCCCGATTTCTCCCGCAACATTATTCAGGGACTCATCCAGGAACAGGCCGTTACCGTCAATGGCCGAGCCGTCAAATGCAGTTACCAACTCAAGCCCGGCGATAATATTGACATCTTGCTCCCGCCGCCGCCCACCAATGAAATCGTCCCCGAAGATATCCCCCTGGAGATCGTTTATGAAGACGAACACATGCTGGCAATCAACAAACAAGCCGACCTGATCGTTCATCCGGCACGCGGCAACCGCTCCGGTACCCTGGTCAACGCCCTGGTGAATTACAGCGATTCGTTATCAAAAGTGAACGGTGATTTCCGCCCCGGCATCGTCCATCGCCTCGACCGTAACACCACCGGCATTATTGTCGTCGCCAAAACCGACACCGCTCATTGGCGACTGGCCCATCAGTTCGGACATCGTCTTACCCGAAAATCCTACATCGCTGTCGTTCACGGAACCATGGAACTGGACGCCGACCAGATTGACGTGCCCCTGGGCCGACACCCACGCATTCGCGAAAAATACGCCGCCCGTCCCGACACCGGCAAAGAAGCTGTCACCCGCTATGAATTGCTCAAACAGTACCGCGGTTACGCCCTGGTCAAGCTGATGCCCAAAACCGGCAGAACCCATCAGTTACGCGTTCACATGAGCTTTATCAAGCACCCCATCGTCAGCGATACCATGTATGGCGGCAAAAGCATGACTTTGGCTCAGCTTGCCCAGGATCAGCCCATCACGAAACATGTTTCGTCCGCACTTGTATCAAATCAATTTGAACCTTCAATCAACCAATCCGCACCCTCAACTGCTCAATCTTCATTTCCAACTGACCAGTCCGCACCCTCACCCGATCAGACCGAACCTGCCGGCGATTCCACCGAGGCCGTTGACAATCTAAAAAACGCCTCAGCTACCGGTCCAAACGAACATGTTATTTCCCGACAGGCTCTCCATGCTGCCGAACTTTACATTCGTCATCCCGTCACCGGTAAGGAAATGCACCTTAAAGCTCCTTTGCCCGATGATATGCAACGGCTGATAGATTTGCTGGAAAAATATCGACTCCCGAAAAAGTAATCTCCTCCCGCCGCTCAATAACCTGAACCTATAGGAATTTGTATTTGTATCGCCGGCGTCTCGCCGGCTGGTTGGGCAATTGCCGCCGGGATGGCGGCGTCGGGTGGCACCGCCAAGCGAGTCTTCGAGCTTGGGGGTGGTCTTACACAAAAATAATAAAAGTTCCATTAATTTAAACGTATAGGAATTTGTATTTGTATCACCGGCGTCTCGCCGGCTGGCTGGGCAATTGCCGCCGGGACGGAGGCGGTACAGTTCCTGGCGAAGCCGGGTTAATTCCCGTAGGATGGGCTTCAGCCCATGCGGTTTCCCGTATCGCCGGCGTCTCGCCGGCTATCAGGCCC
>JAFGSR010000125.1 GCA_016934515.1 Sedimentisphaerales bacterium
AAGGTCAATGCCAGAAGAATGGCGGGCACGGCCCGCCCTACGCTAAAGCGACAAGATCGCACAGGGAAAAAGTGCGGTTGAGATTGCTGCGTCGGCTGCGCCTCCTCGCAATGACAATTTTTTTTGTGTTTTGCAGTGGGGGAAGAGAAGATGCCGGCGGCTTTACCCCTCGGACGGGCCGAGGGGCTAAAAAATGGGACTTGGTTCGTGCAGGGGAATTGGACGGTAAGTGTTGGTGGTTGTTGGATTTAGGCATGGGGCCCTCCCGAATTTAAGTGGTTTTTGGCCTAATTTTGGAGGAACAAGGCAAAAACCGGTCGAAAAACATTTTTTCTTCTCCGGGAAAAGGAAAATTGATTAAAGTGCATTATAATGGATGTGGAGGGGGGTGTCAAGGGGGAAGTTTAGTTATCAGTTATCAGTTATCAGGTGGCAGGTGGTAGGTGAAAGGTGGTAGGTGGCAGAGGTCGGAGGTCGGAGGTCAGAAGTTAGAATTCAGAAGGATGAAGGAAATCTGGATGCCCGATCTGCTGTGCTCGTGCCCGCTCGCTATGCTTGGCTAGTCGCAGCAGGTCACGGCAGGTTGGATTTTGAATGGAAGAAGATGGCGGGCACGTCCCGGGCTACGCTTGGCCAGTCGATTATAACAAGAGCCCTCTCTGCGAGTACGCAGAAAGGTGGCACCCAAAATAACCGCGTGGGTAAGAAGTTACCCACACTACTGAATTTTTGTGGGTATGAAGATCGTACATGGAAAATCATGCGGTTGAGATTGCCGCGTCGGCCAAGAGGCCTCCTCGCAATGACAAAATGGATACGCTGTATCGTATATTGCAGGATGCCGGCAAGATGCCGGCGGTACAGAAGACGCCATGTTACCACATGGGGATCGGGTGGTTTTGTGGGATGCGGGGGATAAGAACCCCTCGGACAGGCCGAGGGGCTAAAATGGATTGTCGGAAAGTTATTCTATCTAAACTTTCATCAGCATGGGTCCCCAACCATTGCGGGGTTCTCGCCAGGCGAGTTCGTTGATTTTGGGGTCATTGGTGATTACGCCCTTTTCATTAAGCACGAGTTTTTTGCCGGCGCGGGCACAAAGATTGCCGAGTTGTACGTTTGCGGTCATGGGTCCGGAGTAGCTGAAGTTGGACTGACTGAACTGGCGAGGCTTTTCGCCGCGACAAGCCATAAAGAATTCCTGGTGATGTCCGGGCGAGCGTTCGAGCAGGGTTGGTGGATGGCCGAACTCTTTTCGCTTGGTTTCCGGGATCAGCATGGGGGTGTCCCAGTAATCGCCGATGACGAGCATTTTTGCCTTGGTGCCCACGATGAGATTTCCAGTTCTGGGCAGTTCACGGCCATCGACCTTGAGTTCCTCCGGGTTTTCGGGCATAAACGGTTTTCCGTCTTTATCATTGCCTTCGTACCAGAAGGTAGTGAAACCGGGGCGGTCACTGGTTGGGCGATAGGTACACTTGACTATCATTCCGGCGGGGAACTGATCCCTGACCGGTCCGGTCATGATGACAGGTTCGGCGGTGGCGGCGTATCCTGGTTTCATGATAGAATAAATTCCGTCAGTAGTGTGGCAAGCCATATCGCCGAGAGCCCCGGAGCCGAAATCGGCGACACCGCGCCAGTTGAAAGCGTGGTAAGGTCCGTTCCCTTTGCCGTCTTTGGGGCCGGCGTAGGGTCGCATCGGAGCGGGACCGATCCAGGCCTCCCAGTCGAGGGTGTCGGGGATGGTGCTGGTATAATCTGGTCGATCGCCACCCTGAGGCCAGACGGGTCGGTTGGTCCAGGTGTGGAACTCTTTGATCTGTCCGACGGCATCAGCTTTGACGTATTCATAGGCAAGCCGCCAGCCATTGGCACCATGTCCCTGGTTTCCCATTTGGGTAACGACTTTTGGATTTTTAGCATAAGCAGCGGCCAGCAATTGAGCTTCGCGAACGGACCAGGTGAGAGGTTTTTCGGTGTAGCAGTGAATGCCCATGGAAACCGCGGTCATGGAAGGAGCGAAATGAGTGTGATCGGGAGTAGCCACGAAAACCACATCGAGATCCTTTCCGTGCTTTTCGAAGACTTTTCGCCAGTCAGTGTATCCAGAAGCCTTTTCCCAGCCTTTCTTATCGAGGACGCCTCCCCAACGGGTTTTGTCAACTTCGGCAAAAGCGATGCACTGAAGTCCTTCCTTGTGAGATTCTCCCGTGTGAGCTCCGGCCCTTCCGCCCACGGCGATAAAACCTACCTGAAGTTTTTCGTTGAGCCCGCGAGCCCGGATGATATTCGGAAAACCGATAGAGCATGCGGTACCAATAGCGGCGGTGCGTTTGATGAACTGGCGACGAGTGATATTAGCCATGAGTGAAATTCCTTAATCTGGGATTTCCCGTATAATATTGTATTCCTTAGGTCAGTAACACCTCTGAACCTCTTTTTGACCAGAATAACAAATTGTTTTGGAGAATTCAAGGTTTTCACCTAATTTTGATGCTATTTTTAGGGTTTGACTTGTAAAAAATCGGGTTAAGCAGCAGATTATCGCTTTTTTGACATAGGACAGCTAGAGCGAGGAATCGTTGATCGACTTGGGCAAAATTACAAATTTTGAAGTAATTGATTTATGAGGGGGGTTGGGATAAGAATGCCGGCAAGATGCCGGCGGTACGGAGATCTGACCCGGTTAGCGGAGGTTTTTTGCGGAGGTTACTATGCGTACTAGGGGGTGGAATTGGCATTTGAGGGCGGATGGTTGGTTAGGTACTGGTGGAGGGTTTGGGCAACGATGGCGTGGCCCGGCGGGGTCCAGTGCTGATCGTAAGTGAAATAAGCCTGGGTACCGGAGGCGATTGCCTGGCGTAGGGGTTCGGTGGTGCTGACAAATTCGAGGTTTTCCTGCAGGCAGAAATTTGCCAGGGCGGTTTCTTTGACACTGAAGTTGGGCAGGAGCATCTCGAAGAGCTGATCCGGGGCGGGCAGATTTTTTTGTTTGAGAGCCATGAAGGCGTGCAGCCTTTTGGGCGATAAGGTGTCTTTGACGAGAGGCATCAGGACATGAGGTTTATCGGGAGCATAAATGATAATCAGTCGGGCGTTGGCGTTGAGGCAGGTTTGTTTGATTTGGCGTAAAGATTGACAGGTTTTTTCGAAACCAGGGGAATTGACAAACAAATCCGCGGTTTCCAGATATTCTAACAGGGATTTGAGTTCGAAAGCATAGTATTTGGAATTCGAATCGGGTGGTATAACTAAAGGCAAACAAGAAATTGCGTAGAGAGGATGGTCTGGAGTTAAGGGTTTTCCCCGAGCGAGTGGTCGTTTGGCGTTGAGGGGTCCGAAGATACGAATAAGAGCGTTTTTAAAGAATCTTCGTAAGGGTGATCTTTTGAAAATGGTATCCGAAAGGGAAGTGCGGGAAGGTTTTTCTGTGAAGTTTGAATTGCGAAAATCGTTGCCCTCATAAACCATGCACACTACGGTTTGAGGTGATATATCATGGATGTATTTTTTGAGCGTTTCAAGGTAGGTTTTCGGGCTGCCGCCGGACATGCCGAGGTTGTAAACGGTGTTGCCGGTCAGGTCGGCAAAGACCGTAGGCCAAATATCATCATCGGTAACGTCGGATCCTTCGGTAAAGGAATCACCCAGCATGAGGAAGTCGTATTGATCGAGGTCGATTTTATTGCGGAAGCCCCGTTTGTCGCTGGTGAGTGTGAACTGGGTATCGGGATAGCCGGGCCGGGGGATGGGGTAGGTAAAAGCGGTTTCAGGAAGGTCATGAATGATGCCGGTTTTGGTGGAATTTGGCGGTCGATGGAAAAGGGGTGGGTTTCCTACGTAACGTTTAGCCTGAACGAGGCGCATTCCCACATCAACAACGATAATGGGAAAGATGATGGCGAGGGTGAGAATTAGCGTTTTGAAGGTTTTCTCCCTTTGAGGAGTGGAATCGTCGGGCTGTTGCCGCCAAATCGTGCAGATCACCAGCAGACTGACGGGGACGATAATCAGCAGAGTGATGAAATGTGAAACCCCATACAAGCCCAAGAGAACATCGCGGTGCTGAGCCACGAGATAGGCAAGATTGCCGGGAACGAAAACCAGCACGACGTTAAGGAGAACGATAGCGGCGGTAATGCTCCATTTGAAGGCGTCGGGATTCATGTAGGGAAGTTGTGGACGAGCGGAGCTGAGGTTTTGCGCCGTGTTTTTTCGAGAAAAAATGGCAAGTAAGAGGATACAAAAGTGCCCGAGAACTTCGAGGAATTCCTCCAGGGGTGGAGACCAGAGAGGTTTGCCGATAGCGAAGCGCCACCACTGCTGATCCAGGGTTTGGGCGAGAAAATAGCAGAAAAACGCCGAGGCTAAAAGTGTAGGGACAATTCTAGTATTCAAATACTCGGCGAGCGTCGGGTATTTAAATAATACGACGGCAATCAGGACCACTAATGCAATATAGAACCCGGTTGAGGTGCCGTCAAAATGGATTTCCCGGCAGAATGCGGCCAGGCACAAAGCAGAGAGCCAGAGAAAGAACGGCCTCCTGCCCCAAAAGAGTCTCATAAAGCTCAGGACGGTGGCGTAAGCGAGTATGCTGAGGGCAAGGCGTTCAAAGATAAGCTCATCCAAAGGGACAAAGCCTTTGTGCATCAGAAGAGCGACGGCGATCATCAGCAGGATTGATAGCGCAAACGCCGGATACCATATCTGTCGCATAAATATATTAAAGGGTTTTTGCTTCATAGCTTTTTAAAACAGAGGGTAAATAAATGGTGCCAGGGCGGTGCCGCCGAGCAGGATAATCAAGCCTAATAGCAGGAGGGTGATTATGATGGGTAGCAGCCACCATTTTTTATTGTGTTTGAGGAATTCCCAGAACTCGGAGATTATGCCGGTGCGGGATTGTTTGGCGAGATTGTCGAACTGTTCCCGGGTGTTATCGTCTGTTTTATCAGTCATAATATTTCCTACCTTTAGAATTGACGGAAATAGTGTTTGAGGTCCTCTTGGCGTTTTCGCTTGATCCAATAGGAATCGGTATGTGGTTCGAAGTTTCGGTTAAGAATGTCACGTCCGATCAGGCGGAAGAAGAGGGCGATCGGAGTAATGACCAGATAGAAGAATATCCCCATCAAGAGGTAGCTTACGGCAATGCCAATGGGTAGAGTGAGCAGGGTGAAAGTGAGGTATATGCCTTTTGTGAGTTTTAAGGAAACTCTGCTGGAGATGAAAATCAGCGCGCCCACGACAATAATGGCGGCACACCATTTTATTGCCAGTCCTTTTATGAGAAAGAGTAAGGTTGCGATAATACAAGTTGCTATGAGGCCGATTGTGCCGAAGGAGCGTAGGTCTTTATTGGTGGGATGGAAATTTACTTCAACTAAAGCCATTTTTGATCCTTGTGCAAAAGGAAATTAATCCAGTTCAAACTGTGCCAGGTATTGTTCCCGGTCGTGTTGGACGGCCTGGGGCTGTTCGGTTTTATAGAGCAGTTGGTTACCCAGGACGAGGACATCCATGTTGGTGGCCATGAAACAACGGTAGGCGTGTTCGGGCGAGCAGACGATGGGTTCGCCGCGGATATTGAAGCTGGTGTTGATGATCACGGCGGAGCCGGTTTTTTCCTTGAATAAACTCATTAAGCGGTAGAGTTTGGGATGACGTTTTGCGTCGACGGTTTGCACCCGGGCGGAGTAATCTACATGGGTGATAGCGGGGACGACGCTACGTTTGATTTTGAGTTTTTCCAATCCTTTTAAGGTTTGGGCGTCAGTGTCGGCAGGAATGCGTTTGTCTTCTTTAACGTCGGCAACGAGGAGCATGTAGGGGCTGTCCTGGTTGGGTTTCATTTGGAAATAATCGCTGACGTTGTCGCGTAGAACGCAAGGGGCGAAGGGGCGGAAGGACTCGCGGAACTTGATTTTGAGATTCATTACCGACTGCATTTTTTTGCTACGGGCGTCGCCGATGATGCTGCGGTTTCCGAGGGCGCGTGGTCCGAATTCCATACGGTCCTGGAACCAGCCGATGACTTTTTCCTGGTTGAGGATGTCGGAGACCTTATCGAAGAGTTCTTCATCATCATTGATGGAGTGATATAGGGCATCGGCGGAATCAAGGAATTGACAGATTTGATCATTGGAATAAGCCGGTCCGAGTGTAGAAGCGTGTTGGGTGTCGTCGCCGTCGGTTTTTCGTTCGTTGTTGAGGAGTTGGTACCAGACGAAAAGTGCGGCGCCGAGCGCTCCACCGGCATCACCGGCGGCGGGTTGAATCCAGAGATTTTCGAAAGGGCTTTCGCGAAGAATACGTCCGTTGCCGACGCAGTTGAGGGCGACGCCTCCGGCGAGCACGAGGTTTTTCATGCCGGTTTCATGGTGGACGTGTTTTGCGGCGCGGAGCATGATTTCTTCGGTGACGGCCTGTACGGAAGCAGCCATGTCCATTTCGCGCTGAGTCAGGGGAGCTTCGGGTTTTCGGGGAGGTCCACCGAAGAGCTTTTCGAACTTTTTGTTAGTCATGACCAATTTATGGCAATAAGGGAAATAGGACATGTTAAGGCGGAAAGAGCCGTCGTTTTTTATGTCGATTAGTTCTTTGGTGATGAGGTCGTAGTATTTTTTTTCACCATAAGGAGCCAGTCCCATCAATTTGTATTCGCCGGAGTTGACCTTGAAGCCGGTGAAATAGGTGAAAGCAGAATAGAGCAGTCCCAGAGAATGGGGGAAATGTATTTCGTGGGTGAGTTTAACTTTATTACCTTTGCCGAATCCGTAACTGGTGGTGGTCCATTCGCCTACACCATCCATAGTCAGGATGGCAGCTTCATCGAAGCCTGATGGGAAGAAGGCGCTGGCGGCGTGGGACTCGTGGTGTTCGGTGAAGACATATCGTCCTTTGTATTTATGATTGAGAGCTTTGTCCATTTCTCTGGGCAGGTAGAGCTTTTGCCGCAGCCAGACGGGGATGCCCTGAACGAATTGATTGAACCCGCGGGGTGCATAGCCGATATAGGTTTCCAGAAGTCGTTCGAATTTAAGAAGCGGTTTTTCGTAAAAGACCACATAGTCAAGCTGCTCGGCGGAGATTGCGGCTTCTTTAAGGCAATAATCGACGGCGTGGGCGGGGAAGGACTGGTCATGCTTTTTTCGAGTAAAACGTTCTTCCTGGGCAGCAGCGATTATTTGGCCATCCCTGACCAAGGCTGCCGCGCTGTCATGATAGAAAGCGGAAATGCCTAAAATATTCATCCGGTTTTGTTTTCCAGTAGTTTTTCCCGGGATTGACGCCTGCGTCAAAAGTTTGCTCAGGCAGCGATGCTGAGCGTTGAAAATCTCTCGAACTTCCGGCAATGTAATAAAAATCG
>JAFGSR010000126.1 GCA_016934515.1 Sedimentisphaerales bacterium
AGGCGATTTTTACCGAATTCCCGGGAATATGAGAAATCGCCAGAGCTCAGCACCGCCGCCTGAGCAAACTTTTGACGCAGGCATCAAGAATAATAAGGACGCACCTTATTTAATCTAGCTACGACACCAACGGTTCGTTGATCCTCAAAACCACCTGGGACGGCGAGATCGGCAGCACCAAAGACGAAGAAATCACCTACGAATACAACCTGCAGAATCGTTTAGCTGCGTCGAATACACCTATAACGCCGCCGGCATCCGCACACGCTCCTATAGCTATCATGAGTATGTGGGCGAAGGCGACAAATCGAACGAAGTTACCACCCTTTACCTCACCAATCCCACCAACTCCACCAACCACACCGGCTACGCTCAGCCGATAGCGGAGTTGACTGGACCACCCTTTGGCAAATTTGCTACTTCAATATTTTTCAGGCCGACACATTTATTTTACCCGAACGATGCTGTTCAAGGTGCCGTAAGGATTCATCGTTTGTTCCTCGGCGTTGGGGTCGTTGAACCAGACCCCATCGACGATGAATTTGTACTGGTAATTTCCAGGCGTCAGTTTCATCTTTTTTTTAAAAGTACCGTTCTTTACTTCGTTCATTTTTCCTACTGTAGGTTGCCAGTCATTAAAATCACCTACCAGGTACACTGCCTGCGCTTCTGAATTTACCTTGCAGGTAAAGGTTACTTGTTTTTTCGCAATAGCTTGCTTGGTAGCCATAACATCTCTCCAGTATTATATGTATTGTGTTTTATCGTAGTTCAGGATTCATCCAGGCCGAGAAGCTCATGGATGGCGGGAAGCTCGGTGAGTTCCCGGATGGATAAGTGCATCCATTCGCCTTTTCTCAATTCGCAATGTGATTTCAATTCATGAGCCAGGGTTTCCCGCAATTCCCCCAGCAATCGCGACGGAGCAACCACCACCATATTCTGAATCGCATGTTGTCGCATCATGCCGGGCAGCCAATGGTTCAACTGGCGGACAAAATGTTTGAGGTCTTCCTCATCGCCGCGGCCATCGATTCCGTTGGTTTCGCTGCGGCGATTTCGAGTGGTGAGCGACATGTCTTGTTCATGTTTTGGCAGATCGTTTCGAATGGTGTCGAATTCTTCCACATGACAACGATCGTGTTTTGTTACGCCACACTGTAAAAGTTTTCCCTGTCGGATGTCGGTTAATAAAAGCCATGTTACATTTTGTAACGACGCCATTTTTTTTTCCTTTATTCGCTGTTGTTAAATTTTTCCGTTACCGGCACATTAACTTGCCGTCCGGAGTACGCGTTGATACACCTGTCGGCATTGCCGGGCCGATTCCGACCATGGCAGTCGGCCTGCTTCGTGAGCACCATTTTCGCGAAGTGTCCGAAGCAATGCCGGATGGCGTAGCACCGCGATAATTTTATTGGCCATCTCGTCAATGTCCCAGAAATCAACCTTCAGCGCGTGCCGGATAATTTCCGCCACTCCGGATTGCTTGCTGATAATCACCGGTACCTTATGCATCATGGCTTCCAGGGGAGACAGGCCAAAAGGTTCCGAGACGCTGGGCATGACATAAAGGTCGGCCATCGCGAACGCCCGGTCCACATCGCTTCCCCGCAGGAAACCGGCGAACAGTACCTTATGACCTATACCCATCTGAGCCGCCAGTTCGACGGCATGGGTGAACATGTCTCCGCTGCCAGCTATGATGAATTTGACGTTGTTCATTTTTTCCAGTACCTTTTTGGCGGCGGCGATAAAATATTCCGGACCTTTCTGCATAGTGATTCGGCCGAGGAACAGAACAATTTGTTCGTCCTTATGCTTTTTTATCTCCGTAAAAACACTACTGTTCGCCGAAGGTTCTACGCCGTTATAAACTACGGAGAGCTTGCTTTCAGGTACGCCGTAGCGCTGCAGGCATATCCGTTTGGTGAAGTTACTCACGGTGACGACTCGATCCGCACGATGCATACCGCAACGCTCAATGTCATAGACCCACTGATTCACATGCTCGCCGCTGCGGTCGAATTCCGTGCTGTGTACGTGTACAACCAGAGGTTTACCGCTGGCATTTGCCACCGCCACCCCGGCGGGGTAGGTCATCCAGTCATGGGCATGGATGACATCGAAGTTCTCCCGTCGGGAAATCTGGCAGGCCAGGCTGCTATACCGGTGGGTCTGGGCGTACAGATCGCGACCGTAATTCACATCAACATTCACGTTGTCTGAGATTGATCCGGCCACAACTCCTGGTACATTTATAGCTCCCTCTCCACCGGTGGAACATGGTGTTCCCGGCCCGGCCTGCCTTCCTATTTCACCTACCGGTAATGCCTTTTCGGCGGGATTACCGTAGGGATACAATGCCACATCAACGGCACAAAACCGTACGCGGAGCAGCCGCTCTTCTTCGTACATAGCCGATAGTAAGCTATCGGAAGGTATCAGTAATTTCACATGTCCGGAGTAGGCCGACTGCACCGGCCTCGGAAGCAAAAAGGCTATTTCGGTTCCTTGTTCGCTCAGGGCCTTGGTCAAGCCATAACAGGCGGTTCCCAGTCCGCCGCTGATATACGGCGGAAATTCCCAGCCCAACATCAATACTTTCATAACAACCGAATCCTTTCTTGCCCTGTTGCTATTTGGTTTCTGTCGCCAAATGCTCCTTCATTGACTTACCATAAGATATTGAGCAGAAGGAAGTCTGCCTGGTGCCTTACAGGAATACCGATGATTTACCGGCGACCCAGGCTTGTCCAGGCAGGTATTCCTTGTCTCTTCCCCACAAAATAACATCAGTCGTATCTCCTGGCATAACTGCACTCATGATACCACCGTCTGACAACTTCAATCTGAACAATCCTGTTTGGATTTACAATCTGGAAAACAGCTAAGTTGGCCAATGAACACCTACAATTTAACCGGTTTGCAGAGATTTTCGCTGTTATGGGCTTGGGCGCCGCAATTGTCGCACTTGTATTGCGGACTAGCCGTTAGCTTTTTGAATTCCGCAGCATTTTTCTTGTCGTACCCGCTTTCCTTCAAAGCACACATGTGCATTTTGTGGTTCTTGCTTTTGCAACTTGGATTGCTTGCCATGATTTTGCTCCTTTCGCATATATTATGTTTCGAGTCAGGATGGTAAATGGATCTGAACCAGACGGTTTGACGGAATTGCCGTTTTCCCGCCTGATTCAGCCGATAAAATTCAACTTATTTCACAAAGACATCACGCTTAACCAACCGCGGCGTTATTCCGCCTTGACCTTGATTTTTTTGGCCTTGGCTTTTTCGGCCTTGGGCAACGTAATCGTCAGCACACCCTCCTGGCACTTGGCCTCGATCTTGTCGGCATTGACCTCGGCGGGCAGGATCAGTTCGCGACGAAAACTACCGTAGCGGCTTTCCATGTGATAGTAATTTTTCTTTTTCTCTTCGGTTTTTTCTTTTTTCTCGCCGCTGATGCTCATGGTGTTGCCGTGCACCGAAATCTCGATGTCCTCCGGCTTGCAGCCGGGCACTTCGGCCGTCACCACTACGGCATCTTCCTTGTCGGCGATGTTGATCGCGGGCCAGTAGGTTCGTTCCGGCCACACCAGACTGCTCCCACCAAAAAAGTGACCAAAAAGGTCATTCATCTCTTCCTGCAAACTGGCCAGAGGGGTACTTTCCCCTCTTCTGGTAATTGCTCGTTCCATGATAATTGTCTCCTTTCCGAAGATACTTGTTAATTCTAACGATTACAAACCAGCACAGCATTTTGTGATTTAATCACAAGAATTTTTAACCTTGTCGGCCAAAAGGCCATTGACTTCTTCCTTTGACAGATTCTTAAACAATATGTCGCTCATGTATATTTGCCCTTTGAGTACCTGGCGGATAGCTTTTACAATATCTTCAGAAATCTCATCTTTGGTAATATATCCCCTTGCCCCGGCCTCGATGGCCTGCTTTACGTATTGCGCATTGTCACGCATAGAAAAGACAAGAGCAATTATGTCTGGGCATAAGATTTTTATTCTTTCAATTACCTGTATTCCGGTAATGCTGTCGAGCAGCATATCCACAAGAGCCAGGTCGATTTTCTGTTTCTTGACGGCTTTAACCGCCTCTCCAATAGTTCCGGCTTCCGCACAAACCAGAAGATCGGATTCACGATTAATAATCTGGGCTAATCCCTCACGTATGACGGGGTGATCGTCAACTATCAGAATCTTAGTTTTGTTTTTATCGTTGGCGCATCCTCTTTTTATCTTTTTCATAATTTCACTATCTCATAAACTAGATGGCTAACGATAATAATTTGCTTCCCACAGGCATTTCCAGTTTGTTTTTTAAACAGATAACGAGGATTTTAAGCAGGAATTTATTTCCGTGATATTTTACTCCGAGTATTTTGTAATTTTACAGCTTTATAAATTTCCCTGCGATGAACTGGTATGTGCTTTGGGGCTGTTACGCCAAGGCTAACTTTGTTGCCATTAAGATTAGTTACTGTTACTTCGATATTTTCACCGATCACAATGGATTCATCTTTACGCCTGCTTAAAACCAGCATTTTTGAAGTCTCCTATTCTGGGTATTCTAGTAGTATTAGTATCACCAATAGTCTTACTAGACCCACGAGAACCGGCTCCGATTGAACTGTTCCACGGTTTCTCGAACTGACCCGGTCATCCCAAGCAGTACCCTCAATCCTTCTTCATCCAGTTCTTTCAGTTGGTCACATCCGCAACCGCCGGCCAGAATGAATGTGACTCTATGTTCCTGCAGAATCTGGGCAATTAATTTTCGTGCAGCAGGCCCACCAATGCTCAACAACGGGTTTGGTATTGCCTCACATTCCATGGTTACAGGATCCACGACCAGCCAGAAAGAACACTTATCCGGCCTTACTCCTATATGGTCATCCAGTTTTGGTCCAATCGAAGTTACCGCAACTTTCATAAGCTCGGTTCCTTGCAACAATTTCATTATAAACCGCCATTCATGTACAGTTTTGAACGTCAAAACTGTTGCTCCGATAATAACAGGTATTGCGTTTGTGTAAATCAGATTGGAGTCTGTATTTGTTGTCGGTGAAAATGCCTACCCTTGTGTAAGTAAGCTAGTACCGCATAACATTTGAATTTGTTAACCAAACCCCGCGTGGAATGCGGGGCTAAATATTTAGCCTGCGGTTTTACCGCAGGTTTAGTCCGGTTAAACCCATAAAATCAAATGGAACAGACTGCTATTGGAACAATACAGACTGATGACCAGAAGGAAGTGTTATTTATGAAATTTCTGGTTAGCTTTGAAACTCGGAGGCCGAAAACAGTTAGTCGTAGGTGAGGGGCTATTTCTGGTCCTCACTTTTTGTCCATTTTATAGCGTATTGCAAAAGTTTGGCGGCGCTGTCGAGATTTAGTTTTTCTTTAAGCCGTCCGCGGTAAGTTTCAACGGTTTTTACACTTAAATGGAGTTTCTTGGCGATTTGTGAGGCCTTGTACCCTTCGCCAATCAGATGGAAAATCTCGAATTCACGGTCACTGAGGCTCTCGATTGGAGTTTTGGTGGTACCAGCCTTATCTCCGGCAATTTTATGGAGGAACTTCTTTAAAATTGCGTCGCTAACATATATTTCGTCGGTCAAAACCGTACGGATCGCCTTGACAATATTTTCAGAAACAGCATCCTTCATCAGATAGGCTTTTGCGCCTGCTAAAAGGGCCCGTTCGGCATACACGGATTCATCGTGAACGGAAAGGACTATGACAGACATTTTTAGATGTCCGGCCTTAATACTCTTTGTCAGTTCAATCCCATCCGAATTTTTCAGGGATATGTCTATAACAACGACATCAGGTTTTAATTCATTAACGATTTTAAGGGCTTGATAAGCATCTTCCGCCTCGCCGCACACATTCAGGTCGCGTTCATGATTAATAATAGTCGTAAGCCCATCGCGCACCACCGGGTGGTCATCCACGATCAGAATCTGGGTTTTCTTTTCATTAGTGCTATTCTGTTTTTTCTTTAATGCCATATGACAATCCTTCGTTGGGAATCCTATCTGCCGTTCGGGAAAATACAGGTAACAACCGTTCCCCCTTTGTCGCCTTTACGAATATCCAGAGAACCGCCAACCAGGTCGGTACGGTATTTCATAATCTTCAGGCCCAGCCCTTTTTTTCTCGGTGATAATTTCGGGAAATCCAGGCCATCATTTTTTACAGACAGAACAATTCCTTTCTTAGTCAAACGTAGAATTATATCGATATTCTTTGCTTTGCCGTGCTTTATCGCATTGGTAATCGCTTCCTGCACAATGCGATATATTTGCTTTGCCTCAACAATATTTTTGACCGAAACGGATTTACCGGACCGAAATTGACAAGTAACTCCCAGGACCTCTTTTGCATTGGACGCCAGCGTTTTCAAGGCCGCTACCAAACCACCTGTTTCAATATCCACAGGATAAAGCATCTTGGCGAGATCTCGTGTCTGAGCGATTGCCTTGTTGGCAAGTTTTGATATTATTAAGGCGTCTTTCATCTCTTTTGATGATTTATCCTTAAGTCTCAGTGCCAATCCTTTGCTCTTAACAGCAATGCCGGTAAGTACCTGGCCCATGCCATCGTGCATTTCCTGGCCTATCAGTTCTCGTTCCCTTTCGGTTATATCCAGGATTTCTTTTTCC
>JAFGSR010000127.1 GCA_016934515.1 Sedimentisphaerales bacterium
CCCGGGACGATCCTCTTCGGGCCGCTTTTATAAAAGGTGCAAAGTTTCGGCCCATAGCAGAAAGTTTCAAAACGGTATTTTTTTCGGGACGGATTCCAGTGGTCAATGATCATTTCCACCGGCATTCTGCATCCCCAGATACAAGTCCGACACTTGGCGTCGTAGACCCGGGCATCCAGGCGTCTATGTCCCCGATCCCGGTAGGTTTCCAGGTCCAGCGGCACGCCTAGAAACGGTGGGCCCGCCGAGAGATTATTCCCGGCATTTTCGACGACCTTGATCCCGCTGGTTTTATATAAAGCCGCTGTTTCTTTTTGCGGGTCATCGACAGGGGCCGATTGCCCCTGTATTTCCATGCCTGCTTGGAACCGAAGTTTCCCATGCGCTCCCTCACCAACTGCTATCAGAAATTCGCCGGCGTTCCCGCCGCAAATCCCATCAATATGAAGCACATACCCCAGGTAACTGTGGGACCGCTCATCAAAGGAACGCAAGAGCCGTATGCGAGGCTGAACAGCCACGATCCGACCTGACCAAAGCACTTTATCTATTATTCCTCGTGGGCCTGCCATCAATCTTTCCCCAAGGCATCAAGTTTACAGAGGGCCCGATGAATGCGTCGAATTCTTTCGTGGTCCGACATGAACAGTGCGATTCCGCGGTTGAAAACGGTGATATCGATGCTTTCTTCAGTAAGAATCTGTTTGAGGTAATCGTACTCCATTGGGTCGCCGGCCTTCTTATCGCCTTGAGCGCCGCCGAAGTTAAGCAGGTTCTCCATGTTTATCGCTGTGCACATACCTGCGGGAATCTTGGCTTCACACCATACTCTGACTGGCAGGTCCTCGGGCTTCATGTCTTTTTCAAGCATGCCCTGGCGGCATTCGATCTGTTTCAATTCCCGAGCCATGAATTACATACTCTGTTTAGCGGAAGTGCATCCTTTTCGTCAGGTTTTCAGCTAAAACCCTGAAGTCCTTTTCGGCCTCTTGGACAGCCTGCGCATGACTACCGATTGCACCATCCGCGGGTGTTAATTCAAAGATGGGTTTCCGGACTTCCTGTCCCATCGGGATCAAGCTGCGATAATGTTTCATTGTAGCGAGACACTCCTCATCCTGTGATGGCGTGGCGGCGGTTGTGGAATCCTGCATTACAGCCTCGTGATAAGTTGCCGGTATACGGTTGACCCATTTGTCATACGCTTTGACTGGCCGGCTGAGCCTTACGCTATGTTGCTGAACGATATAACCAAGCGGTTTCATGTAGCCAAGCGGAATGGGGAATTCAGCCGGTTTCCAATTCTCTAAACGCTTTTTCCATAGGTCACGCCAAGAACGAAGAGTCGGTCCCAGGTTTTTCAAACCCTGAAGAGAAAAAAGATCGGCTCCAAGAGGAATGGCGACGAAATCAGAAGCTAATAAAGCCGAGCGATTGATGGCTCCCAAATTAGGTCCGACATCCACGAGGATTAAATTGGCACTGATCTTTTTCGCCGCCATTTGCGCGACTTGCCAGAAAGCAGTTAAAATACGAAAAGGACGGTGTAAATTGGAGTCACTCATACTGTCAGGCCATGATTGGGACAATATATCTTCGAATGTTGCCAGGGACACATCTCCAGGAACCAAATACAAGCCTTGCCCCACTTTTTCAACATGGGGTTCCAAAATATCCCCGACCTTAGTAAGCGGTTCGATCGCCCGATAAATTGTTGTCGGGTCCTTTTTATTTTCCCATAATTGTTCTAATTGGTCTTCATCCAGATATGCAGCGGTCAGATTGGCTTGCGCATCCAGGTCGACGGCAACGACCGTATTCCCCAGATTGGAAAACATCCATGACAGATGATATACGAGTGAAGTTTTCCCCACGCCACCTTTATTGTTGAAAAAGGTCAGCACTGGTACACTCATAAACGCCTCCTGACTGTGGCAAGCACAATCATTTGCTCAGGTTGAAATTCGATATCGGGATTGCCATTTTTTTTCATTTCCGCCCTCGCGGTTTGAATGCCGATACCAAACCGCTGAACAAAGCCCATAACCTTCATTGCATCCGCGAGATTCGGATTGCGGTAATCAGTAATACCTGGGCAACCAAAATTCTCTCGGGTAACAACGCCAAACGGTCCCCCGGCGTTGATGATTTCGATACGATCATCAAACCAATGGACACGAACCGGCATATTGGTATTTTCATAGGTTCGATGCATAACGGCATTGCGAATCAGTTGTTGCAGAGCCACACGCGGATAAGGGTTGTTGCGGATTTCACGATTATCAGATGTAATATCTACTTTGCTGCGGTTGTGTGCATCGATCTTTTCATCCATACGGCGCAGAACCTGCCCCAAAGCGCCGTCGATAAGTGCCTCGTCCTGAATCGGATCGGACATAGCTTCTCCGGCAATACGAAGGAATTGAATATAGGCACCTGGAATCCAATCTCGCGGCGATACCCCCAAAACAAGTATACCTAGAATCGTCGGAGTAGGATCCTCCACTGAAGCAATCATCCTGCATGAAGCTAGCCTTTCTTCGTAAGTTCTCTTATTGGCTTCAAGAACATCTGCAGCAAAAACATTGGGCAGATATTCCTGTTCGAATAGAATCCGACTGAGAGCCGAAAGACTGCTCGAGGGAATCGGTTGCATGTCGAACGGAATATCCCGATAGCGACGCTTTTCATTCAGGATCCTCTCTTCCTGTAGACTTGCCAGAGACCTCCGAGGACCGGTACGTATCCATATCCGCCCTTTGTATCTAACCGGCGGGGTGTCCGAAGGTTGAACAGTCACGACCGCCATTTCAGATCCTTTCAATACACACTTTTCGACGATGATCGAAGGCGGCGGTAGTGTATTTCCGTCTGTCTTGATGTCTGAGAGGGTGCATAATAATTCATCAGTGATATTCAACTTAGAAGGCATTCCATCGTTCTTTGCTCCCACAAAAAGCACTCCAGGTTTTCGATGATCAGGCAAATCGTTTGCAAAAGCACAAACAGCCTGCCTCCCTGTATCAGGAGCATCGCCTCTCCATGACTCTTTGCGTTCGACAAGATCCGATTCTATATCGATAAGAAGCGCCTCTAGTTCTTTAATCGAATATTTCATTGCTCCCTCAATGGATTCCCGGTTGTCATTTTCACATTATCGATATGAAACAAATCAATGTACTCAGTATACAGAATAGCCTTTTTTCCGTCAAGAAATTAATTATATTTCACTCTATTATTGTTAAGGTCTTTTGTGATCCATGGAGCCTTGAATTATTCGGTATACTTTGAAAACCGGTTGCCGGGATCGTTATGCTCACGAATTCGCCTTTCGAGGTCCTCCGTCTGACTGAAATAGGTTCTTCCACAGGAAAGGGACTTAAGAACGTATACAAAAAACAAGATATTCCCCAATAATAATGGCTCCATGTATGCAACTCTATTCATAACCGTTATCGTTCTCCGGCTGTTACCTAAAAAATCCCTCCAGGCCGCCTATCCCTATTGAGGCCCGGTCCCTTTCCAACCGTCGGTCAGGGTAAGCAGAAAGGCCACGATGTCCTCCATTTCCTGGTTGCTGAGC
>JAFGSR010000128.1 GCA_016934515.1 Sedimentisphaerales bacterium
CCGTGTAATAATTTCCCGCCCCCGCAATGACAAAAACAACTCCGGCGAAGCGCTGACCACCGCAGCTTCACCGTCCCGCAACAGCGCCGAATAACCCGCCGGATTATGCCGCGTCAAATATTCATACAAAACCGCCGCATCCGACCCGTAACCACACGAAAACCGCTGCGAAAGATTTACCTCAAAAATATCCCCCGCCTTGATGTATTCCACCGCACAGCCCACCTTCGCTAGATAATCCTCCCGGCTGATATTGCACTCCATCTGTCGAATAATTTCCGACGTTTCGTCAACGCACTTATCATCCTGCCCACCTGCCACTGATCCTGCCCCGCCGTCAGCCGAACAGATTCCCCACAGCCGATCAATCCGGCTCCAGGCTGACTCTTTCTGCCCCTCATAATCCAACGCCAACAGATACCCCCGCCCCAACTGCCCATCCCAGCCCAGCAGCGCATCAAAAAAACCAAACCTCATCAGCGGCATATCAATATCGTGCTCAACCTCATCGGGCAACTGCTCCACGTAACGCCCCAGATCATAACTCAAATACCCCACCCAGCCCCCAACAAACGGCACCGGCAAATCATTCCCGCCTTCTAGCCGATATTTATCACACGCCGCCTGCAACAAATCGAACGGATCACCCAAATCACCCCCCGAAAACTCCAGCACTTCAACCGGCTCCAAACCAAAATAACTAAACCGTCCCGGCTCACCCCCACCAAAATCGCCCAACACAAACGAGTTGAGACAATCCCTGCTCTCCTCCAGCAACACCGCCAGAGGCGCAACCCTGCTGATTTCCTCGACCACCAGTCTCACAGTTATCGTTTCGTCGTTCGCCAAATCCGTTCCCTTCACACCCTCATCTACCCCGCTCATCTACCTCGCCGCGTCCCCCACAATTCCACCTGCAGCCGCGGACTGAACCGAAAACCCTTCTCCACGCACATCCGCGCCACCTCCCCACTCCGCCGGCGATATTCCACCTTCGTCCGCGCCTGCGGCATCAACATCACCCTGTCCCGCTCCACACCTTTCAACTGCCCCAGCACCCGCTCCACCTGCTCCAGATCAGCTTCCTGCTCCACCACAAACTTCAACTGATAATCATAATCATCCACAAACCGCTGAATCGCCTCAACATTCACCGCACCCGCTCCAGCCTGGGCATTGTCCAGCTTGGGACTGATACTCACCAGATCGCAAACCACCTGCCGAAATCGCCGTCCGTTGGTCTCCAGCGTCACATAACTGCCCAACCGCTTCAACTCGCCCAGCAACTCCTCCAATCCCTCCGCCAGCATCGGCTCCCCGCCCGTCACCACCACCTGCTCGCAATCGATCTTCTTCACCTGCTCAATCACCTGGCTCACCGTCATCTCGCAACCTTGCTCCCGCCGCAACGCGTAACCGGTATCGCACCACCGACACCGCAAATCGCAACCCGCCAGCCGCACAAACACCGACACCACCCCCGCCAGCCGCCCCTCACCCTGCAGCGAACAAAAAATCTCACTCACCGATAATGAATTTTCCAATTTCAACCACCCACATATTCAATCGGATCCGTCAGCCCCGCCTTAGCAAAGCCTTCTCGCCGCAACCGGCACGAATCGCACCGCCCGCACGCTTTACCGTCCGCCGCCGGATCATAACAACTGTGCGTCAACGAATAATCCAGCCCCATCTCTACTCCCTTCCGAATAATCTCCGCCTTGCTCAGCTCCAGCAGCGGACTGTGAATCACAAACCTGCCCTTACCCTGCACCGCCGCCGCCGTCGCCAGATTCGCCATCTCCTCAAACGCCTTGATAAACTCCCCCCGGCAATCCGGGTAGCCGCTGTAATCCACCGCGTTGATCCCGATAAAAATATCAAACGCCCCCAACACCTCCGCCCAACCCAACGCCAGCGCCAGCATTATCGTGTTCCGCGCCGGCACATAAGTCACCGGAATCTCCTCCGCAACACCCTGAATTTTAACACCCTGGCCCTTATCACCCCGCCCCTTGGGCACCTCAATTTCATCATCCGTCAGCGCCGATCCGCCAAAACTCCGCAAATCCAGCTCCAAAACCTTGTGCTCGACCACCCCCAAACTCGCCGCCACCCGCTCAGCCGCCGCCAATTCCTGCTCATGCCGCTGCCCATAAGCCACCGTTAACCCAAAACACTCAAATCCTGCCCGAACCGCCATCGCCCCAGCCATGTAGCTGTCCAACCCCCCGCTCATCAACAAAACCGCCCGCTTACCCTGTTTAATTGTCGATTCCTTCATTGTTTTTTTCGCTTTTTCCAGTAAAATGTCGCTATATTCCGCTGTAACGGGCTAAAAAACATGAATATCAGCCCGTTTACTGCTATTGTTATAACCTTTATCAGCAGCACAAACAAGCAGGAGCACAAACAAGTGATGGCCAAAAACGACCAACTGGAAACCTTCCCCAATCCCACCCCCAACCGCGACTACGAAATCGAGATCGTCAACCCCGAATTCACCAGCCTCTGCCCCAAAACCGGCCAACCCGACTTCGGCACCATCACCATCACCTACCACCCCGGCCCGCTCTGCCTCGAACTAAAAGCCCTCAAATTTTACCTCCAGGCCTACCGCAACCAGGGAATCTTCTACGAAGCTCTCACCAACAAAATCCTCGACGACCTCACCACCGCCTGCTCCCCCAAACAAATGACCGTCACCGCCAACTTCACCCCCCGCGGCGGCATCACCACCAAAGTTACCGCCCAATTCCCCTGATGGCCATCACCAAAAAATCCGTGACCAATCTCGAAATTTTCATAAAGCAGTTTTCGTTAAAATACAAAATTTACTAAAAAAGTCTCGCCCGAATGGGCGAATCCTTAATTTTGATTTTTTATCTTTGATTTTTGATTTCTCAAACCCAACAGCGGCCAGTTTGAGATGTATAGAAAAGGAGTGGCTTCATGCCCCAGGATGAACAGGTTTTAGTTTTCAAACGCAGCCTCCTCGACGAAATCGGAAACTTTCACGGCCTGCAATTTGACGTGGATCGTTACCTCGAAAAACTTTTCGCCCCCGGCGTGCAGCGCTTCATGCCCCGCAGGCTTGCCGAAAATGATCCATCTTTCAAACAAATCATCCCCTACGTCATCATGACTCACAACGGCAAGTACCTCAGCTACGTCAGGGGCAAACGCGCCGGCGAAACCCGACTCGTCGGCAACCGCTCCATCGGCATCGGCGGCCACATCAATCCCGTCGATGACGACCAGGCAACTTTATTTGATTCTGACTACCGTCGCGAACTTTATCAGCGTGCCGTCGAGCGCGAAGTTGAAGAAGAAATCACCATCCGCGCCGGACATACCGACCGGATCGTTGCCTTGCTTAACGATGATTCCAAAGAAGTAGGCCAGGTCCACCTCGGCATCGTGCACTGCTGGACCCTGGATTCACCCGACGTCAGCAAACGCGAACAAATGATTACCCAGATGTCTTTCATGACCCCGGATGAACTTCAGCAGGAAAGAGACAACATGGAAACCTGGTCCAGCTTATGCCTGGACGGCCTGGAACAAATGCACAAATTAATGCTCCTTGAATAATTGCCCTGAACTTCTCTACTGCGGTTCTACTGCGGCAGGTAGTAAAAATACACTAACGACGAATAATTTGCGGTTACACCATTTTCGCTGCCATGCTCAGAACTGATGCGAATTCGTTTTTTAAAAGGGATCTTCCCCGGCCAGAATCTGTACATCGTTGCTGAACCATTAACACGTTCCGTATGAAATTCCACATCGCTAGTTTTAGGCAATCCAAACAAAGGCTGCGAATACGGATTCTCCAGCCAAAAGTCCGACCAACCACCCTGATATTCATCCTCATGGCCCGTACCATTAAAACGAGGCTTTTCGTCATCGTCTATCGAAATCCGCATATCACCTTCCCACCAGCTCCTTACCTGAAGATGTACCGGCTCAACCGTCATCACCTGCCCGATAACCGCCCCTCTCCCCGCATAATCCAGCAGCACATAATCATTACGTTCGGAAATCGGCCAGGCTTTATTATATCGAGCACCAAAATAACCAACCTCCCCCGCTTCTGTTTCTTTCATAATTTCATTGCTGTAGCCGATCTCGCAAAAATATCTACCCCCCGTCGCTCTGCCGCTGATCTCGGACCTGGTTACGTTACCGCTGTTATTCTGCATCTCTATCCTCGCTGAACTCTTAAAAGGCATAGGAAAATAACAATAATAGGTCCCCGAATACGACATCCCCGTAAACAATCCCTTCATGTCCGCTTCACCCAAACCGGACCCAAAAAACGGCCCCAGCGGCACGTTTACCGACGGCTCTTCCTGACCGTCAAAAGTGATTATGATATAAGTTTTGTTCAACGTATGCATATCAATGGGAAAAAGCGGATTTATTTTGATATGCTGGATTACCCCACCCTGCTCCGTTGAAAATATCTCCGTCTTTTTACCAAATTTTTCCGAATTACCTCGCAATGCCAACGTAACCGTTTTCCGCGCTAGCTGATCCGCCGGCCTCTGCTTGGGGTCTTTCCCGCAGCTTTCAAAGATATTCTTCAAAAAACTGTAATCCTCTTTTCCCGTCCACGAAGAAAAATTCTTGTCCTTATACAACTGATAATACACATTATAAAAACCCGCTCGTTTTTCCGTGGTAACTTTCAGACTTTTCGCAAATGGAATCGGCATCGAACACGAGACCCCGCCGCTGGAAATATTCGCGTGCGTCACCAGCGGATAAACAAACGGCGGATTCAACCCGGTAAATATATCATCCGTCGCAATATCAATCCGAGGCTCTTTTTCACCGTCAAAATAGAACCTTATCTTCCCGCAATCAGGCCGCATACGGTTGCCCGTAAACCAGAAGTTATAAATACAACCCGGCGAATTCTCCTCAAAAATCACCTGCTCACCATTATCATCAACATATAGCGCCGAATATTTCCCCGTAAACCCGTCGTTATTACCGCCCGTCCGGTCATAACTCGATATATAATACGATTCCGTGTTGCCGTCCAGCCTGGCCATGTCCGAAAGATTTCCATAAAAATCCAGCCCCACATACTGCCCCTCTGCAACCGACGCCGACATCAATACAACAACCAAAAAAATCTTACTCATCTGCCGAATTAACATAATAGGATTCCTCTCTGCCTAGGTTTAATAACTCAAACTGACTGTTTAATTGCCTTTATGTAACATAAGTTCTTTTGATTAAATGCGTTATAAGCATTATGTTTTTTATAAAATAATCTGTCACCGTAGGCGATAACCTCCATTCGTCATTCGAATTTCGCCATTAAATCGTCATTCGGATTTCATCATTCGTCATTCTCAAACTGACCATCGGTCAGTTTGAGTTAATAAGTTTCTACTGCAACTTTATTAGTCTTAACGTTGTCGGTTTAGGCAATGCTCCTGTCCGGGCGCGGTCTCGGTTCGGAGGCAGGGTTTCCCAGCGCAAAATATAGCGGCTTGCCGGATCACCGTCATCTCCTGAGTCGGTTTCAATTTTTACTTTCATACCCTCGAAGTTCGACTCTGGTTTTACAATACCGGGTGGATACAATGACTGCTTTTTTTCAGTCCCTGTCAGCTTAAGACTCTTTTCGTCTAACACCAGCAGCCCGCTACCGTATTTGTCATGCCGGTACGACATTGCCAACTTGCCTTTTTCATGTGGGCTTATGGTGCCCAGGCCGATTTCGGAGATGATTGAGCCGCCGCCTTGAAAATCCCATCGATAGTCCCAGTCCGTAACCTGATTTATGTTCCATCTGCCGTTCGCAAATCGCCCCGCATACACCTGCGTGTTGCCGTTTTCATCGAACTTGTGATAAGTCGCCACCACATTTTTGCTGCTGTCAAACCCGATACCCAGTGATCCGTTGATTATCCCGCCGCCCGGAGGCACCGCATCTATCAACAGTCCGGCTGTTTCAAAATAAATCGGTAGCTCAACCCTCTTTCCCTCGACAGTCTCCCAGTGTATCAGGTCACAGCTTCTCGCGTAAGACGGATCGTGATTGGTCTTGCAGTCCGGAGTATCTCGCCATACCCAACCTAAGTGAAACCACCCGTCCGGCCCTTTCGATGGGCCTGTCATGTAGGCATTCATCTTCTTTTCACCGTCAATAAGCGGGGTATCAAGCAACCGCTTCCAACTCATCGAATCGCTATCGAATACATTATAAATCTCGCTGCCCGACCCACTGCTGCCGTCACGGTAATGATAGATTAATTCGTTGTTCGGCCCAAGCATAAAATTCGGATAGGTAACTCTTTGCTCCTGTTTCCCGACCATACTGACGACCCTCTCTAAGCTGGCGATATCCCAAGGCCGCTTACTGCGAAAGTACACCAGCGGCACACAGTGCATATTCCCGCTCACGTGCAGATAACCTTTGTTGTCTGCAACCATAGTAACCCTGTTATGGCTGTCCCAACCGATCTTTTCATCGAGCCGCTTGTATTCCCATTTCCTTGACTCAACCTCTCGGTAGGCAACCGTCATCTGATGATTAGCATCATAGTACGCAACATATTGACGTTTCCCCTGCGTCATCAGCGTGAACCCAACCGGAAAGCTTGATTCAACTTGTTCGATTTCCAGCGAATCGACAATTTGCAACCGTTTTGGGGATTCAGCATCCGCCTGGTAAGCTACGGACAGCAAAAACATACTTGACAGAATAAAAACCATAAATTTATTCATACTGACATCTCACATTTCTCGCTACGTTCACCCTTAACTGGTGGCTCCGAACGCTTCATGAAACTCCACTTTCCCCTGGGCCTGGTTTTCGCCGAACCCCAGCACCAGCATATTTTCCGGCGGAACACCTTCGAGAATCAATTCCGGCTGGCTTCTGAATCCGAACTGTTCGTAATATTTCGGATCACCCACCAGAACGCACCCTTTCGCATCAGCCTTTTTCAGCAAACGCAGCCCTTCGTTAACCAACGCTTTGCCGATCCCCTGCCGCTGACGATCCGGCCGAACCGAGATCGGACCCATACCATACCACCCATCTTTACCGGAAATCTTTACCGGTGAAAACGCAATATGCCCCACCACAACTCCCTCATCATCCGCCACCAGCGAAACATCCAGAGCATCCGCTGCCCGCAACGCCTGAATAATAAACTGCTCCGTATGATTGCCATAAGGACAATCCTTAAACGCCGCCTTCGTAACTTCCGTTATCGCTTCAACATCCGACAACTTTTCATTTCTGATTTTCATTATTAACTCCAGGCTGTGTGGCACCGCCAAATACCCTTGGGGGTGGTCGTCTGCCATCGCCAAACACCGTAGCCCGGGCAGTTCCTGCCCGGCAATATACTGTACTTATATGTCTATATTGTCCTTATATCATATCCCCGCCTGCCCTGTCAATCCTGTCTTAAAAAATATTTTTCTTTAACATCTTATCTTACTCTGTAGCTGTTTTAAAATCTGCGTTAATCCGCGTTAATCTGCGGATAAAATTTAGTTGTAACAAGATCGACCTGATTTTTTTCGCGGCCAAAATGTCAGTTTAAATTTATATTTTCCCCGCCTGGGCAGCCCAAAAAGCCATAATTTGTTTCATTCAGCGTAAATATTCGTAATCCATTGTCAATAAGTGTCTTACGTGAATTTTATCCAAAAATAAATGTGTCCAAAAGCGCGACAGGCCCTTTTTCAAAAATCGTAACTTTCTGCAAAAAACACTAACTTTGCCCCAACTTTCTTCAAAAACCACCCCAAAACCACCCAACTTTCGCCCCTGTTTTTTGACTGAATTTCATCTTTTCTAACTTTTGGCCCACTTTTAGCGCCTCATTTTCAGCCACATATTGGACACTGCATATCTAATAATGTGGCCGTTTTTGAGACACCTAAAATAACAACTTACGTCATCCTTCAGGCTTCAGGCTTCAGGCTTCAGGCTTCAGGCTTCAGGCTTTCTTCTCTTACTTCGCTGCTTCTCTCTGCCAAAGCACCTTTTCAACCCGCTCGGCATCCTTGCGGATCTGTTCATCCCCTCCGCTAAGTTCCTCTGCTAACAGGTACTTAGCTAACGCCTCCTCCAGCCGCCCTGCCGCTTCCAACACCACCGCCAGGTTGTACGCTACATTTACATCCTTGGGATTCTGCTCATGTGCCGCCTGCAAATGATCTATCGCCCCGGCAAAATCCCCCTTCTCCGCTGCTGCCGCCCCCTGCCCCGCCGCGCTGTTCAGCGTTGCCCTCATCTGCACTTCTTCAACCAATTCCACCCCCGCCACAATCCCATAAAGCGTTTCCACACAATCACTTAACAGATCTTCCACTATTTCCGCCACCGCCGGCACCCTATCCGGATCATCCACCCGCTCCATCCCCAACTCACCCCAAACCCGCGGATCGCCCCGAGAACTGTACTCGTGCCGAACCGCAATCACCACCGGCTCCGCCCCGGCTCGCATCAACGTAAACTCCACCGCCACATCAACTTGCCGCACTAAGCTGTCAACCTCTTTGATAATCTCCTCCCGGAGTTTATAATTCCACATACTCACCTGCCGCATCGACAGATGATCCTCATGACTTATCACCACCCGCCCCCCTACCTCAATCACCGAATCTCCTGAAAATCCACTGAATCGCTCGGCAATCGCCTCTTTCAGCTTCTTCGTAACTTCTTGGCTGTCATAACCTTGCACCAAAAAATCACCATCAGCTACAAACCTGCTGTCCTCCGGCAGATCAACCACTCGCGGCAACTCATGCCTCACCGTAATCCGAGGTCCCGCGCAGCCGCAAAGACCCACCAAAACCACCGTAATACACCAGAAAAGCCGTTTTTCCGATCTCATGCCATACCCCTTTCCAGATTATCGAATTTCACTTCACCAATATATTATCTCACCGCTGCTGATCGTGCAACCTCCCGGCCAGAAATATAATAACGTTGATTTTACCCTTCTAACGGCATAAGATGCACTAAAAGGTAAATTAAGGTGTACCTGTCATGAAGAAATGGCTGACATTGGTCCTGATTTTAGGACCGACTTTTTTATCTGGCTGTGGCGCCCAAACCGCCCTGCTGGGCACGCAAAGTACTTATCTGTTTACAGTTATGGATTCTCTGGCTCTGCCGGCCGAGCAGGTTCAGCTAAAAGCTCAGTTGCTCGCCGGTGATTTTCTCAAACCGCAGCCCGGCTATATCGTTAAGTTTTACCAAAACGACAAACTCTTCAAAATCACCCAGACCGATCAACATGGCCTGGCTAGCGTGAATTTTCAACCCTCAAAGCCCGGAAACTACCGCTTCACCGCCAAAGTACACCCGGTCGGTTTGTCAGCTAAACCCCCGGCGCCAAGGGAGTTAGTGGTTTGTTGTCGCGAGCCGGAGACCCCGATCATCCTGGTGGACATGGACAAGACCATCGTGGCATCCGGCTTCCAAACCGTGCTCATCGGCAACCCCGTTCCCATGACCGATTCCGCGGCGGTTTTGAACGATATATCTACAAATAATACCCTTATTTATCTTACTCACCGACCGGATTACTTTGGGCCGAAGAGCAAAAGCTGGCTGACTGAGCACAATTACCCAAAAGGGCCGGTGCTGATGTCCACCGTAAGTACTTTTCTCAAAGGCAGTAAGGTTTACAAAAGTGAAATGATTCGGTCGCTTAAGGAGAAATTTCATAATATTCGATTCGGCATCGGTGACAAAATTTCCGACGGGCTGGCTTACCATGAAAATTCGATTACGGCAATTGTGATTATCCAGATTCCGCCGGAGGCAACGCAGGTTGAACTGGAAAAAATGATCAGTGATCTGGAGCCGCTGCCGGGGACGGTGCATGTGGTTACCGGTTGGAGTCAGATCGAAAAAATTATTGCAGGCGAAGAATCTTATCCGTCGTCGCGGATGATTGAGCAAATTAAAAACGTGGTGCAAAATGCGTCACAGTAATAATGAGGGGGAAAGTGTTAGTTTAATTTTATACAGGTCATCAAACAGGAGAAACAATTATGGATTCGAAAAATACACATGACCATTCGGCTGGGTGCGGTTGTTGTATGTCTAAGTCGTGTGGGGATCTGAATCGTCGTGAGTTTGTTACGGGTGTGGGAATGGGATTGGCGGCGGGCAGTTTTGCGTTGTCGTCCCTGGCGAAGATGAGTATGGGTGCAACGGCTGACTCGAATTTTGTGCCGGCGAAGGCTTTGCGTTTGCGGGTTCAACCGGTGCTGACGGCGGCAGTGCCTCAGCGGAGACCGCAGACATCGTGGCGTAACTGGGGAGGATTTCAAAAGCAGGAAGATATTGAGAACGAGAAACAGCGTATTAAACGCGAGTTGGATAAGCTGGAGTCAGAGAGCGAATTTGGCATGGATATTCTGCCGCTGGTTACGCTGAACGACGCGGGGCAAGCGGCGCAGGTGGCAAAGGGAGATCATGATGTATTGCTGTTGTATGCGGCGACTTCGGGGCTGGATGTTCTGGAAAAGCTGACGGATCCGCAAAAGTGGACAATCATGTTTGTGCGGCATAAGTCGGGTCCGGTTTACCTTTGGTACGAGATAGCGCACAACCGTTATCTGCGTAAAACGGTGGATGAGTACGGCCAGGCGGGTATGGATCACCAGGATGTGGTGGTGGATAATATGGAGGAGATGAAGTGGCGGCTGCGGAGTTTGTATGGCTTGAAGAATGCGATGGGTAAAAAGGTGGTGGCGGTAGGAGGGCCGTCCGGCTGGGGCGTCGGAGGCAGGAAAGCGCCCGAGCTGACCCGGAATCAGTGGAAGATGGATCTGCAGACGGTAGATTACAAGTTGTTGGGTGAGATGATAAAAAAGGCGCGGCAGAATACGGCGTTGGTGAAACGTTGCGAGCAGGAAGCCAAAAACTATATCAAGCAAAAAGGAATAAGCCTCGATACGGATATGAAATTTGTCAACAACGGATTTTTGCTAACGGAGGTTTTCAAGAGTTTGCTGGACGAGGCCAAGACGGATGCGTTTACGATAAATAACTGTATGGGTACGATTATGGGGGTGGCGGAGACGACGGCGTGTTTGCCGCTAAGTCTTTTGAATGATTCGGGGTACACGGCGTTTTGTGAGTCTGATTTTGTGGTGATACCGTCGGGGATATTGCTGCATCATATTTCGTCGTTGCCGGTGTTTTTGAATGATCCGACTTATCCGCATGAAGGCGTGGTTACGCTGGCCCATTGTACGGCACCGCGGATGATGGATGGCAAGAAATGTGAGCCGGCGAAGATTTTGACGCATTTCGAATCGGATTATGGAGCGGCGCCCAAGGTGGAGATGAAGGTCGGTCAGAAGATTACGGTGATCGATCCGGACTTTGACGGTAAGGTGTGGCTGGGCTTCGAGGGAGAGATTCTGGATAATCCGTTTTTGGATATTTGCCGATCGCAGATCGATGTCAAGATCAACGGCGACTGCGATGAGTTGGTTGCGAAGACGAAGGGCTTTCACTGGATGGTATCTTATGATAATTATCTTAAGGAAGTGGGGTATGCGCTTAAGAAGGTGGGAATTAAGTGGGATAATCTGAGTGTTTAAGCGGTGTAAGGAATAAAATATATATCTCACGCAAAGACGCCAAGACGCGGAGAAGATAAGAAATTGTTTTATTTGATATATCTTACGCAAAGACGCTCCCGCCGGGGCAAGCCCGTCGCGGCAAGAAGTCGCAGAGAAATATTGACAGGATGCTCAGGATTTTAATTTAACCATGAAGCTCGTGAAGTTCATGAAGAGGCCGAAAATTCACAAAGCATTAATTATTAACATATTATGACGATGCAAAATAATAATCGTGCATAAAAAACAAGAAGTTGTTGGTTTGTATCACTGATTTTTTCACAACTAAGACATAAATATGATTATTATGGCACTCAAAAACTAAGAAAGGCATTGCGGTAAGAAGAAATCGGTGGGGCGAGCCCCATTCTACTTTTACTTAGTGTAAGAGAAAAAAATGCCCAAGAAAACAAGTTTAATTATTCCAAACGAGCGAATCCAGCAGTGCATATATATAATTCGCCAGCAAAAGGTGATGCTGGATAAAGACTTAGCTGATCTTTATGGGGTGAAGCCAATTGCTTTGAGGCAGCAAGTTAAGCGTAATATTGAGCGGTTTCCATCTGATTTTATGTATCAGCTTACAGATAAAGAAGTTACAGTCTTGCTATCACAAAATGTGATAGCTTCTCGCAAGTCATTAGGTGGCCATAATCTTATGCTTTCACCGAGCAGGGTGTGGCGATGCTTTCGAGCGTTCTGCGGAGCAAGCGTGCGGTTGAGGTCAATATCGCTATTATGCGGACATTTGTCAAACTGCGGCAAATTCTGGCTACCAACGCTCTTTTGCGTCGCAAAATCGAATCGATGGAACGGAAATACGATGAAAAATTTCAGCAGGTTTTTGCTGTTCTGAAGTGTATGATAGCTGAAGAAGCTAAACCCAAACAACCCTTTGGCTTTCACAGTAAGAAGAAGAAGCTATAAAAAAAGTGAGAGGTAAAGCAAATAATTGACGTGAAAGATTTTAGGGTACAGGACAAGAAGATGAGGAGACTTCTTATACAGATAGGAAGTGAAATATGCATATTGAGATCATGGAGCCATTCTGAAAAAACTCAATCCTAACAGCTTACGAATTGTTTCAGTACACCAATAGCGAAGGTAGTCAAATCTGCGCGGAATGCCTTGGCAGCGTGTGGGGCAACAAAGATGGAGACATCTTCCGTGCCAGCCTCGCCACAACCACCCAGATTATTGAGAAGCGGGACATGTCATCTGTCGAAGCAGGGCGAAGCCCGTTTGAACAACTCCTTCACAATGCATGGGCGACTTTGGATGTGTCAGACGCAAACTACCTTGGGGCATACCACTCCCACCCATGGACACAACAGGAGGTAAATAACGCTCTCTCGGCAGGTGAGACTGAGGATTTCTTTTGGCAAGCATCAGATGGACCGGATGGAGACGAAGGTTCCATGCCGGATAACTGCATTGAAATCATTCTGTCGTTGCGTCCAGCAAGCACTGTTAATCCCGATCAGTATGTGTGGCAGCAACGGGGAGATTTAATCTCTGGTAGGATCGACATTGTTCACATAACTTTCTCAGGCTGGTTCAAGAACGACAACGGACAATTCTCGCAAATCGCAGTGCGGGGCGGATTCCTTGACGAAGTGAATGACAAAATCAGGAATATCGAATAACAGAATTAATAATCACATGGAATGCAATAAGGCAGTGTGAGAATCAGGGTGTACATTGGCTGGAAAACACCTACCGAGAACGGCGAACCGAGTAAAACAGAGATGGTGGTTTTGTGGAAAAGTAAAATTTGGAAGGAAAAAAGATGGCTGTTAGTTACGAAGAAGATACACGTAATGAGAAATTAGTTTTTGTCGCCAATGATGAGGATGCGATGGAAACATTTCAATTTCTATACTCAAAGAGGATTGGAGTGGGCATAGGATATGAAGACAACATCGTTCACATAAGCCCTGTCGAAAATGCAACAGAAGAGCAAATCCAGGAAATACGAGATGCACTAAGTTAAAGCATATAAGGCGGACAGCGTGTTTTTGGGCAGGTAGGATTTCTTTATAGTTTTGCAGGAAAAAAATAGCCGCAAAAAAACAAAAGAGATTTTACCATGAAGAGCATGAAGGAATTCATTTTTTCAACCAAGTAGATTGTTTTGATGATTAAGACGTCAATGCTGGTTTTTGCAGAATTTGTTGGTGAAATTGTATTTCGCCCTTTCAGGGCTAATTGATAAGCGAGTTATGGAAGAACCGGAAAATTATCATAATGAAAACTTTCGAAACGAAGTATGAAACTCTGTATAAGATTTATGATAAGCACCGGCGGCGAAACAGGGAAAATTCCTATGACTCGCAGCAGATGTGTTTGATGTGGCCAACGGATGATCCGCCGGATGACATTGAAGGAACAGAGCCGTTTTGTGATATTGAAGAGGCTTTTGGTATTTGCATAGATGATGATGACGCCCTTGATCTGTATAACATGAACTTGGATGAAGCGGCTAAGAGGATAATCGAGATGTTGATTTCATAATAGCCGCAAAAAACACAGAAGAGATTTTACCATGAAGAGCATGAAGGTAATGAAGTTTTTAATACTGGATGCCCGATCAAGTCGGGCCTGCCGCGACGGGCGCTGGCACGGCGGGCATGACAAGTCGGGGCGGTGTTGGGTTGGGAAAGTACCGACCACCGGCAAGAGTACTTGGCGGTGCCACCCGAACTCGATGGCTTGGTGATCGGCGGCGTTTGGACCCCCGGTGAAACCGGGGGCTAAATATGGGAAATCATGCTCAAGAGTACTTGAGCAGGCCACCCGGGGCGATCAGGGCAGTTTAATCATTTCGAGGAATAATAATTTGAAGCATAGTACCGCATAATATTTGAATATGTTAGTCCAAACCCCGCGTAAAACGCGGGGCTAAATATTTAGCGGTTCTAACGCAGGTTTGGTCATGTTCAATCCATAAGATCAAAGGGAGGAAAGTATTAGTAAGTTGGGTGCGAAAACGGCCGATAAGGTAAGTGTGTAGGAACGAATGCTACTGCGGGTTATTGGACTATACGGGGTATCAGATGAAAACAGAATCAACCAAACAATTAACCGGTGAGTTTTACAAGGCGTTGCTGGACTGTCTGTTCGATGCGGTATTTACGGTGGATAACCAGGGGTTTATTTCTTACTGGAACGAAAGTTGTGCCCGGATCAGCGGGTTTTCGAGTGAGGAGATGCTGGGCAAACACTGTCGAAAAACGCTGTTCGGATCGGAAAAGGAATTTGAAAGACAGGAAGCGGGTCGGTGCGGGATTGAGATGGTGTTGGAGACGGGTATGCCGGGTACCTGGAAGGGTTACATCCAGCGGAAGAACTGTCAGCGGATTCCGATTGAGTCGCACATTTCGGCGTTGCGAGACGAGGCGGGAGAGGTAATGGGAGCGGTGGAGGTTTTTCGGGACGTATCGGCACATGTGGCGTTGGAAGATGCGCATCGGCAGTTGCTGCAATTATCGCGGGAGGACCAGTTGACGGGCCTTTACAACCGTTCGGCGATCAACGATCTGCTGAATGCCGAGATCGAGCGTAGCCGCCGTTACCGTCAGCCATTGTCGGTTATCATGATTGACATCGATCTGTTCAAGCGGATAAACGATCGTTACGGGCACGACGCGGGTGATAAGGTGTTAGCTAAGATAGGGGCGATTTTGCGGTTTAACCTGCGAAAACCTGATGTGGTGGGACGCTGGGGCGGGGAAGAGTTTCTGGTGGTGGCGCCGGCCAGTGACGCCTGGGCGGCTGAGCAGTTGGCAGAGCGTTTGCGGGGTTATATGGAAGATATTCCCGTGGGAGAGGTTCCAGAGCCGATTACAGCCAGTTTTGGGGTGGCCCAGCTGCGAGAGGGGCTGAACCTGGATGAAGTGCTGTACGCGGCGGACAACGCCTTGTACGCGGCTAAGCGGTCGGGGAGGAATCGGGTGGTTACGGCACCGGTATCTGGGGAATTCCGGGCCGAATTTGAGTGATTAAAGTGAAAAACACAGTTTTTTGATTGACAAAAGCTTCCCATCTGGTTAAAAAACCTGTCTTAAATTTAGTGGCCCCGTCGTCTAGCCAGGTCTAGGACACAGGGTTTTCATCCCTGCAACACGGGTTCGAATCCCGTCGGGGTCACTTTTTTTTTTACCCAAACCATTGTGAGCCAGAGGTTTGGGTGCGTCAATATCATAAGATAATGACGACACGAAGCGAAGCGGAGAGCCCGGCACGGAATGACGAAATTCGACCCGGCTTCGCGATGGCTACGCCGCGGCAAGATGATCAGTCACGACAAGGTCGTGCCTCAACGGGCGATTTAATGACGAATGACAAATAACGAAGTGAATAGTCGTCCCCAACGGATTATGAATCCGGAAGGAAATGATCAAGATTGAGGTTGAATCTGACTAAGTAATCAAAGGGAAGTTTCGGCAAAAATTGTCATTTTTTTTGAAAGGGATGATTTTTTAATTTATCTGTTGACAGGATTTCGGGCAGGTGTTAGAAGTGTAGCAATTGACAAGTAAATATGAAACGGTTTGAGGCGGCTCGGAAGAGCCTTAAAAGGGAAGACGGTGAGAAACCGTCACGGACCCGCCGCTGTGATCGTGACGAAAGCCGATTTGTGCCACTGTCCTTTTGGATGGGAAGGCCGGTAAGTAGGATGAACGAAAGTCAGAAGACCTGTCGCAAGCCAGCCAATTTTAGTTCCAGCGTGAATTTTTTGCTGTCAGTTTTTTGAAAATTTTGTTGGAACGTAAAAGACTTCGAGGACTGAGTCGGGCGTTTAAACCATCGGCTGGGATTTTTGGCTGATGGGCCAGTTATTAAACAAATAGCCTTTCGCTTTTCACGAAGCGGAAGGCTTTTTTTGTGCGCCAGTGGCGCGGGCTTTGGGATGATGTATTTTTATGCAGATTTTTTACAGGAGACATTGACCTCGCAAGGTGGGAAAAGGGACGTCACTTGCCGGTTTCTTGCCCTTTTCCCCTTTTTAAAAAATTGCATATTCGACGGACGGATATGATAAATCAGCGCTGTCTGAAAAATGAATTTGTTCGGGATGGCCGAACTGAAATACGTTTAAGACAAAGAAGGAGAAAAGGAAAATGAAAATGTTGATGTTGAAATTACGAAATGCAGGTCTGGGGATTTTAGTAACAGCGTTGCTGTGGGTGGCGGCGGACCGATCTTACGCGGCATCGGTGTTTTGCACGCCGGCGGCGGGGTATCAGGCTAACGATATTGTTACGACGAGATTTATTGAGAGTTACGATGTTTCGGCGGGTGTGGTTTATGCCTGGGCGGACGGGACGCTAAATGTTTATAACAAGGATGGCTCTGTCATTCAGGCATTGGGAGTGCCGGGGGACAGCTACACAGCCGGTTCGAATATTTTCAACAGTTTTGTGAAAGTTGATCCGTCCGGCGGTTCGGTATGGGTGGGGTTTACCACTAACGACGGTTCGGGCGACGACCGGATTTATCAGGTTGACCTGGGCAGCCAAAGCTGGTCTCAAAAAGCCACGCTGATAGGTAATTATGATCTGGAGTTTTACGGCGGAAATTCTTTTGTGTCCGGCACGAACAGCACCACTTTTGGCGCGCCCAACGGCATCTGGCTGCTGGATACTTCCGGCGGCGACGGTCACGATCAAATTGCTGACATCGGCGGTTATTCGGCGGGACTGGGGATTGACAGCGTGGGCAATCTGTTTTATGCAACCACGGGGCTGGTGGATGATCAGTTTGAAGCGGACAACAAATTGATTTCTTATTCGGCGGCTCAGGTCAGTTCGGCTATTGGGGCTTTGAGTTTGTCGCTGGCGGACGCGGCGGTGTTGGCGGAGATTGCGGTGGGCGGGGGCGGAGATTCTGAGGTGGACGCGGCGGGGAACGTTATTTTTACCGCCAACGATTACGGCACCGGCACGTCTTACGCGGCTATCTGGGATGGTTCGACCGGTTACAATCAACTGGTTGACGGCACGGGTGCTCTGGGAAACTGGTTTACCATGATTGCCAGTGAAGGCGACATTACTTCCGGTGGTGATTTTTTCCTGCTGGACGGTGCGGCATCATGGGTTGAGGATCCTCCGGATTCGGGTAACTGGGTTCAGACGCGGGCTTATTACGGCATCGCGGAGATTTCCGTGCCGGAGCCGACGAGTTTGGCGTTGGTTGGGCTGGGGATTGCGGCTTTGCGGAACAGAAAGCGAAAAGGTTTTTAAGTTGTCCAACCATAATACAATTTTGATGGTGATTATTATGGCTTTGCTGAGCGGCGTCATGGTTGGTGCGGTTTGGGCGGGGCCTTTTGCGGAGCACGGTGTTACTCCCGACGCGGCGGTGGCGTGGGCCAGTTTTGTGGTGGAAGCGCAGGGGCAAAGTCCGGCAACGAACATTCTGGGGCCGGTGGATGCTAACTGGGCGATTGGTTATCCGGCGGGCGGGTCGATTACCGTTGGATTCGATTACCCGATTTACAACGGTGCGGGGCCTGATTTTGCGGTTTGGGAAAACGCCTTTTCGGTTACCGGCGGCGGAGGTACGATTTTTGCCGAACTGGGTTACGTTGACGTGTCCACCGACGGTGAGAACTGGGTAACTTTTCCGAGCGTTTACCTGGACGATCATGACGAATACACCAACATCGAGCCCAACAATGTTTACAATCTGGCGGGCAATTACATCGGTCATTATGTTCCGCTCGATCAGCGGGAAGGAACTGGCTTTGATCTGGAAGATTTGCTGAACACGGCTGAAGTTGTCGCGGGGCTGGTGGATCCGAACATTATCAATTTTGTGCGCATCCGGGACATTATTTCGCCACCGGCGGGGGGAAACAATTTTGATCAGGCTACTTATTTTTTCTGCGAACAGTGCAGTGAAAATCATCGCATCTCGGACGGCAACGCCAACACGGAACTTGGCGGCGGAGGCGGGGCGGACTGGGACGCGGTGGGGATTATCAACGTGCTCTCGGCGGATTTTGACAAAAGCGGCAAGGTTAATTTGGCGGATTTATATATTCTTGCGCAGTCGTGGATGAGCATTGATGATGGTTCGGGCTGGGACGGGCGTTGTGATATCAGCGATCCCAACGACGGTGCTATTAATTATCGGGATTTTGTCAATTTTGCCGAGCAATGGCTGAAACCCTGACTGCCCGCGGCGATTTTATTCAACGAACGAAAACTTAGGCAAGGCTGAAAAAATGGTAAAAGCAAAGCCAAAAGTCAAGGCTTTTACACTTATTGAGCTGCTGGTGGTGATCTCGATCATCAGTGTTCTTATGAGTATTTTACTGCCGGCTTTGGGAAAAGCCCGGGAGCAG
>JAFGSR010000129.1 GCA_016934515.1 Sedimentisphaerales bacterium
CCGGCGCTGTTTTCGCTTACATCTGTCGTTCCGCCGGATTCCCTGATGATAATACCTTCCTTACCCGAAAGGGCGGTGCCGGCACCGGCGTTATAAAGCGCCAAAACTTCCGTAATGCCTAAAGCACGATCCCACATTACCGTCTGGTCAAGCGTACCAGGGAAACGTTCATCTTCGTTGTTATCTTTGAATCTTCCAATACTCGTACCGTCGATATTGTGAGGATTGTTATGATTAATATCAACACTTCGAGCCGCAAAAGCCACAGGTACACCGTTGATGTAAAATACTACAGTAGTACCGTCAAACGTACCCACCAGATGGTTCCATTGATCAGCGACTCCCTGCCCCGTAAGTACCTGACCGTTAGTGGCACCCTCAAGAGTGAATGCATAATTACCACTGGTCCACGCTCCCAGGAAATACCCGGATTCGACAGAACCACTATCGTAGAGATTGCTAATGGCAGCCGCGTAGGCGTTAAAGTCGTCAGCTTTAACCCAGGACGCCAGGGTAATCGCCTTGGTAGGCTGCAGCACATTCGGATCACTGCAACTCAGATAATCATCACCGTCAAGAACCAGACCGTTGCCCATCTTACCCGTGCCCGCTGTCGGATCGCCAAACGGGCGGCCGTTGGCACCGCTGCCGGAGGTATCCAGACCCAGTTGGGCATCTTCATAATCCAGCAATAAACGAATGCCGTCATTCAAAGCATATGTGCCGTCGTCGTCACCGATATAGACAGTCACATCCGGTGCACCCGCCGTAAATATACTCGCATCATAGCTGGTACCATTGTCAACCACTATATGACGGATGATTTGAATATCGAAGGGCTCCACATAAGCATCCTGCACACCCTTGACATATATCGTCTGCGGCGTATTCCAGTTGTCTTTGGTAAAGGTCAAGGTAATAGTGCCCGGAACGTAAGTGCCACCCAAAGTTGTGCAGATTCGTACATCATCCTGCGGGGTGCCGTCATACTGGTTAGGCTCCACGATAATCTCTACATCATTAGGATCAGGATTCCCCGGTTCATCGTCTGCTTGCATCTTGGAATCAAGCACAATAGTATAAGAATCAATAATAGTCCCGGCCTCATCCACATAGGTCCAGTCGTTGGGTTCTGCTGGGGTTTCTGTTATTGTAACACCCGGAACATCATTATCTGTAATATTAGCGGTTACCACTTTAACAATGCCGTTAAAAGTCAAATCGGCAGAGGATACAGTATTAGTAATTATTGAATCGTGATCTCCTTCAAGATCGGTATCATCCACAGCCGTTACGGTAACGGTCTGCGGAATATCCTTGGCGGTAAATGTCAGAACAATTGCCACGCCGGCCCCGGCTCCAACATCACTCTGGGCGTCTGGCGAAACCGTAACTTCGGCCTGGCCGGGATTGCCTTCTGCCACACCGTCGTTAGGATCTTTAAGCAGGGTAATATCGTAGGTATCGGTAGCACCCCCTTCAGCAATGTCTATCAAGTTAGGAAGCACCATCACTACCGGTGGTTGAGCAACAAGGCTCACGTCGTCAAAATTGGTTTCACCATCACCCCAAAACGCGATGCCGATTTTAGATCCATCATCTGCACTGGTGGCAACATAGGTAAATTCATACTTATACCAGTTAAAAGTCGATGTATCTGGGATAACATTGGGGCCAGAATCATAAAGTGTTGTTGTAGCATTCACAGGCATAGGGTCTAGTAAGTTATAGCCGTCGGCATTGAGAAAATAACCGTAAATCCGCTGACCCGGGTCTGCGTAATTGTGGACCGTAGCCCAGACAGTAAGGGTATATTCCAACCCTGCTTCGTAGGTTGCATCCAGTGCCTGGGTGCAATACTGGTTATTAAATTCCGTATATGAAGGGCTGTTATGGCCCACTTGCGGATACCCATAGCCGTTGACATAATTTCTCCCCATCCAGGAGCCGCTGGCTGCGCCACTAGAACACCACCAGCCGGTGCTGTTGTAATTGACGTATGACCAGCTACCATTGGGTATCGCGGCATCCTCGAAGCTGGCATCCGTGATCGGGACATCGATAGCCAAGGCCGGACCAGCCAAGCAGAATCCCAGCGTCAAAGCCATGATGCTCATTAATCCAATTGTCTTCATGTTTGTTCTCATCGTTCTTACTCCTTTTTTTTTGCAATGCTACCTTTCCTTATGTGCCTTAACCAAACAAGACACCAGGTATTTCAGTCATTGTTTCTTACCCAAAAAAATACGTTCCAAAACATATACCATTAAATGCGGGAAAGATGCGCTTTCTCTAAAACTACAATTAAATAAAACGAAGTTCGGAAATTACCTGCGATTATTCCGCAAAAAATGTTTTATATCGGACTATATTGTAAAGATGAAATTTGTGCCGAGCTTGAACATCTAGAAATTTGATTGAGGAAAGACCGAAGGTACAAACCCCCCGTTCTCGACCAGTAAATCCCAAAAAGGGACTGCATGACCAAATATGCCCTTCCTCACAATCTTTCCTGCCTTTGCTTACTTGAGAGTTTACTCCTCTATCCTTAAGGTCTTTTATAACTCATTCGGGCGATTGTGTCAAGTAAATTAAGTAAAAAATTACTGTTTCATAATATCTGCTGTGGTAATACCATAAATCTTTTGCATCTAAACACTTGCGTGCTTTCTTTTTTTCGTTAATGCACTTGACTTCCACTTCCGATATCTGTAAAATATATAAGAGGAGATAAGGTTTGCGACCAAATATGACTACCTGTAATATATTCACTCCTGATAGGTAGAGGTTAATCCGGAATGAAAAATGACAAACTTATCAATAGTAAGTTTTTGGTATTAATGATTTTATATGTTTGCTTTGCATTGTCGGCGATAAGCCAGGCAGACATACAGGATGGATTGGTCGGATACTGGCCTATGGATGAGGCCTCCGGTGATTCCGTTGTGGATAATTCTACCTATGGCAATGATGGATTATTGCATAACAATCCATCCAGAGTTTCAGGCCAGACCGGTTTCGGCAACGCAGTGGATTTTGACGGTTCTAACGATTATATCAATTGCGGCGACGACGTTTCTCTTCGACCCACCAGTGCAGTTACCGTCTCGGCCTGGATTAAATTAGACAATTACACTTATTATGCTGGTATCGCCGGCTGGGTCCACGATACCGGCTCCACCGAGGCGGGCTATGTCCTTCATACCAGAGCTGGTGGCGATCTAAGTTGGGGCGTCAAAGCCGACGGCGGGTTTATCTATTTTGGTGTAGCGGGAAATCCCACCGGGCAGTGGATTCATCTCGTAGGTACCTACAACGGCTCACAGCAGATTCTCTATATTAACGGAAACGCACACACCACCTCAAACTCCGGTAACATAGATTGGAATCCTTTGGGCACCGACGGTTTTGAGATCGGCAGATACAATGACGATAACGAAACTCATTACCTCGACGGCACCATCGATGAGGTTGCTGTATGGAACCGGGCTTTGAGCCAGACAGAGGTGAATTATCTTTATAATAACAGCCCCATCGGGGGAGTACCGGCAGTAATAGTGGTTGAATCGGACGACACAACGGAGGTAACCGAAGGTGACGCTGCGGATAATTATACCCTTGTTCTTAAAACAGCACCCTCCATGAACGTGGATGTTACCGTTACTCCGGGCGATACTGAGATAACTATCACCAGCGGCGCCCAGGGACCCACCAGCAGCCCGATAATTCTCACATTTACCCCTGCTAACTGGGATACAGCCCAGACCGTTTCTGTTACCGCCGATGACGACGAAGAATATGAAGGTAAAACACCCCATGAAACGATCATCTTGCACACCCTGACGACGGAGGACGAGGACTATACTGGACTGAGCATCCGCAGTGTTACCGCTGTAGTTACCGATAACGAATTAACCTGCGGTGACTGGGGGTATCTGCCGATGGATTATGATGAGAACTGCTATGTGGATTTGCGGGATTATGCCGTATTTGCTTCATACTGGCTGGATGTGACAATACCATAGCCTCCGCGCCCTTGAAGGTACATTTTTTAAAAGCAAGAAACCAGCGGATGATTTGCTATAGGACCGACCAAGGAGAATGAAATGTTCAGGACTTTAATATGGGCAGGTGTAGCGCTGATGGCTTGCGGCTTTTTGATCGCGTATGCTGACGCGGCAACCATCGAGATTCCCGTGGGGCCTTACGTTCAATTCACCAATGAAGGCGAAGTTACCCTCCACTGGAAAACCGATACCGCAGTAGCCTCAAAGGTCGAATACGGAATGACTCCTGATCTGAATAAACAGGCCGAAGATGCTACACCCAAAACGAATCATCAGTTGACCATACCCGTAGAACCGGTAACTAATTATAGCTTCCGCATTATTGTCGGTTCCGACAACACAGCAACCTCCGAGTTCTTCTCCGCGTTCGATTATGGTCCCGGTATATTTCCGGCTGGTCCTTCGCCTTATCCGGATGACCCGTTGAACTACGCCCAGGCCGCTCAACACATTCTGGATACTACCGGAATCACCAAAGGTGTATGTATTGTTTATGGCTGTAATGAGGGACAATTGGCCTATGAGTTGGCCAAACGGAGCGACTTGAAAATTGTGGGATTTGAAGAAAATCTGACCAAGGTCGCTGCCGCCCGAAATTATCTGGATGCCGCTGAAATTTACGGTGTGCGAGTAACCGTGCTCCATGGTTCACTTTCGAGTTTGAATTGTCGAGATTACTCCGCCAATCTGATAGTTTCGGATACCATGATTGCCGACGGAACCTGCCCGGGTTCGGCAGCGGAAATGTTTCGGGTGTTGCGCCCGGCCGGCGGAGTAGCGTTTTTAGGCCGACCTGCTGGTGGCTCACTCACCCAGGCAACCTTAGAGGGCTGGCTGACCGATGGAGGTGTAAGCTACACCACGACTAATGACGGCAACGGTTTGTGGTCGCAGGTGCTCCGGGCGGCTTTGCCCGGGGTAGGTGAGTGGACACATTATTATGCCAATCCCGCAAATACCGCCAGTTCCTCCGAGACTAATATTCAGAACAGCATGAAGGTGTTATGGTATGGTCAGCCGGGACCGCGATACATAGTGGACCGGCATAATCGTCCGATGGCATCGCTTTGTAAAGATGGAATTATTATCACACCCGGTATCGATGGAATCGGTGTATCCCAACCTGAGCCCAATCCCGGATTTGGACGGTTAATGGCTTTCGATGCCTATAACGGATCCAGGTATTGGGATGTACTGGTCCCCAACGCAGCGAGAGTGGCTATCCTCAGAGACTGCGGCTGGGTGGCGCTGGCTAGTGATTATGTCTATGTCGCATATAATGACGATTGCGTGGGGCTGGATGTCAAAAACGGCGATCCCACGATTCATTTGACTACCCCTCAGGTTGGAGGCGAAACGCTCAACTGGGGTTATGTCGCCGTTGTTGATGACAAAATTTATGGCTCTGGTCAAAAACCGGGGGCTTCCTTGATTGGCCACAGTCGCTCTCACGTGGACCAGGCTTATTATGATAATATAGCGATATCTACAAGTCGTTATCTTTTCGCTCGGAACCGGATTACGGGAAGCTTGCTCTGGAGTTATCAGAGGAGCGGCCCCAGCAGCGTAATCATTAATCCCGGCATCGCCATCGGCGGTGACTATATCTACTTCATCGAAAGCCGAAATTCCACCGCGGTCAGCGACACTGACGGCCGGGTACAGGCCTCTACCATGTTTTCCGGAAGCAGCGAGTATCTGGTTAAGCTGAATCGAATCACCGGGGCGGAAGTTACAACCGGAAATTGGCCCGTGCCGCTCAACTTGCCCCTGCAACACGTGGTTTACCTCAGCTATGACAGTGGCAGAGATTTGGTAATTATTTCAGGCACCTGGAACAACCCCGGGTATCAATATGAGCAATACGCTTACCATGCCGGTGATGGCAGTTCGGCATGGTCCAGCAATTATTACACCGGAGCCACCAACGGTTCTCACGGGGAACAGGACCAACATCCCGTGATTGTGGGGGATTATATTTATCAGCGCTATTACAAGGTGGACTTGAATAACGGCAATGCTACGGCATTCGCTTTATCGCGGGGAAGTTGCGGAACCCAATCGGGTTGCACGACGCATCTGTTCGGACGTAACGGAAATCCCCAATTATATCCGCTGGGAAGTACCACCGGACAATCGCTGGCCGGGGAAATACGCCCAGGCTGCTGGATAAACATGATCCCCGCCAATGGATTATTATTGATTCCGGAAAGTGCATCGGGATGCGAATGCGATTATACCATGCAGGCTTCCATGGTGTTTATGCCTGATTAACATAAGAATGTAAATGAACACATTTTGAGATAAACGAGGTTTACGATGAAAAAGCATGACGGCAAGGTCAATCGATTGTTCGAGAAGACCAGGTGTTTACGGTTTTACCGTCTGGTATTGATCGCGGTTGCTGTCCTTGTAGTTTGCGGTTCAGCCAACGCATCAGATTGGCCGACATATATGCACGATAACCAACGCAGCGGCGTTACCACCGAACTGTTCGAACTGCCTCTTAATCCCGTATGGGTGCGTGATACTCTTCGCTCACCCAGGCCGGCATGGTCTGAGACTCCCGCCCTGCAAAACTTCTGGCACGGTTTGTATGGTCATAAAACCCGCGTGCTTAATGACCAGTCTTTTGACGTGGTCGTTGTGGGGGATTCGGTGTATTTCGGCTCGTCCAACAGTGGCAAAGTTACCAGCCTGAATCTTACCGACGGCTCGGAAAACTGGAAATTCTTTACCGGAGGCCCGGTGCGGTTTGCTCCCAGTGTGGATAACGGTAAGGTATATTTCGGTAGTGACGACGGTTATGTCTATTGCCTGGACGCCTCCACCGGCACGCCTTCTTGGCCGACACCGGTCAGGGCGACTTCCAGCCCGGAATTGATATTTGCCAATGGCACAATGGCTTCTGTGGCTCCTGTGCGGACGTCAGTGCTCGTTGAAGATGGTAGCGTTTACTGGGGAGCAGGGATTTTTAACGGCGCCAAAACGGGTTTGAGTCGATATCTTTGTTCCCGCAGTGCCGGTAATGGTTCTGGCGGCTGGACAGTCACTCCATCCAGGCCCAGCCAGGGTTATCTGCTCTCGGCAGACGGATCGCTCTATGCCCCTGCCGGCAAGCGTCAGCCGCTCAGGTTCAGTCAATCTACCGGGGGTGGGCAAACCTCGGTCGGAGTTACCGGTTGCTTTGCCCTGATTATAGAGAGCACCGCTTTTGCCAACGGTCCGGCTTATAGCTCCACTGGCAGTTATATAAACGATCCGGGAGCGTCGATTGCCCGGGTGGACGGTAATTGCCTGATCGTAAATGGCGCATATTCCTATTATTGCTCAGATACCGCTTTGGTTAAGCTCCAACGCAGCAACGGTGCCCAACAATGGAACGTACCCAGTGTTTATCGTTATTCTTTGATTATGGCCGACGATACTATCTTTGCCGGGGGTGATGGCGAAGTGGCGGCGTTCAACTCCGCTACCGGTGAGCAGCTTTGGAGTGCACCGGTCATCGGCCGGGCTCGCAGTCTGACCGCGGCTAACGGATTTTTGTTAGTCAGTACTGACCGGGGCATAATCCACGCTTTTTCGGCGGAAGCTTGCAATCATCCGGCTGATTTTAATCATGATTGTATCGTCGATACCATCGATCTTATGATGTTCGTGGAAAGATGGCTCGACTGCACCAACCCCAATGATGAAGATTGCGTGTCATATTTACCCTGATATAATTTACGTAACAGGCAAATATTCATCGGCTGTTAAGATTTGAAATTGAAGGCATTTATCTTCGGAAGAGAGCATGGATTTCATCCGTAATATAGCAAGTTGAGCTTGGCAAATCACAGATGATTGTGTTTATAATCCGCCCCCTCTCCCACTGCGTCAATTTTGCGTCATTGTTATCTGTGCCAAGCTACGCACCACTTTGCGCACCAACTATGTTCTATCAGTCATATCTCCATCTACTATTGGACTACTATTCCAATCATAAATCCTTCATTTTTTACGTTGTAAAGCATTGACAATCCAATAGTTATAAGCCAGAAATCCATTTTAGAAATCCGTTGCTCTATCCATCTGAGCTGCGGGCGCAACTTTTGCCTAACAAGAAGTTATTTAAAAGTTTCTATGATATTTTCCAACTGTAATGTAAGCAATATTGCTTATTGTTCGAGAGCTTTGCGATCGTTGTTTTCGAAGGCTTTGGAATCTTCGAAGAAAGTAGCCATTCCCGCCTCGGTCAGCGGATGATCGCAGACCTTTTGCAGGATATTGGCGGGAACCGTCAAAATGTCGGCTCCGGCTAGTAAACATTCCGTTAATTGCGAAAAATTCCTGAAACTGGCAGCCAGAATTTCCGTATGAATGTCGTAATTCGTGAATATCGCCGAAATTTCCTGAATCAACCGCGGACCAATATCTTTGCGATCCCCACCGCAGGCGACATATTCCGAATTGGATACGTTCTGGTCATTATTGGAGTTTTTGTGGTCCTCTATCCAGTAGAGACTGTTGCCCGGGGCGCGTTCGGGATGGTCGTTTTTGTAGGCGTAATCGGCCAAGCGGCCTAAAAATGGGCTGATGTAGCAGGCACCGGCGTTAGCAGCCCAGAGAGCCTGGGTCGAGCTGAACACCAATGTTGCGTTGGTTTTGATGTCCTTTTCCCAGAGGGCTCGGATTACTTTAAGACCGGTATGGGGATCATACGATTTATCGACCGCGGCGTAACCGCCGACCGGAACTTTGATTACTACATTTTCGCCCCACTGAGCAAACTGCAGAGCCTGGGCGACCATTTCTTTTTCGGTAAGCTCGGTCAGCTCCAGATTAACCGGATTGGGAGCAACCAGCTCGATCAACTGGCGGGCAATTTCCGTGGCGTGCGACCAACTGTTAGCACCTGCTTTTTTCATCAGGGTAGGATTTGTCGTGACGCCGGAGATGATTCCAGCTTCAAAAAGCGGCTTTATGTCGGCGATCGTAGCTGTATCTGCAAAAATTCGTGGGCCACGGGCGGAAGGATGGGCTAATTTCTTGCCAGGAGTGGGGCGGGTTTCAGCCATTCTAACCCGTCGGGCGTGAGCTCCAGATTTAGTTTGTTGGATATTAAACATATCGAAAGCGTTCCTTTCATTTATCTGTTAACATTTTGCTACAATTACATTTATAGGAAATAAACCGCTCATAAATTTACCGGAAATAACGATTTCCGGAAATTCAATTGATAATTCGTTTTCCGGGGGTAAAAATTCGTTCCCCGTAATTATTAGTGCTTACAAGCTGATTTTTCAATAGTTAAACTCGCAAAAGAATTCCATTTTCTGCATATTAATTAGATTTCGTTGAACTATTGCTTCGATAAACAATAGTAGCTATAAAAGGTTACGAATTTTTTGGATTTTTTTAGATGAATAATTCAGTCAGGCGGGCGTTTTTATCGTAAAGGTTTGTGTATGAGGATTTTAGCGACAGGAGGTGCAGGATTTGTCGGCAGCGCCACAGTGAGGCGTTTGTTAAAGGGTGGGCATGAGGTGTTTGTTTATGACAATCTCAGCACCGGACATGCGGATTCCGTACCCGGAGAACTGCTATGCCGGGCGGATCTGGATGATTCTGAGAGGCTGGTTGATTTTCTACGCTCTAAGCAAATTGAGACGGTCATGCACTTTGCCGGGTCCATTGCGGTGGGTGAATCGGTCGAAGATCCCCGCAGTTACTACCGCAACAACGTTATCAACTCCCAAATTTTGCTGGAATCTATGCTTGAGGCAGATGTTGGTAGAATCCTGTTTTCCAGCACGGCAGCGGTTTATGCAGCTACTGATGGGCTTTTGACGGAAGATTCGGCGAAGGATCCTGACAGTCCTTACGCCTTTAGCAAATGGGCTATCGAAAAGATGATTGCCGATTTTTCTCGTGCTTATGGGCTGGGTTATGGAGTTTTGCGATATTTTAACGCCTGCGGCGGCAGTGAAGAGGGCCGATTCGGTGAAGATCACCATCCGGAAACCCATCTGATTCCGCTGGTGCTTAAGGTTCCGTTGGGCCAGCGAGAGTTTATTGGCATCTTCGGCAACGATTATCCGACCCCGGACGGCACCTGCATCCGGGATTACATTCATGTGGACGATCTGGCAGAAGCACATCTGCTGGCGGCTGAGGCGATAACGCCTGGTCGGGGCAGTGTTTACAACATCGGAACCGGGACCGGCAATTCGGTGCTGGAGGTGATTGAGACTGCTCAAGATGTTGTTGGAGAAAAAATTGCTACGGAGATTCTTCCGCGTCGAGCTGGTGATGCGGCGCGGCTGGTGGCGGGTAGCGAGAAGTTGCGTAGTGAGTTAGGTTGGCAACCCCGCTATAAAAACCTGCGTGAGATTATTGCATCGGCCTGGCAGTGGCACCAGGCGAATCCGAACGGTTACGAAAAATGATTTATAAAAAACTTAACACTTATCTCAGATTGTTACGGATACCCCACTGGATTAAAAATGGGTTTGTCCTGGCGCCGCTGGTGTTTGCCCGTCAGTTCGAGGATGTGCAGTTGTGTCTTCAGGCGGGATGGGCGTTTTTAAGCTTTTGTTTTTTGTCCAGTTCGATTTACGTTTTGAATGATCTTTGTGATCAGGCCGAAGACGCTCAGCATCCGGATAAACGGGAGCGACCGATAGCTTCGGGTGCGGTTGGTGTGAACGAGGCGGTGGTTTTAATCGGGCTGATGTTGATTTTGAGCCTGGTGATCGGCTGGTATCAGTCCATGCAGATGCTGGGGGTGTTGCTGTGTTATTTGGGGCTGAGTGTTGCGTATTCGCTGGGGCTCAAGCATGTGGCGATTCTGGATGTGATGGCTATCGCGGCGGGGTTTGTGTTGCGGATTCTGGCGGGTGCTTTGGCGATAAACGTACCGCTTTCGCATTGGCTGGTGCTGTGCACGATTATGATATCGCTGTTTCTGGGTTTTACCAAGCGACGTGCCGAGTTGGTGGCGATGAAGGATTCGGCGGAAAACACGCGTAAAGTGCTTCAGGATTATAGCGTGGCTTTTCTGGATCAGGTGATTCCGATGGTTACGGCGGCGACGATTATTTGTTATGCACTTTATACAGTGGACAGCAGAACGGTGGAGATGTTTCAGTCTCGGGCGATGCTGCTGACGGTGCCCTGTGTGATTTACGGCTTGTTCCGTTATATTTATCTGATTTACCACCAGCATAAGGGGCAGGATCCCACTTACGCTTTGTGCCACGACGTGCCGACGATTGCCAATCTTATTATCTGGATCGGGCTGTCGGTGGTTATTATTAAGCACGGGGCGGAATTTAATATTTTGGGATGAGCCGCCTATAATATCAGTAGAGTTTTACACTTGAGAAATTAATATAAGGATTTGAAGATGACAAGGGCTAAGGTAGCAGTGATAAAGACCAAAGCAGCGACGGTGCTGGAGGATATTGACGGCCTGCTGGAGTTGGCGGGGATAGAAGAGGCGTTGCCGAAGGACAAGACAACCATTCTAAAGGACAATATTTCCTGGCACATGCCTTTTTTGAGCGCGAACACGACGCCCTGGCAGTTGGAGGGGGTAATCAAGGGATTGAAAAAACGGGACTACAGTGAGGTGGTCTGTGTGGAAAATCGCACGGTTGTAACCAACGCGCACAAAGGCGAGCGGCTGAATCGCTATACACACGTATTAGCGGATAATCAGATTCCGGTGAAGTATAATTTTAAACCGAAAGACATGAAATGGGTGGAGTACAAGCCCAAGGCGAAGATGCTGGTTCTGGATAAGATTTTTCCGGAAGGGATTTGGATTCCGGATTATTTTTTCGACAAGAACATTATTCATCTGCCGACGATGAAGTGCCACATCTACACAACCATGACCGGGGCGATGAAAAATGCTTTTGGCGGACTGTTGAATCGTAAACGGCACTACACGCACAGTTGGATTCACAAGACATTGGTGGATCTGTTGGCGATTCAGAAGGAGATTCACAGCGGGATTTTCACGGTAATGGATGGAACGGTGGCGGGTAATGGAGCCGGGCCGCGAACGATGATTCCGGTGGTGAAGAATTACATGCTGGCGTCATCGGACAGTGTGGCGATTGACGCCATAAGTGCCAAAATGATGGGGTTCGATCCGATGAGCATCTGCTGTATCCGAACGGCCCACGAACAGGGTTTGGGAGTAGGACGTCCGGAAGAAATTGAGGTGGTAGGCGAGGATATTTCCGAGGTGAATTTCAACTTCCAGCAGTCAGACAATGCGGTGAGCCGGGTGGGTAAGCTGTTCTGGTTTGGCCCGTTTCGGGCGTTGCAGAAATTGATGTTTCACACGCCGCTGGTTTATGCGTTTGTGTTTGGTTCATTTTTATATCACGATTACGTCTGGTGGCCTATCGAAGGTAAGAAACGGATGAGAATGATCGCCGATAGCGAATGGGCCAAGCTGTTCCAAAGCTATCCTCTGTAATTCTATTCAGGCGGTTGATCGCCAAGAATTATCTGTGGGCCATTGATTTGGCGATACAATTGATATACCATAAACAGTAAGATCAGATTGATTATCTAACAAATTGTCCTGTGTGAAAAGCAGTCTAATATTTGAGGAGAAGTTATGAAAGGTGTAATTTTAGCTGGTGGCCTGGGCAGCCGATTGCTGCCGATGACCAAGGTTACCAACAAGCATTTGTTACCGGTTTATGATAAGCCGATGATATTCTACCCGATTCAGTGTCTGGTGAATGCGGGATTAACGGATATTATGCTGGTTACGGGGGGTAACTTTGCGGGTGATTTTCTGCAACTGCTGGGCAACGGTAAAGATTTTGGGCTGAAGGAGTTGCATTACACTTATCAGGAAGGTGGTAACGCGGGTATTGCTGATGCGCTGCGGTTGGCTGAGGATTTTGCCGAGGGTGAAAAGGTAGTGGTGGTGCTGGGGGACAACATTATCGAGAACAACATCCAGCGCGCGGTAGCGGAATATTCCCAGCAGGGTGAAGGTGCCAAGGTTATGCTTAAGGAAGTTCCTGATCCACAGCGGTTTGGTGTACCAGAGATCGAGGGTGACCGGATTATTAATATCGAAGAGAAGCCCCAGGCCCCGAAATCCAATTACGCAGTGATTGGTATTTATATGTACGACAGTATGGTGTTCGATTTTATCAAGGCTCAGAAGCCTTCGGATCGCGGCGAGTTGGAGATTACGGACGTCAATAACTCTTACATTAAGAACGGCGGTCTCAAGTACGAGGTGCTCCAGGGCTGGTGGACGGACGCAGGAACGATTGAATCGCTTTACCGGGCGACACAACTGGTAGCTAAAACGGGTGCCAATAACATGTGACAGTGAGGAATAGATGAGTAATAATATTTTGATTACCGGCGGGGCGGGATTTATCGGGAGTAATTTTGTCCATTTGCTGCTGTCGGAACGGCCGAATTGGCGGCTGGTGTGTCTGGATAATCTGACTTACGCCGGCAATCTGGCGAATCTGGCAGACTGTCAGGGGCAGAAACAGTTTCAATTTGTCATGGGGGACATTTGCGATGCTGATCTGGTGGACAAATTGATCGGCGATAATGTTGATGCGGTGGTCAACTTTGCCGCGGAGAGTCATGTGGACCGCTCGATTCTGGGTTGCCAGGAGTTTATCCGAACCAATATCGAGGGTACCCAGGTGCTCATGGACGCGGCTCGGAAACACGAGGTGGAAAAGTTTGTTCAGGTTTCGACCGATGAGGTTTATGGTTCGCTGGGTGAGGAGGGGGCTTTTACCGAACAAACTCCACTGGCGCCGAACAGCCCTTACAGTGCATCAAAAGCGGCGGCGGATATGCTGGTGCGTGCTTATTACAAAACTTACGGTTTCGCGGCGATAACCACCCGTTGTTCGAACAACTACGGTCCTTATCAGTTTCCTGAAAAGCTGATCCCGCTGTTCGTGACGAATTTGCTGGCGGACAAGAAGGTGCCGGTCTATGGCGACGGTCTTAATGTTCGGGACTGGATTCATGTAGAGGATCACTGTCGGGCGATTTTGGCGGCTCTGGAAAAGGGGCGAGCGGGGGAGGTTTACAATATTGGTTCGGACAACGAAAAAACCAACCTGGAAATTACCCATCTGCTGTTGAAGTTGCTGGGCAAGGATGAATCCATGCTGGAATACGTCGAGGATCGGATGGGGCATGATCGCCGTTACGCCATTGACGCAGCCAAAGCCAAAAATGAACTGGAATGGCAACCCCAGATTGATTTTGCCAAGGGAATGGCCCAGACGGTGCAGTGGTATATTGACCATCAACCCTGGTGGCAGGAAATCAAGACGGGTGAGTACCTGAAATATTACAAGCAGCAGTACGGTAAAACCCTCTGATCGAATCAATAATCGTAAAATAAAAGGGTGGGACACGAAAGAAATTAAATGGAACAGGTTGCAGCTGGATGGCGGGAGATTAAAACGGTTTTGGTGGTTGGTGCTGAGGGAATGCTCGGCCGCGAGGTGGCGCTGGCGCTGAGTGAGCCAAAGTGGCAGGTGGACGGTCTGGAACGGCAGATTTATTGCGTCGATGTTGACCAGGTGGATATTGCCCGGGCGGACAGTGTTAAAAATTGTCTGTTGTATTATCTGCCGGAGTTGGTAATTAATTGTGCCGCTTACACCGATGTTGATGGATGCGAAAGCCATCAGGATTTGGCGATGGCGGTTAACGGTCGGGGTCCGGAAAACCTGGCGCGGCTGTGTGATGAGATTCATGCTAAGTTGGTACATATCAGTACGGATTTTGTTTTTACCGGGCGGGCGGGCAAATTGATCCAGCCGGACGATACACCTAATCCGCAAAGTGTTTACGCAGCTTCCAAGTTAGCTGGGGAAGAGGGGATTGTCCGGAATTTACAGGATTATATTATTGTGCGGACTTCGTGGTTGTTCGGGCGATTCGGGAAGAATTTTGTGGCAACGATTTATAAAGCCGCCCAGGAACAGGAGTTTTTGGAAGTGGTGAACGATCAGCTCGGCAGTCCGACTTATGCGGTTGATCTGGCTCAGGCGATAATGCATCTGGTCGGTGCAGGGGGCCAGGGTGCTTACCACTTCTGTAATGAGGGGATTTGTTCGTGGTACGATTTTGCGGTGGAGATTGTGCGTCAGGCGGGATTGAGTACGCCGGTTCGTCCCATCAGCAGCGACCGACTGAACCGACCCGCCAGGCGTCCGGACTGGTCCGCCATGGATATCAGCCACTATAAAAATAAAACTCATCAACCGGTGAGAAGTTGGCAAGAGGCTCTGGGGGAATATTTGCGCTATCTAGACGCCTGCGTCAAAAGTCGTTCGCCACAAAAACCATTATAATATATTGTAAATTAAGGTATTTATGGCAATTTTAGGGTTGAC
>JAFGSR010000130.1 GCA_016934515.1 Sedimentisphaerales bacterium
CACTTTTGTCGCGCTTTTGACACGCTATAATCGTTACATCTTACCTATCTTAACAGCCAAAACCCCAATTTCGCGCCTCATTTTCGGCCACATAATGGATGTCGGGTATCCTGTAATAAGTCTAATGTCCCTGTTAATTTTTACCCCATTTCCCCGCTCAAAACGGCCCATTTCGGCGTTCATTTTCGGACTTATAATGGATTCCGTGCGTCCTGTAAAACGCCTGATTATCCTGTTCGTTTTGGCCTTATAATGGTTGCCGTGCATCCTGTAAAACGCCTGATTTCAACGTTCAATTTTGCCCCTTTTCCCGTTTATTTTTCCCCATATTTGTATTCTTTTTTGGCCTAAATAAAGACAATACGTATCGAATAAAGAGGTCGATTCTGCGGTGTTTTTATACTGCAATATGAACTATTTCTGCGACATCCAATCCCCAGTTGATTTGTTTCTTTTCCACCGCATTGATTTTGCGTAATTATCATTTTTGTTCTGAGTTTTGCCCCATCGTCAGGTGAGTTGGCCGAGGTACGCATCTACTCGATTCTTATTTATATTCCAGTGTGCCAAAAAATTCCGGGCGGTGGAAATCCGGCTGGGGTCTGTCCACCACCGACCAGGTAATCCAGTGTGGGTGAGAGGTCTTATCAGCGCATTTATAAAAATTAGCCTTCCAAATCACTCCGGAGCAAGGTTTGGTAAAGGGTGCGTATTTTTCAATTACGCTGAACGGAACGCAATATTCGAGAATCCAGGTGGTGGGCTCAGTAATTTCGGGTTCAATGATTTTGGGTTGGGAGTGGAAGATTTCCACCTGGTCGCAATCTGTAGAGGCTACCTTGACCGCTGCCTCATGTGGTTTTATCTGATAGTTGAATAACATGGTGCCGCCCGCGTTTATTTCGATGTTAAAGTAACCTTGGCTAATGTCTGGTGAAGGAGTAAAAAAGAATTCAGCACAACTGTCTGCGCAGACCGAGTCGTGATATTCGGTTGCGACCGCCCGGACGTATTGATCCTCGATGCGGAAGATCACATAGAGGTTGTTATCGTCGTAGAGCAGTTTGGCCTGGGCACGAGGCAGGTGCTCGGGTTTTTCGCCCATGTAGTTTTTGATTTCCAGTGCAGGAACATTCTTCCAGGCTTCCTTTTTCCAGTTTCCGTCCAGTATTATTGGTGAGCCAAGTTTCTGAACCTCATATTTCATAGGTTCAAACTTTCTTATTTCTTTATTGGTAGTTTGTTTATCTTCACAGGAACCCACCAGTATCGAGAAGAGAATTGTTCCCAGAGTGAAGACTATCTTTACGCGGCTTATATTCACAGGCTTCTCCTTGGCGGGAAAGTTATTATGGGCAGCGACAAAGTGAAAATCCACTTGTCAGCGTTAAACCGAAATTTCCTATTCGAATACACAAACATAGCATTGCTATCCATCTGTTGCTTAAATTTATGATCGAAAACTTTATTATAGCCAATTTCAGAGCAAAACACAATAATCTTCGATCCTTAGCGGTGACGGTTCCTTAGCTGTTTTTTCTGTTGAATCTTCATATTGCCGGTGTTACATTTATTTGAAACTGATTTTCCTTTCATTTTACCAATTGGAGGTAATTGCCATGTGTGAGCACTGTACACGACGGGAATTCCTGGGGACGGGAGTAGCTGGTGGGATAATGCTTGCCGGTGCAACCTGGACGCACGCCTGGGCGGCGCAATCACCGCCTGGGCAAATTCGGAGAAAGTCAAAAATCTGCGTCATCTTCACCGGCACCGCCGAACCGGAGGATCGCAATTGGGGCGCCGACGCCAGGCAAATAGCGGCTATGAAAACTCGGTTGGCCAAGGCGGAAAAGGACCTGGGAAACGTCGAGCTAATAATGGGGCAGTCGAGAGATGCCCAGCAAACGGCAGCTTTGCTAGAAAAGGCGGGGCCGGAAGTACCGGTCCTTGCGATCAACGTGCAAAACTTTGCCTTAACCAGGGTGGTGAAGCCGATTCTGGACGGGTCGCATCCCATGGTGTTATTCTCACTGCCGGCCAGCGGTCACGATTGGATGTATGCTCACCGTTGGCATCGTCAGGGACATCGCGTCACCCTTTTGCCTAGTAGCGATTACGATGAGCTCGAACGAGCCCTGCGTTTGCTAAGGGTGATTCCTATGATGAAGCAGACTCGGATCCTCCTTTTTCCCCCGGCCCGAGGTACGAAGTCCGCCCAGTCTCCCGAGGAAGTTAAAAAGCGTTTGGGAGCGGATGTCGTGGGTGTAGAAGAGAAAACCTTCGACGAAATGATTTCTGCTGTGGAAGACGAGGCGGTTCGGGTCGAGGCCGAGAGCTGGACTAAGAACGCCAAGAAAATCTATGAACCGAACAAAGAGGACATCAGTAAAGCCGCCCGCATCAGTGTGGCACTGCAACGTTTAATAGAGAAGGAACGGGCCCAGGGGCTGGCGGTGGGCACCTGTATGGGATGGTTGTCAAAAGGATTTCCCTGCTTGGGATTTACTCGTCTGCGCGACAACGGTATTCCCGCGGCGTGCGAGGGGGACATGGACTCGTTGTTGACCATGCTCTTGTTTCAATATATGGTTGATCGTCCCGGATTCCAGGGTAACGCTACTTTCGATACCTCGCGCAACGCTTTGTGGACCGCTCATTGCACGGCACCACTGAAGATGGATGGTTCCAAAGGTAAGGCAGCGCCGTATCTGCTACGTGGGCATTCCGAGGTCGGCGGCAGCGGTTGTGTGCCTGAGGTCCAATACCGCATGGGCGAGACCATCACCCGAACCAAGCTGGTCAACCTGGATACGATACTTGCCTCGACCGGTAAGATTATCGAAGTTCCAGCCAAGTCGGTCCACGGTTGTCGCACCCAGATCGTTACCGAAGTTAATGATGCGGCGAAGATGGCTGTTGACTGGAGCAGTGTACTTGAGACCGAGGATGCCATGACGCTGCTGCATCGGGTGGTGTTCTACGGCGACCACCTGGAAAGCCTGCACCATCTTGCACGGTTGATGGGTATGAAAGTCGTCAAGGAAGGCTGAACGAACACCTGTTGGATTTTGACAGACAAACCCAGGAGCTTTTATGCCTTTTCGGTCATCAAGCCGCGGTAAAAAAAAGCTTCAAAAGGCAGACCCGATACGGTATGGGTACGCCGTTATACCTGGTCTAGTTTATCCCGGTTTTCATAAACTTTGGTGATGGCGTTGATGATGTCATCCATATCCTCTTTGGTACCCAGCAGGGGACCAGAGGCCCACAGCATGAGCATCTCTTCCCGGCAAACAATGTCGCAGTTGGGGCATTGGTTTTCGTCGCGGTACTGCTGCAGCCGTTGCGGCGAGTACATTTTCTGATAGACTTTCTGGTTCAAGATGTGATCGACCCAGGGTTCCTTGTGCAAACCGTTTTTTATGTAGGGGCTAAGATCGACACCTTCGGCACTCAAGGCCTTGATGAACTTGCTGCGCGAGACATTATTGAAATGTTTCTTATCGTAACTCATGGTGTAGAGGTACCAGGAACCTTCAGTGGATCCCTCATAGAGTTTCTGGGGTGAGATGCCGGGTATGTCTTTGATTTTGGAGGTCAGGTAACGAGCGTTTTCATTGCGGCGCTCGTGGCGTTGGCGGGCGGTGGGCAACTGCCCCAGCAGGACGGCGGCCTCAAACTCGTTCATACGGTACTTGGGGCCGGGCAACTCGGTGCGGCCCCGGCGGGAGGTGCCGTGGTTGTGTATGGTGTAGCATTTGTCCATTAGTTCGTCGTTGTTGCCGACAATGCCGCCGCCTTCACCGCACGAGATAACCTTACTGGATTGGAAGCTAAAGCAACCGACGTCACCGATGGTTCCCAACAACCGGCCCTGATAGACTGCAAGGTGGGCCTGACAGGCATCTTCTATTATTTTGAGGTTGTATTTACGTGCCATCTGCATGAACCGTTCCATGTGGGCGGGATTGCCCATGATGTGGACGGGCATGATGGCTTTGGTGTTTTCATTGATTCGGCGTTCGACGTCATCGGGATCGATCTGGTAGGAGTAGCGATCCAGATCGGCTAAGACGGGCAACGCCCGGGCGGCCAGAATCGAAGCGATGGTCCCCGGATCGGTATAGGGCGAAGTAATGACTTCATCGCCGGGGCCGATTCCCATGGCTTCCACGGCAGTATGCAGCGCCTGGGTTCCCGAACCGGTAGCTAGAAAGTGTTTGGCGCCCATCATTTCGGCGTATTTTTTTTCGAAGGTGGGGACGGTTCCGGTTTTGGACTGGATTCGGCACCAGATGCGGCTTTTGGTGGTTTTTACCACCGAGTCAACGACATCATCATCCACGTGGGGCCAACGGGGCCAACCTTTGCCGCTTCTGACGGGCTGACCGCCCAAGGCCGCCAGTTTACCGGCATTTTTGGTGATGTCGGCATAAGCGGGGATAGTCTGCGAAGCAGCCGCCACGACAGCACCGGCCGAGGCGGCAGTGAGGAATTGTCGCCTGGTTAAATTATTTTGATTCCGGTTCATTTTATTGCTCCCTTCAACGGCAAGAAATGCGTTTCATATAAAATATGTAACCAATCATAACTTTGGGGCCTGATTTTTCATTTCGGTTGGGTGATGCGTCCAGTCCTAAAACGCCAACTCTATTTAATAATACCCGTTTGCTGCCCGTCGGCAAGTTTTTTTAGAAGCTCAGGGCTACGATTAACCGGCATCGGTGCCGCGGCCATATCGAAAAACCAATTTTCACGGCATAGCCAACTCGAGAGCCTTGGTGGTGATGTAATATTTAGCGATCATGTTGGGCACTTCCCAATCGGGGAGTTTTCCTTCCACCAAACATCTGAGGTATTTCTCGGTTACTTTGGCAAAATGGGCCTCATGGCCGATGCGGCGTTTCTCAGGTATTTGCACTAACCAGGTGCCCCCAGTGTCGGTTTGCTCCAGAATCACACCGGGATACTTGTTCTGCAGGTCAGCGACGGCCTTTTTCAGGGCGGGCCCCAGACCGTCGGCGTTTGCGCCTGCGGATTCGACGTAGAGTTCCGGTCGATAATTCTGTTCTTTACCCTGTCGGACGACCAGGTGAGCTTTAGTGCCCCTGATAATCGAATATTGGGTGTCGCCGGCGCCTGACGGAGCCTGAAAGTTCCAGACATCGGAAATTCGCGTATGCACCCCTTTTATGGTGTAAAGCATCTCGCCGTTGCAGTAACAGGGCAGCATGTGCTTGTCATCCAGTTTTTTCCTGAGAAACTCCGGAAAGTCAGCCAATTGGGTAACTTTTTCGAATTGCTCCCGAGTTATGATGGTGGGCCAGCGTCGGGCTTTTTTCATCTGGATGTCGCGGGTGTAGTCGATGATCTGTTCGGGGAAACAAACCCACATGGCGCTGTCCACCAAGTGAGTGGTAACATCGACAATGCCCTCGCCCTGCTGGGTGGTGTCAAAATACCATCCCGGCCGTTTGAGGGGAGTTCCTGATACAAGTTTAAAGAGATGATGAACGGTTTCCTTGACGACCGCCGGCTCCTCCGGTGTGCCCTTTTCCAATTCGCCGAACACGTCGCGGTTGTTGATGAGTTCTTTTTGCAGCAGGTTGGTGATCTCGAAGCGTTCGGTCATAATATCATAGAGCAACAGGTGCTGTTTTTTGGCGGAGTCAAAGGCCTGTCGGAGCAACTGGAAACCTTTTTGATCGATGCACATGGGTTTGTCGGCCAGGACATTCAGCCCGGCATCCACGGCGGCCTTGATGTATTCGGTCTTCTTACTATTATTGCCCGAAAGCACCACCACGTTGCCGGGTATTTCGGTGAGCATTTTCTCCAGGAAATCGGGGCCCGTATATACTTTTTCCTTCCAGCTTGTCGGATTCTCCGTGCGGGTATTGAATCCCTCAATACGCCCGAGATGATCTTCGACTTCCGGACCTTGCGGGGCGTAAACGTGAACTTCCGAGGCGATCTGCCGATACATGGATTTCTGCACCAGGGCGGCGTGAAAATGGCCCGGATCGAGAGTGATGAGCTTCACTTCATCTTGGGCGCCGGTGAACTTCATTTCGTGATCCTTTCTTTCCGTACAGGATAGCGTTACGGTAGTTAAAAAACTAAACAGTAAAACGGAGACCACCTTTTGTATCATAATAAGTTCCTTTCGACACAGCCGCCAGATTGCCGAGGACGTACCCGGACTCAGCTTCGTCATGGTGGGGGGTTTTTGCGGTTAGCACCCACCTAATCCACTGAACCGATCTGAGCCGGCGAGGCCGCCAAATCCGCCAAATCCACCGAACCGGCCGAAGCCGGCGATTGCACCGCGGTGCCGGTTAATTGCAGGAAGTTTTTCTGTTTTCTTTTATCGTTTGTATTTTTTGGCTTATGATTTTGATTTGTTGCGAGCGGCTTCGGCCTCACGACGGAGTTTGTTTTCTTTCCGGGCTTTTTCGAGAACCTGCTGAATGGAAACCGGGGCGCCGCCGTTGGCTTTGGATTCGTCGGCGGCGGACATGAAAGCAAACATATTAATGGTTTCCTCGGGCGATACCGGGACCTTTCCGGTCAGGAAGAATTTGATGATTTCATCGACCAGGGGGACGTAGCCTTTGTAATCGGGTCCGGGCAAGATGCCTTTAGTGCCAAAGACGGTAGCCCCATAGCCACTTAGGCCGCTACGTATTCCACGAAAGGTGCCGATCCGACCATCCTGCCAGACACCGACGACCAATTCAGTGTCCTTGGTCTGGGTGCGGCTGACAGTCTCGCAACCGGGGCCCATGATAGCAAAGAGGGTTTCCACCCCGTGGATGCCGTACCAATATAGATCAGGATGATGTTCTTCCAGGTGGCACGGACCCCAGGAAGCACAGCCAACTACCTGGCCAACATCCTTGTTGACGACACCGGGACCATACCGCAACGAGGAACTTGTCCAGCAAGGCACGTTGTTTTCCTGGGCGAGGCGGAAAATTTCGAGAACGTCGGCCAGATTGGCAGCCATGGGCTTGTCTATGAAGACCGGTTTTTTTGCGGCGATTATGGGCTTGATCTGTTCGAGTTTGGGTCGGCCATCAAGGCTTTCCAAGAGTACGCCGTCGACCTTTTGACATAGTAGTTCGATGCTGTGGACAATTTCCACCCCGAACTCGTCGCGGAGTTGGTTGGTATATTTTTCCAGCCGGTTGGCGGAAGAGGGGATGTCGGCTGACCCACCGGGGAAGGCCGCCACCACCTGGCATCCGGTTTTTTTCTTCGGATCGTTGATATGCCCGGTAAAGGCCGGCACGTGCGAGGTGTCGCATCCGATTATGCCCACCCGAAATACTTTTTCCTCGGCAAGGGCACCCTGCGACAGGAAGAGAATTGTAGTTGACGACAAAACTATCAGCAGAATTGTGCGGTTCATAGTTAAAACTCCATTGGGGATTAGTATTGAATTTTGAAAAATCAAATAAACGTTAAAAACAACGGCATTCTCATTTATTAACTCCTTCAGCGGTTCCGAAATGGGTTGTTAATTTTAATGAGATCAGCGCGCATACGGCCATTCTCTGTGATCCGGGCAAGGGTATAAACTGCTCCATCTTTTCCAACAGCAATTGAATTAACATACAAAGGTCTTTGCCCGTCTTTGTAGAATATGGGTCCGTGATCGGTGTATTTTCCCGCCGGAATATCATAGGTTACGAGATGCAGGTTTTCCTTGCCTCTTGCCGCTCCCATGGCGATACGGTCTTTTCCCTTAAGCCTCTTTCCATCAATATAAATCGGCCCTCCGGTCAGGTAATAGAGCGTGTGCCCGTCGGAGCCCAGGTCAAAACCCAGGTATCCATAACTGAACTGGTCAAACATCCCGCTTCTTTTGGAAGGAATGGACGTAAGGCGTTCTATTACCTCCAGGCTCGGCTTGCGTGGGTCAAAGCGAAACAGATACCCGGAATTCCCATGAACGCCATAGGCCGCATTTTCCGGCTCATACCAGATTACCCGCCGCCAGTTATAGCCCATATGTCCTGCAGAACTCGGGTCGTAAGAACCGAAGTAATCCTTCTTCATATCCACTGCCTCGACTGTCTGCAGGGAATCGGCGTCAGGACTATAACTGAGAATTTTGCCGGTGGAAGTTGTAAAATAGACGGTGCCGTCCCTGGGGTCAACAACCATCGATCTGCACAGGGTGCGATAGGTCTTCCCGGGTATGCCCGTTTCGCCTGCTGCGCTGAAAGTTCCGAGGTTTTTTATCTTTTTGGTTGTCGGGTCATAATGGATAAAGTAGCCCTTAGGCCAGGTAATAGCATAGATATGTCCCCGGTTGGTATCCATCGTCGTAGTTAGAAAAGCCTCACCGTAAGGCGCTATTGCGAGGTCGTCAAAATCGCCGCTGACAATATCATAAGAAAGCAAATGTCCGCCCGGATAGAGCTTGTAACCCTCCGGTGGTTTCTTAACCATCATCTCCATGCCATCGATTATTTCATAGAAGCCGGCGTGAGTAGAAAAATAAAGTTTGCTGCCTCGCTGATAAAAATTGCAATGGACCTTACCCTGCGGAATGGCTTTGGTGCCTTTCTCGCCACAAATTTCGGTAAGGTCGGCGAGATGGCGGATTTTGTCGGAGGCCGGGTCATAACAATACATTTGCCCGCCCACATCAATCGATTGCGAGGAAAGAACATAGATTATTGTCCCGTCACTGGCAGTAGAAATAGCGTTGTAAGTGTCGTGTGCCAAATCGAATCCGGAATTATAGGTCCGAGCAACCAACCTCTGCGGGTATTCGCTTTCGGACTCAGCGGCTGCGCATGACCAGGTAGGACTAAAAATGTTCAACAGTAACAAAGTTACGCAAAGTGATAATATTTTCATTTATTTCTCCATTTTTTCCAATATTACTACCGTTAATTTTTCGTGCCGGGCTCTTCGGTACGCTACATGTCGGAGTTTTATGGTTCATCACACGTAGAGCCGCGCCGGCGAATTGCCCTTCAGCAGGTTTGCCGAGTGTTATCTTCCTGTGCTAATTCGTTGGTTTCAATTGATCTAACGCTAATTTTCCGACAAGCCTATCCACAGAAGTGGTGACTTTTTCTTCAATATCCGGAGCCCAGCGTTTGGCGGCCAGACCATATGCCTCAAAGGCACCAGCTTCGTATCCGCCCTCCTCCCACACCCGGTGTGAAGGAATATAGGCCATTACGGAATTAGCATAGCTGGTTACCCAGGTTGAGTTGCCGTATTTTGACTTAAAAATATTTGCGTAATCGACGACAACCTCACTTCCCAGACTGATCCAGAGTTGTTCTGCGCCGAGTTTCCACACCTGTACCGGATAGGGATATGACTTGTCGAAGGTTTTATTCTCTTCGAGTTGCTTCATCAATCGCTTTGCCCAGTGTTCCTGGTAACCGCCTTTGCTTGCGGCCGCCTGTAAATCTGTGTATGTCGGGACCTCACCGATCTCTAAATCCACCTGCTCGAAAGCTGTTCCCAGTTGCGGCGTCAGCGGTTTCATGGGTTGGTGCAGAACTTCCTCGACGGCCGATGCCAGCATAGCTCCGTACCGTTGGCACAAAGCTACCGACCGGCGCGGCAGCGGATTCTGATCGGCTCCGCAGCCTTGCCAGAACAGAGCAACTGCGTCGGGATAGCTGCTTTCCAGGTTGATCTGAGCAAACCCGGCATAATCACCGCACCATTGATATGAGTCAAGCGTGGTGCCGTGGCAGGCATAACCAAAGATTACCGCACGTATTTTTCCATCCGCATTCCGGACCGCCAGCACCGGAACACTGTGATCCACCGGACCTTTCAGTGTCTCGCCGCACGCGCGTAACTGTGCTACCTGATTTTGATTGTTGTTCCTGCGGTTTACTGCAAAAGCGCTGCTACCCTGCCCCCTCCACACCGTTACCGGTTTCAGGTCAGATAATGCCTGGGCAACGGTTGCTACTATGGTTTTTTCCAGAGCCAAAGAGTATGCCTTGATTGACGACAGTTGCTTTTCATCCAGCGGATAAATATCGGGTAAATGGGCACCTGAAGATTCTTCCCACAACACCGGACCACAGTGGGTATGCGAAGAAGTGAGCATGATCCGGGCGCGTTCCAAGCTGTAGCGTTTTTGCAGTTCGGTGCAGATTCTTTCCGACATATCTCTGGGCAATCCCAATAGATCGCTGGTTACAAGTACCACTTGTTGCCCGTCCGCGCTTTCCAAAACCAGGGCCTTAATCCAAAGGCTGTGTAGTTTTCCCTCCGCCGGGTGCGTCCGCGAAGCATATCCCGCCAGCCAAAGTGGCTGGGTCGGAGTGATTTCCGTTTTGGCGATACCCGCTTTCCACATGGTCTGTTCGGCGGTTAGCAGTCTGTTGTTCATCGCGACCAAGCCGGCTAAAACTATAAAAATCCCGAAGCACTGTCTCAATTTCATCGTCTGGTTTTCCTCTGATACCTCCACAACGGTAATGTCCGATGCTATGTGAGTTGGTCTCTGTTCTGGTAAACTTTTCTGATAGCGTTGGCTATATCATCCATATCCTCTTTAGTGGTTAGCAGTAGGGTTTGACTTAACCATACCGCCTCCTTACAGAGTTGGTCATTATCAGGGTAGTGATTTTCTTCCCGGTATTTGTCAAGCCTTTCTTTGGAGTAAAGTCTCTGGTAACCCCTTGAATTCAGGGCTTCTTCGATTAATTCGTCTTTGTATTGGGGGCCATATCCTCCGGAACAGGGAATGCCTTCCGCCTGCAGGGCCGCTAAAAATTTACTTAGAGGAACATTATTAAAGTGTTCTTTTTTATACCGGAATGGATAAAGATGGTACGCTGCCCGGTTTACCTCAGCGTACAATTTGTGGGGAATAATTCCCGGGATGTCTTTGATTTGCGAAGTTAGATACTTAGCGTTTTGGTTACGACGCTCTGCATCCTTTTCCAGCCGCTGCATCTGGGACATTAATATAACCGCCTGGAATTCCTGCATTCTGCGGTTACTTCCTCTGATGGGGTAAGCACTGCTTCCTCCTATACTTCCATAGCGCCTGCCACAGTTATGTATTGAGTAGCAGCGGTCCATGATTTCTTCATTATTACCCAACACCGCTCCGCCTTCTCCTGACGGAAGATTCTTGGAATTCTGGAAACTGAAACAACCCAGGTCCCCTAATGTGCCGCACTTCTTCCCCTTCCATTCCGCCATCCAGGCCTGACAGGCATCTTCTATAACCACCAGATTGTGCTTTCGGGCGATGGCATTGATCTTGTCCATATTCGCCGGCAAACCCAGGATATGTACCGGTATGATAGCTTTGGTTCTTTCGTTGATTCGCTCTTCGATTTTATCAGGATTGATCTGAAAGGTTTCAGGATCCGTATCCGCGAAAACGGGCAATGCTTTATTTAAAAATACCACGTTGTAGGTGGCTATAAATGTATATGGAGATATTATAACCTCGTCTCCGGCATCGATACCCAATGCCTGCATTGCCACTAACAATGCCGTAGTTCCACTGGCCGTAGCCAGACAACGCTTCGCGCCCATGACCTGGGCATACTTCTTCTCAAATTCTGTTACTTTTGTCCCGCGACCCCGAAACCAGTTTCCGCTGCGTAATACGGAAAGAATGGAATCCTCGGCGGATTTATCCCAGATAGGCCAGGAAGGCCAGGATTTAGTTCTTATCGGTTTTCCTCCCCGAATCGCCAGAGTTTTGGTCTTGCCCGGAATATCACCGTAGGCCGGGATATGCCCCGCGGTAACCGTCGCTATCGTTCCCGCAGACACCTTGGTCAGGAACTGCCTTCGGTTTAGATCTTTGTCTTGCTGTTTCATGGTCTTATCTCCTTCCAGATATGTTATCGCAAAAGTTTACTTATCGCCGTCAGCAGTATCTGTTCCGTCTTCGGCGATACTAGCGACGCATCGGGACCGGTTTCGTACCCGCCCTGTTCATAGGCGATCTCCGTGCCAATATAGCCGGGGCCATAGTCGCTGTAGGCGGCCAGGCACACCATATCCTTCGGTCGCATCTGTTGCGCCGCCAACTGGTATTCCACGAATAATTCACCCGGCATGTGCAGGATGTAAGTGTCACCCAGACGCAAACAACTCAATTCAGTCAAATGCCCCGCCCGGCACCGCAACAGCCACGCCAGGTGACTGGCAGCATTCAGACGCTGCCGGCTCTTCTCATCTTTATTTGCTATTTCCGCCCGCAGCTTCGCCTCGTCCAGGTGAGCACCCGGCACCAGCTTGACACTCTCAATCCGCCATTCCACCTGCGACGCGGTGATGGGACGTTTTTCCATCGACTCCCATGCCGCCTTCATTGCTTTGGCCATCCGCGCCGTCAAAACCGGCCGGTTTTCAGGAGAACCATCGTTGTATTTGCCTGCCGCTATGTTGCCCCCTGCACCCGTGAAATAAATCTGCAGTACCCCGGGCACCTCCTTCTCACGTTGGGCCCGCGCCAAACCTACGAACTCCGAGGTTACGTCACCCTTGAGGTAATGACTCTGCGGATGCGAGGCGTAATACATCAGTGTTACCAGAGCACGTTCCCCGTTCCAAAAACTCACCAACCGCAGGTACGGATCGATCACTCCTTCCGGGGCGGCTATCGCTTCCGGATCCTTGCATGAACTAAAACGCATCTTGCGCACTTTGCCGTCCGGTCCCAAAATCCGCCGGTTCGAAGCCACCTTCTCGACTTTTGCTTTTCCCAATCCGATATGCGTTACCGGTTGGCTATTTCCTATTTCGACGCGAATCGCCTCTGCCGTCCGCCGAATTACCTTTCGCGCAAACTCAACATCGAAATGCTCCTCCGCCAAACCATATTCTTCCAGCAGCTTCGCCGCGGCAAAATCGCAGCGCGGCCCGTCATGCTGGTGTATCGCATGCACAGTCACCCGGTCCGTGGTGGTGCCCGCGGCTTCGGCTAATTCGCCCCGCCAAACATCATACCCGCTATTGCCGATCCCGATCCAATCCACGGCACATATAACAATCGGCTTGCCCGCTCCCAGCAGCACGATCCCCCGGGCACTCAGGGGATCTTCAATTTTCCGTGCCGGAACATACGCCACCGGACTGCCTATCGGCGGCGTCGCATCCACGTTAAACGTCGCAATTCGCAACTGGTCTTTGTCTGCACCGCTAACGCTTCCGGTACACAGCACCAATGTTACTAATACAAGAACGCACCAACGATTCATCGCGCACCTCCTGGACATTAGTTTGACACATACACAATCATACACCCAAGCTTCCACTTCCGCAATTCTAAAATGGCGTGCGATTACCCCTGCCTGAACCTGGATCATGAATTGGGGGAAGGTCTAACCAACTTTGGGGAGTGGGTCAAATGGACAAAATTTTAGAGCGCAGATCAGTTAAGTGGAGAAAATGTCCTAAGTGGGGAAAATTTCATCAGCCATTTCGTCCCCCAGGCTGTTGGCGTAAATTTGCCGGGTGACTTTGCGCCCGTCCTTCTGGATTTTATCCATGGAAGAAAAAACTTCCGCCCGCATCAGGATTAAAATCGCCAGACAGGCCGCTACGTTACCCACACCGGAAGTGCATCTTGCTATCCGGGACAGCAGCGATGGTCCAGGCTGAGCGTTTTTCAATGCTAACGCCTTGGGAAGCTCACGAACGTCACGTCTCAACCCCCCGATAGCCTGCTGATTGGCCCGGCTGAGCAGACTGATGGCGTGCGGTTGAGTTCTCAACAAAGACAAACCTGTTGCTACCTTACTGAAACCGCTCAGTCGTTTCTGACACCGGGGGCATTTAGCAATATGTTCCCGGGCCCAGCGGGTGTTAAAAACATTAAAATGCCCACTCAGAATATCCGTCAACTTAAAACGGATATTTCGGCAGCGGTTTTGATTTTTTTCTGCGAAAAACAACATTTTACTTCTTCCTGTCTTTGGTCATCCACACCGATAGCAACTGCAAAGCCCGGCAACGATAAACCCGGATGGAGCCTTTTGAAACTCCCAGAATTTTCGCCGCTTGTTCATAAGACAATCCCGCCAAATCATAAAGCACCACAGCATTCCTGAGGTACTCCGGCAATCGGGCCAGATTAATCCGCATGGTGGTTCGCAAATACTCAGCATCCAGATCCTGGTTGTCCCGGCTGTATTCCTTCAGATAACCCTTCTCCGACATATTTCGGCAAACCTGATGAAAGGATTTTTTCTTTCTCAATATAGAAATGGCGGTGTTGCTGGCGGTGCGAAAAAGATATGCCTTTACGTTTCTGGGTTTTTTACTCTGCGGTAAATACGCCAGCTTGACAAACGTATCCTGATAGGCGTCACAAACATCCTGCTCGTTTCCCAGTATCCGCCAAAGCAGCGCAACGAGGTCCTCACCATGCGCCTTCATGGCACACAGCAGCCACTTCTGACTGACTTGAGCCGATTCGACCTCGGCAAAATCCCAGCCGACTGCAATGCTAAGACTTCTACTCATTATTAACGTAGCTTTTCCCCGGCCGCTCAAAGCCGGTCATCCAGTAAGACGCCTCAACAGTTTGTATATTAACATATTTTCGGAAATTTTTTAACAATTTGTTTTTTTAGACGCCTGCGTCAAAAGTCGTTCGCCACAAAAACCATTATAATATATTGTAAATTAAGGTATTTATGGCAATTTTAGGGTTGAC
>JAFGSR010000131.1 GCA_016934515.1 Sedimentisphaerales bacterium
CTGTCAACCCTAAAATTACCATAACTATCTGAATTTACAAGATTTATGACATGTTTTACGAACAAATACTTTTGACGCTGGCATCATATTATGGGCAATCTTTTCCGAATGGAAGCCGACGGTGCCAACATACATCAGATTGATCGCAATACGCTGCACTCAGGCCACGGTTGTCTTTTGCCCGATGGCCGGATATTATATGATCGATGGGAATACGTAGATCGTAACTTTGGTGACGCCCAGGGGCTCTGGAGCGTCAATCCCGACGGTACCAACCATGCGGTGTTCTGGGGTAACAACACCTGGTCGCCGGGCGGTGTAATTGATGCCCGTCCGATACCCGACAGCCAACGGATAGTATGTATCTTTACCTCCTGTCACGATCGGCCCTGGGGTGCCATGGTTGTTCTGGATCGGAGGCTGGGTGTCGATGGTGCCGGGTCTGTAGTGCAGATCTGGCCGGAGCATGCCATAGAATATACCAAGGGCCAAACCGCTAAAAGTGACTATTATGGTTTTGACAACTTTACCCGTACAAATCCCAAGTACGAAGATCCCTATCCGTTAAACGATAAATATTTTCTCTGTTCCCGTATGACCGGCTCAGGTGAACAGATGGGAATTTACCTGGCAGATATTTTTGGTAATGAGATACTGCTGCATACAGAAGGTGCAGGTTGTTTCGATCCTATACCGGTGGGACTACGGGATAAACCACAGGTAATCCCAGCCCGTCGGGATTACAAAAACGAGCCCGGTTACTACTATGTAGCTAATGTTTACGCCGGCACTCATATGCAGGGTGTAAAATCCGGGTCGGTAAAATACCTTCGGGTAGTGGAATCGCCGCCCAAATCCTACTGGACCCATACATACTGGGGTGGTCAGGGCGTACATTGCCCGGCGATGAACTGGCACAGTTTTGAAAGCAAACGTATTCTGGGTACGGTGCCGGTGGAAGCAGATGGCTCCGCCTATTTTGAGGTGCCCAGTGACAAGTTTGTCTATTTTCAATTGCTGGATGAGAAAAAGATGATGATCCAGTCGATGCGTAGCGGCACAACCGTGCAATCGGGAGAGACAACCGGATGCACCGGTTGTCACGAAAGCCGCTTAAGTGCACCGCCGGTTGGAGGGAAAACACCAATGGCATTACAGCAAGCACCCAATAAATTGGACGGCTGGTATGGTCCCCCGCGGATGTTTAGCTATCTATCTGAGGTACAGGGTGTTTTCGACAAAAACTGTGTATCTTGCCATGACTATGGTAAAGAGGCGGGTGAGAAGTTAAACTTGGCCTCTGATCGAAATATTACTTTCAATACATCCTATAATGAATTATGGCGGAAGAAATATATCCGGGCCATAGGAGCCGGTCCGGCACCGATCCAACAGGCATATTCCTGGGGCTCGCATAAAAGTAAAATCACTGAAAAGATACTCCATGAACACGAAGGCGTCAAACTCGATCAAGAAAGTTTTGAGCGAGTTATAACGTGGATAGATATCAACGGGCCTTATTATCCCAGTTATGCCAGCGCCTACCCGCAAAACCTGGCAGGCAGATCGCCTCTCGATAATGAACAGATTGATCGGTTGGGTAAACTGACGGGAGTGCATCTGGGTCAAATGGCAGGTTTTGCCTCTAATCAAGGGCCGCAGGTCAGTTTTGAACGTCCTGAACTCAGTACCATATTGACAAAAAACGCAGACAAAAACAGCTCCGAATATTTTGAAGCCTTAGCAATCATCCAGGCGGGCCAAAAACAACTTTTACAAAAAAACCGGGCTGATGGAACCAATTTTGTTGCCTGCCCCCTGGACCAGCAGCGTCGGGGAAAATATAATTTACGCCGGCAAACTGAACAACGTAACCGCCAAGCTATTGATAACAAGACTAAGGCTTACGACAACAGAAAGCAGGATGATTTATGATTTGTAGAATCAATAATTATTCTATAACTCCAATGGTAGTGCTCCTTATTACGATGTTATCGATTAGCCCTTCTGCGATGGGCAACGATTATTTATCTCCGTTAGCTTTGGTGGCGGATTCCGCGAGCAACAAAATCTATATAGCCGAATATACCGCTCGGCAAATTGCTGTGTTTGATAAGGCAACGGAAAGTATTACCCATGAGATTCCTTTACCGGACAAACCTAGCGGACTGGCTCTTTCGGCGGACGGCAAACAACTGTTTGTTACAACAGCAATCCCAAAAGGACAATTACATATTATCAACCTGGAAACAGGAAAAATCAAGCAATCGATTTCCGTTGGACACTCACCGGTCGCTGCTGTATTGAGCCCTGCCAACAAACTGATATATATTTGCAATCAGTTTAAAAACTGTATTTCAGTGATCAAGCTGGAGACAGGGCAACCGGTGGCGGAAATTTCGGTTTTGCGTGAACCAATAGCCACAATTATCACCCCTGATGGCCGACATCTGTTCATAGCAAATTATCTACCAGCCGGTGTGGCAGATGGCGAATATGCCGCCAGCGCGGTTTCAGTTATCGACACCAACACCCAAAAGGTTACCTGTAATATTCGCTTACCAAATGGTTCAACCGATTTACGTGGTATATGCGTTTCGCCAGATGGCAATTACGTATATGTAACTCATATCCTGGCCCGTTATCAGCTACCGACTACCCAACTCGAGCGTGGCTGGGTTAATACCAACGCCTTAAGCATCATCGATGTAAAAAAATTATCTTTGCTAAACACAGTTCTGCTGGATGATGTTGATCTGGGAGCGGCCAATCCGTGGGCCGCAGGTTGCACAAGTGATGGTAAATACATTTGTGTTACGCATGCCGGTACCCATGAACTCAGTGTTATCGATCGAATAAAACTGCACCATAAACTGGCTCAGGTTGAAGCAGGTGAAAAAGTATCAGATTCGGTTTCGTCTGCAAATGATGTTCCCAATGCTCTATCGTTCCTGGTCGGGTTACGTCGGCGTGTTAAACTGACCGGCAATGGCCCTCGTGGTTTGGCTATATCCGGGACGAAGGTCTATGTGGCTGAATATTACACTGACAGTTTAGCTGTAGTGGATGTAAACGAGAAAGGCCCTTTAAAGGTCCAGTCATTGGCCCTGGGTCCTCGCCCTGAGATGGATATTGAACGTAAAGGCGAAATGTTGTTTAACGATGCCAGGCTGTGTTTTCAGCAGTGGCAAAGTTGTGCTAGTTGCCACCCCGGCCAGGGCCGGGTTGATGGGTTGAACTGGGACCTTTTGAACGATGGAATAGGCAACCCTAAAAATACTAAAAGCATGCTACTTACCCATCAAACTCCACCGTCGATGATAACAGGCATCAGAGACAACGCCGGCATAGCCGTACGAGCCGGTATAAAATTTATTCTGTTCACAGAACCTTCCGAAGAAGATGCACAAGCCATCGACGCATATCTCAAATCTCTAAAACCTCTTCCCAGTCCCTATCTGGAAGATGGTAAATTAAGTTCGGCAGCTCAACGCGGCAAAGCAGTTTTTAAAAAGGCAAATTGCTTATCTTGCCATCAAACACCCTTATATACAGATTTGCAGAAATATGATATAGGCATAGGTAAGGGTTTAGACCAACAACGGGTCTTTGACACTCCAAGCCTGATCGAAACCTGGCGAACCGCCCCTTACTTATACGACGGCCGGGCTGTTACAATCTATGAAGTACTCACAAAATACAACCCAAACGATACCCACGGTACAACCTCCAATCTAAATAAGCAGGAGCTAAACGATCTAGTCGAATTTATCCTGTCGCTGTAGAGGGTATATCAGGTAGCTGAGCCGGGAAAAGTTAAGGGTATCTCTTAATCTAATTCCTTAATCCGGATATTGCGAAACTCCAGTCGGTCACCGTGACCTAAGAAGCCGATGTGTCCACTGGTCCTCTTCAAGCCCGGATGATTTTTGCCATCCATAGTCTTAGGTGTGCTGGCCTGGTCGATATCTGCATCCACAATTGTTACGCCATTGAGCTTGACCGTAATCTGTCGATCTTTAGCAATGACTTCTTCATAGTTCCATTGACCCACAGGCTTGAGATGTCCCCGCTGGGCGGGTACAACACCGTAAATTGAGCCGTGATATTGGTACGGCATGAGGTCTTTATACTTTTCCGCCGTGTCATCCAGTATCTGTAGCTCCATGCCCTCATAAGAAGCTTGTCCCTTAAGCGGTGCGCGAATCCCCAGCCCGTTGTTGGAACCCGGCATCAGCTTAAATTCAAACCGGAAAATAAAATTTCCATATTCTTTTTCCGTGTACAGATTTCCGCTTCCTAACTCCGGATGAACGACAATTTTACCATCTTCAGCAACATAACCTTTGGTATTGCCTACCCAGCCGCTCAGGTCCGCACTGTTAAACAGGGTAATAAAATCCTTCACACTTTTATCATTATCAGCCCGGTTAATGGCCCGTAACAATGACGTATCATCTTTCGTGTCAGCCCCCAGTTCCCATATCATTATCCCACCCAAACCATGTTCCCTGGCGTAGCGGGACTTTCGCTCGATGGTCTGCACTCCATTAAAGTATATGCCGCCCGTTTCGTCAATTTCCGGTGCGGGATGAAACTGATTTATAATCTCGGCATACCCTATCGACCTGTCATTCTGTTCCACATATCGCCCATAAAACGGCACACCCAGGCAAATCTTATGCGCCGGCACCGACCGGCTCAACAAACCTTCCACGTCCGCAATTGCCTGCTCGAATGTCGAATGTCGCTTGCCCCGGTCGTATGACATCAGGTGTATTCGATCCAGCGCTTCATACGCCTCCGGCTTCAACTGCTGATCCGCGCTTAACGCCGCAGTTACCAGTAATCCATATGGTACAAATGCCTGCTTCAACTCTACTAGCAGCTTAGCATAAGCCTCGTTTTCCAGCTCGTTTTCAGGGAACTCCCAGTCAATATCCGCTCCGTCAAAACGTTTTGCTCGACAATATTCCGTTAACTCTTTGACAAATCTCTTACGCGCATCTTCATTTGTCGCCATTGTACCGAACCACTTCGACCGTCCCCAACCTCCCAGTGCGATAAGAATCCGCGTATTATATTTATTTTTGATCTCAGCCAGCCGCTTGAGAATTTCCTCATTCATCCGCCCCAAATCCAATTCTCCTGATGCTTTAGGCTCAATGGAAAAGTGAATCAGATCGGTAACAAATTGACCGTATGCCACCTCGCTCAATCCCATTCGGTATCCAATTACTTTAAATTCATCCCATGACGCCTGTGGTATAGTGCGCAAATGTCGCTTTGCCTGTTCGCGAAGCTGGTTATCCGGACAAACCGAAATCAGCTTTTTTAATACTGCCGCCACAACCGGTCCTTCAAGACCTTTATCCGCTTTGCCCTGAGGGCAGGCAATTTTTACCGCGGCCAAACACGCTTCATTTTGCAAAGTTTCACTATCCAGATATTGTCCCACCAACTGCAACGACTCATCCGTTCTGACATTCGCTAAACCCGCCAGTACCTGCTGCTTCTCTTCCACTCGACTCGCCGCCTCTAAAGCCTGCTTGTACATGGTAATTTTTTTCTCACTGGCCAGATTCGCATCACCAACCAGGCGGATATAACCCCGCAACGCCAATACCTGGTGCGTTTGATTACTGGAATTTTTTGCAACGGACAATAATTCTTCCGTCGCGCTCACTTCCGGCCAGTCCGCCAGGGCCCTGATTGCAGCGTCCCGTACGGATTCTTCGGAACTCTTACTCGCCTCCACCACCGCGGTTAATGCCTCCTTACCCCCGATTCTCGCCAGTGTCCGAAGCAGATAACCTTTTTTAATCCCGCTAGTCTGCTCAAGTGCTGCCAAAACCGCACCCGCCCTCGCCTCTGTGTTGTTTATCTGACCGGATACTTCTACCACAACCCGTTGCGCCGTAGCACGTTCCGCATCGCTCTGAGCGTTTAATATTAAATCAATTAACCGAGGCAAGTCCCTTTCGCTGCCCAAATCAGCTAAAGCTTTGATCGCCGCCAGCCGTACACCTTGATCAGCATCTTTGGTCTGAGTAAATACCACTTCCGCAAAATTTTCGGCCCGACGCGCTGCTAAAATTTCCAACAGAGCTTTCTTAGCTTCAACGGGCATCTCCGGAATCCGATCAGCCACAGATTTTGCGACTTCAGCACCAGCAATAGCCATTATTACTGCTTGCGTTGCATGAACAACTTCCTTATCTTCCGTCTTCATTCCCGCCAACAATGCTCCCAGCGCATCAACACCCCCCAGACGCCCCGCCGCGCCTATAGCTGCTAAACACACCGTCTTATCCCCGTCTTTCATCGCCGCTATAATCCCCGGTAGAGCTGACTTGTCTCCACGTTTCTCCAACATATCAAGTATCTTGACTTTAACCTTGGGCGAAACCTCATTTATTTTTGCCACGAATTTTTTTGTCTCATTAATGCCTCCCATATCCCGTCCCAACTCCAGAGCCGCTTCGTGCAAGTATTCATTCTCACTATCCAATGCAACCAGAATATCATCAAAAGCATCTTCCCCCAAAAGCCCCACCAGGGTACTCAATGCCGCACACTGTACATTATTTTCGTTCCTGTCCTTTGCGGTTCGATTTTTTAATAAAGCTCGGCAAATCTTAACACCTTCTGTTTTGTCACCCAGCTCTCCGCGTCGCTGGGCGAACAATAAATAAAACGAAGTTGCCTGTGACCTCTCATAAAGATTTTCCGTCTGGGCCGCTTTAGCCAAAACATTACCTGCCGAAGGTGCCCCGATATTTGCAATCGCATATAACGCCACCCGCCGCGTATCTGTATCTTCACTGCCGGTGTATCTAATCAAATCCTCCGCAACTGCCTGGACACGCAGATCACCCAAAGCTTTGATAATTGTAATCCGTGTTCCACCGGTTGCTGCAGGTAACGCCTGTGCCAAAATATTTGCTGCACTGTCTGTATGTATCGTCACCAAACCCTGCACCGCCGGCTCACACAAACGTTTATCAGCCAGAAAACCTCCCAAAGCAGCTACCGAATCATCCTTGCCCGCTAATTGTAATTGCCGAATCAGAAACGCCTTGACCTCGTTATCGTCCGCTCTCTGCAGAGCTTCGATAATTGCCTTGGCATACATTTGCCTTTCACTTTCAGCTCCCGGCCGGGTTACATACTTCGACAAACCATGCAAGGCATACCGAGCCTGGGTGTCATCTCCCGTTCCAGGCGATACCAGCATCCCACAAATCTCTTTAATTCCCTCTGAACCACACTTGACAATTTCAGCATTTACACGGTTGCCTTCGTTGGCATTCGCCGTAGGCATCTGCCCCACCAGTCCCCCCACCGGTGTCTGCCCTGACACTGTGGAAAACAGAAAACAAACCATAATCCCCGTTAAAAGAAAAACCGGATTGAACATACTGCGATAATTCATCGTTTTACCTTTGTTAATACATAGAAAAATTGTTTATAAATACCACGGTGCCCGCATGGGCTGATGAATAAACCGATTCGCTTCAACATCATTGATAAACTGCAACTTCACAGGATCAAAATGAAGCGGCCGTCTTAAACGCACCGCGATCTTGGCTAGATTCACTATGGTACAAGACCGATGACCATTTGACTCATTCAAAGCGAATTTTTTCCGTTGCCTTACCGCTTCGGCAAAATCCGTAACCTGTGGCTCCGGCTCAGCAAATGCCGCCAGCTTCTTCTCCAGGTTTGGTATATCCGACTTAAATCCACGATATAATTTGCCTTCGGGCCCTTCTAGAAACGCGGCATTTTCGTCCCGGTTCTCTCCATCCAGAATGATCTCGCATCCGTCTGCGTATTTCAGTCGAATATATCGCCACGAACTCACTGCATCCGGGTGCTGCTGTGGGGCATCCGCTTCAATTTCCACCGGACTGGTATCGTCCTTGTCCAGCAGATATTGCACCGGGTCAAGATAATGCTGCCCCATGTCACCTAATCCCCCACCGTCATAGTCCCAGTAGCCCCGAAATGTACCATGTACGCGATGCGGATGATAAGGTTTATACGGTGCCGGTCCCAACCACATGTTGTAATCCAGATTGGGCGGAACAGGTTCCGGGGTAAGATTCGTCCTGCCGCTCCATTGAAATTTCCACCCAAACCCCGTTACTCCGCTGATCGTCGCTTTCAAAGGCCAACCCAGCATCCGGCTGTTGACCAGCTTCTTAATCGGCCGCACAGACGTGCCGAAACCATAATAAACCGATTGAAACCGAAACCAGGTATTCAACCTGAATATTCGCCCATTTTTCTGCACCACATCGGCAACTTTTTTGCTTTCGCCAATCGTCCGGGCCATGGGCTTTTCACACCATATATCCTTGCCCGCTTCCGCAGCCGCAATCGATATCAACGCGTGCCAGTGTGGGGGCGTGGGAATATGTATAATATCAATGTCCTCGCGTGCTAAAACTTCACGAAAATCCTTGTAACCTTTCACGTCTTTACCCACACGTTTCAGCGTGCCCTGCAAATGCTGCTCGTCAACGTCGCACACGGCCAGCAGCTTCGCTCCGGGATAATTTAAATGCCCCTGCCCCATACCACCCACTCCCACTACTGCTTTAGTTAACTGATCGCTCGGGGCTGTATAACCTGCTCCTCCCAAAACATGACGGGGCACAATCGTAAACGCTGCCGCCGCTCCAGCGGCACCCTTGAGAAAACTTCGACGCGTAACAACTCTTTTTCCTGCCATAACACTCTCCAGTCTGACTCAATAAATAATGCCTACTGCTTACAAATACATAAACAGCATCATGTTATCACAAACGTTTAGCCGCCGCCACTGAGATTTATCCTTTTCTCCTGCTCAACTTACTACTGATTCTACTATTCAGGTGCAGCCGGGGCCACCGGATTTTCGACCACCCCCAGCCCTCCCGTCTCCGCGGTTGCGGGCGTTGATTATTACGCCGGGTTCTCCATCCTTCAGCATATTGCTAATCTATAGCAAGGCCAAGCTCGTTTATCTGCTTTATCAGTTGCTGATACATCTGTCCCGCAAGCCAACAAAACCAGATAGTCGCCGCAATAACAACAATTGTGATAATAATCTTGGTTATCACTTGGTATTTCGGATTTATCCATACCAGCGGTAAAGCCAGCGGGCCCAGACAAAGTAACCCGATCACAACTGTCGAGGTGGAATAATACCATTTCGTCTTTGGCTTTGGCGTCGGTTGGCGAGCGACATCCAAAAACTCACCGCAAAAACGGCACTTTATCGCCTCTTGCTGAATTTCCTCGGCACAAAAGGGACATTTTTTCATGATTGACCTTTATAACACTTTAGCCTCGGATCATTTTTCTGCGAAACTAGGCGGAAATCAGTCAAAATACTTTTTGTAGATAGGCAGCAGAACATCAGGATAATCCGTGCCGGTCGCTTTAATACCAAGTTCGAACAGTCGCTCATAGACCTTGCCGTCGTCATTGTCCCAGGGCATAATCTGAACGATAATACCTTTTTTACTCAACTCGTTTGTAACGGAAAGAATGAAATCATCACTTAGCTGGTATGAATCACCAACCTTTTTGTAATGAATATGGACTATGTAAATGTCTTTGAAGTCCTCCTGTCTTAGATAATCCAGTTTTCGGCTGATAGCTTCCTGCGAATCCCCCATCCAAATCATGGTTTGGGATTCCGGAATCAGTTTTCGCCAGATCTTTATCAGATCATAATTATTTGTGGTAAAGATAACCTGTTTTTCGATGCCGTATTTTTTCACCAGATCTGCCAGACGATTCATATCGATAGTTTTGTAGTCCAGGTATATGAATTTACTCGGGTCTTTGGACATGACTTCAAACACTTCTTCAATTGTCGGGATCTTCTGGCCGGGTTTACCTCTGAATTCGCCGACATCGAGAGTTTTAAGCTCAGCTAAGGTAAGTTCACCGATGGTTTTTGCGAAAAACTCCTTTGGTGCCGAGGGGGCCGTTCTTTTTACATCATCGTCATGAACAAAAACAATTCTGTCATCTTTGGTTGTGCGAATGTCACCTTCGGGAACAAATTTTATTTTCCATGAATATTCAAAAGACTCAATCGTGTTTTCCGGCTGAAGCTTACCGGCACCTCTGTGAATGGGGGCACAATATACATTATTATCCGTGTAAATTTTCGTAAGCTTCGCCCTTAAAAGTGTGTCCCAATCAGCAAGCTGTTTAACTTCCTGAAAGCTAATAGCGTGGTCAAAGATTTTAAGTTCATCTATCAAACCATTCAAAAAACCGTAAGGTTTGGTTTTGCCCCGCGCAATCTTAGCTCCTATTACCAGCGGAGAATCTGTTTTACCAATACCGCCTGCGGGTACATCTTTTATGTCGGCAAAGCGGCCGTCAACAAACAGCGTGATAAACCTGCCGCCATAAACCGCGGCGATATGGTGCCAGTTGCCGTCATCTACCCGGACGCCGGCAAAACAGTTTGCACCATTACCATTTGGCCCCCTGACATTGAAACTGGCAAAGCCGTAATCTCTGTAGGTGCGCAGCTGCCAGCCCTGATTTTCTTCGCCGTTTTTGCTTATAAAATCAGCCAGCACATTTTTGCTTTTCGTATCCAGTTTCGTCCATAAACTGATGCTGAACTCATTGAGATTGTTAAACAAACTTGAATCATTTACTATCAGGGCGGAATTTTTATCCGAAGCCAGCTTCAACGCCTTTCCGCTGAGACCCTCGGCAAAATCGATTTGGCCGTATTCTTGAGCTTTAAGTTTTGATGTTTTTACCGAGTTTGAAATATCCCCGTCGAATGACCAGCTGCTTATCAGTTCAGCTTTACAAACAGACGATATGATTAAACAAGCCGCTACAAAAATTATCTTTTTACTCATTTCAAATTAATCCTTCCTTTAAGTTTTGCTGTCCAGATATATCAAACACAAATGACTTCTACTTGTTATTGTCCGGCTGAGTCATTTCTTCGGGACACACCCACAAGTCGAACTGTTCTTCGCTGAGATAGCCCGATTCCAGGGCGGCTTGTTTGAGGGTTTTTTCCTCCTGCCAGGCTTTTAAGGCGATTTCAGCGGCTTTGTCGTAGCCAATGTGTTTATTCAAAGCGGTAACCAGCATCAGCGAGTTATTAAGATGTTCGGCAATCTTTTTCAGATTGGGTTTGATGCCGGTAACGCATTTTTCATTAAACGATTTTATCGCGTCGGCCAGCAGGTTTATCGATTGTAGCAGGGAGTTGGCCAGCAAGGGTTTATAGACGTTCAGTTCAAAGTTGCCCTGCGAACCGGCCATGGTGATAGCAGCGTCGTTGCCGATGACCTGACAGGCTACCATGGTAATCATTTCGCACTGGGTGGGATTAACTTTGCCCGGCATTATCGAACTGCCCGGTTCATTCGCCGGCAGAGTCAACTCGCCCAATCCACAGCGGGGCCCACTGGCCAGCCAACGCAGATCGTTAGCAATTTTCATCAGTGCAACAGCGATGGTTTTCATCGCGCCCGAGGCGTTAACCACCGCTTCGTGGCCTGCTAAAGCGGCAAATTTGCTGCGCGCGGTCTTGAAGGTGTAACCGCCCCGGATGGAAATTTCCTGCACCATTTTTTCGTCGAAACCATCCGGGCTGTTGATGCCGGTTCCCACCGCGGTTGCTCCGATGGGCAATTCGTAGAGATGCTCCAGGGCTCTTTCCAGGGCTTCCATACCGATTTCAAGTTGGGCGGCGTAACCCCAGAACTCTTGGCCCAGGCTCAACGGTGTGGCGTCCTGCAAATGGGTGCGGCCGATTTTGATAATTTCCTTAAACTCCCGGGCTTTGTGTTCCAGAACGCCGATCAAAATCGCCAGGTTCGGCAGCAGCTTTTCCTTCAGAGCTGTTACCGCGGCGATGTGCATTGACGTCGGCATGGTATCGTTGGTCGATTGCGACATGTTGACATGATCGTTGGGATGAACCGGATCTTTGGTGCCGATCTCGCCACCGAGCAGTTCGATAGCCCGGTTGGCGATGACCTCGTTGACGTTCATGTTGAATTGGGTGCCGCTGCCGCTTTGCCAGATGACCAGCGGAAAATGATCATCAAATTTACCCGCTATCACTTCGTCAGCCGCCTGAACAATAGCTTCTGAAAGCTGTTGTTCCAGTTGCCCCATCTCACAGTTAACCACTGCGGTACAACGTTTTACCAGGGCGTGGGCCTGAATCAGGTCACGGGAGAATCGTTCCGTACCCACCCTGAAATTTTCACAGGCCCGCTGCGTCTGGGCTCCGTAATATTTATCCGGGGGGACCAGCACCGTTCCCAATACATCTTTTTCCTCACGCATCACCAGCTCCTGATTGAAGGACTGAATTCTAAACCGCTTTGAAATTCAAATTATCTGTATAAACAGATCCTACCATAAATCCAGCCGGTTAACAACAGCTATAGATTTTCAGAAACGGATTGGATTATTGATTGGTTTTCTCCCAACTGCCGCCGCGAACAGCCATGGCCAGGCTGTACACTTTATCCTGACAGGTGATGAACAAGATCTTGCCGTCGGGACCGCCAAAGGTGACGTTGGAGCAAAATTCAGGCACGGGGATGAAACCCAACAGCTTGGCTTCGGCAGAGACAATCCAGATACCGCCGCGACCGGTGAAATAGAGGTTGCCATTTTCGTCGATTGTCATGCCGTCGGGATCCTTGCGATTCTCGGTCTCGGGATCGAAAAAAACCCGGCCCTGCCCTAACAATCCGTCAGGTTGAATAGCAAAGGCCTTCCAGTGTTTCTGGACGCTGTCGCCGACGTAAAGAGTTTTACCGTCGAGTGAGCAGATGATACCGTTGGGAGCGGTCATGTCGTCAACGACTTTGGTTAGCGTGCCGTCGGGGCTGAGGTGATAGACGCCGCTGGTTTTATGGTTTTTCCAGTCGGGGTCGGTAAAGTAGATGTGACCCGACGGGCTTTGGCAGAGATCGTTGGGCTGGTTAAGAGTTTCGTCGAAAGCAAGAACTTTTGTGTCGTCAGGACCGTCGGGAGTGATCCGGTAAGAGCAGATTTTGTGAGCGAACACTTCGGCAGTAATCATCCGACCGGTGTTGCTGATAAAGGTACCGTTGATGCCTTCGGTCTGGTCCACCCAGACAGTTGCTTGGCCGAGGCTGTCGAGGCGGCGAAGTTGCTTGGGTTCGCCCCAGGCAACAAAATAAAGCTTGCCCGTAACCGGATCCCAACTGGGGCCTTCGAAGTAAACCTTATCGGAGTATTCTTCGACTAATTGAGCACCGCCTGCCACCGTGGGGCCCAGGCCCGGGGTGGTTTGGGTGGATTGCCTTTGATTTTCGGCACCAGCGACCTGATCCTCAACACCGGGAACCTGGTTCGCTTCGTCGTTCCCGGCCGGTATATTAGCCGAAGACCGGATATTAACCTTGTTGTCGTCGTCGGAAGTTTTTTCCTCGTTTGACAGCTTGCCACAGCCGCTCAGGCATACCAAAACTAACAGAATCACCAGGGCTGACATTGATTTTTTCATAGCTTGCGACATCCTAAAAACCATGTTATGATACTTCTATTCCAGCCGAGCAGATTCGGCAAAAATGATTATGTAATAAACAATGACTCTTGTCGACTACAAACATTGGGGAAATATAGTGTTAGTGAAAAACTAGCTTTGGAGGTCAAAAGATGGGACTTTTCGATAAAATTCGTGGCGAGCTTATTGACATTATCGAGTGGACCGATTCGAGTAATGACACCATGGTCTATCGGTTTCCGCGCTATGATAATGAAATCAAGATGGGTGCCAAACTTGTCGTGCGCGAAGGACAGGTGGCGGCTTTTATCAACATGGGGCAACTGGCCGATGTTTATTCGCCGGGTATGTACACGTTGGACACGGAAAATATGCCGATTTTGTCCACGCTGATGGGGTGGAAGCACGGCTTTCACAGCCCGTTCAAAGCTGAAGTGTATTTTGTCAGCACTCGCCGGTTCACCGATCTCAAGTGGGGGACCAAGCACCAGATTACCTTGCGGGACGCGGAATTCGGACCGGTGCGCTTGCGGGCCTTTGGCACCTACGCCATCCGGGTCAGCGATGCCGCCATTTTCATCCGCGAAATTGTCGGCACCGACGGCCATTTCACCACCGACGAAATCACCAACCAGTTGCGCAACCTGATAGTGTCCCGCTTTGCCGATATTATTGGCGAAAGCAAAATCCCCGTGCTCGACCTGGCGGCAAATTATGATGAACTGGGCGAGTTCGTTACCAAAAAAATCGCCGCTGATTTTACCGGTTACGGCCTGGAGGTTACCAAGATGTTGGTGGAAAACATTTCGCTGCCCGAAGCGGTGGAAAAGGCCCTCGATAAGAGAACCAGCATGGGGGTGATCGGTAATTTGCAGCAGTACACCCAGTTTCAGACCGCCAACGCTATGGAAGAAGCTGCCAAAAATCCCGGCGGCATGGCTGCCGGCGGCATGGGCATGGGCATGGGTTTCGCCATGGCCAACCAGATGGGCAACGCCATGCCCCCCGGCCAACCGCAACCTCCGCAACCAACCCAGGGCCAACAGGTGCCGCCGCCGCTGCCGGGGCAGGTGATGTATTTTGTGGCGCTGCACAATCAACAGGCCGGACCTTTCGACCTGGCCACGCTGGGGCAAATGGCTAAAGGCGGACAACTGAACAACCAAACCCTGGTCTGGAAACAGGGAATGGCCCAGTGGACCGCTGCGGCTGAAGTAACCGATTTGGCGAATCTGTTTGGCGCAGCCCCCCCACCATTGCCGCCGAAATAATCAACAGCATCAAATTTCAATCAACTAAAAAAGCTAAATTTGTAAGTTGCAGGACAGGATAATCGGCAATGGCACAAGAGCCGCTGGAAGAAACAATAGATCAGCTTGAGAATGAGCGGATTGGTTTGGCAGAACCGGAACCCACCGTTAAACATTTCAAATGCGGCAGTTGCAGTGCCAAGCTGGAATTCAAACCGGGCAGTAACGTTCAAAAATGCCCCTATTGCAGCCATGAAAATCCGATACCCAAATCCGAAGATGACATTTGCGAGTTGGACTTCAAGGAATATCTTACCAAACTGCTGGAGGTTGAGCAGGGGCCGGGGCAACTGCAGGAATCGCTCACCGTGCAATGCCGGGAATGTGCCGCGGAAATCTCCACCGATGCCAACATCACCAGCCAGGAGTGCCCTTACTGTGGCTGTAATTTTGTCGCCACCGCTGTGTCCAAAAAACAGATCAAGCCCCGTTCCCTGCTGTCTTTTAAGGTTACTTCCAAACAGGCCTGGGAGTCTTTTCGCAACTGGATCAAAAGATTGTGGTTTGCCCCCAACGATCTGAAAAAATTTGCTCAGCAAAATGAGAAGCTCAAGGGCATGTACGTTCCCTATTGGACCTACGACGCCGACACCACCAGTTTTTATCACGGCATGCGCGGCGATTATTACTGGGTAACGCAAACCTACACCACCACCCAAAACGGCAAATCAGTTACCCGAACCCGCCAGGTACGTAAAATTCGCTGGCGACCGGCAAGCGGGACGGTCTGGGAATCGTTCGACGATGTGCTGGTGTTGGCCAGTGAGTCGCTGCCCCGAAAATACACCGAAAAACTCGAGCCTTGGGATTTACAAAACCTGCTGCCCTATAAAGATGAATATCTCAGCGGATTCCGGGCGGAAAGTTACCAGATCGACCTGGCCCGCGGTTTTGATTTCGCCCGGGACATCATGGATAAGGAAATTCGCCGCTTAATCAAACTGGACATCGGCGGCAATCAGCAGCAGATTACCTCGGTAAAAACCCAGCACGACAACGTAACCTTCAAACATATTCTGCTGCCGGTCTGGATTAGTGCTTATCGATACCGGGATAAGGTGTTTCGGTTTCTGGTCAACGCCCGCACGGGTGAGGTGCAGGGCGAGCGACCGTGGAGCTGGATAAAAATTGTGCTGGCGGTTCTGGCCGGGACCGCCCTGGTCGGATTGGGAGTCTGGATTTATTTTATGTCTCAACAGTAGGAGTTTCTTAGTCTCTTACAAATAAAATTTTGCGAAAAATGGCAAAGAAAATTTCACTCATTTTGCCGGTTTCGTTTTAAAAATTTGAATTTCGGTAATTTAGTATTGTTTAGGATTTCGGATTTAGTGCTTAGAATTTCCAGGTATTTGGATTGAGGTGAATTATTTTGCTGTATGTAAATGGACAGGAAATTGCGGACACGGAAATTGAACAGGAAACCGAGCGGATGCGGCTGCAGTACGAACAGGCTTTTGCCGATCAGCCCGAATCCGATCGCGAAAAGCAGTTGCGGGAATGGTCGCGGGAAAACGTAATCGAGCGAATTCTGCTGCAACAGGCGGCGGCACGCCTGACCGATGATGTGCCGGACGAGGTGCTCAACGCAGCCTTCAATTGTTTTATCGATGATTGCGGCGGTAAGGAAGAGTTTTTCCAGACCAGCGAATTATCCGAAGCCCAGGTTCGTCATGAGCTCAACGTCCAACTTAGGATGGAGCGCTTAATGCATATCATTACCGAAGATCTGCCCGACCCGAGCGGAAAAGAAATTCAGCAGTATTTTCAGCAGAACCAGCAGAAGTTCACCATCCCGGAGATGGTTCGCGCCGCACATATCGTGATGCACCCCACGCCCGAAACGGACCTCCAGGCTATTGAAAAGCAGATGCAGCAAATCCTGGTACAATTACACAGCGGAACCAACTTTGGCGAACTGGCTCAGAAGCATTCCGATTGCCCGGATAACCAGGGCGACCTGGGCTATTTCGCCCGAGGCAAGATGGTACAGGAATTTGAAGACGTCGTTTTTAATCTGTCACCCGGCCAAATCAGCGATGTTTTCCAGACCGAGTTTGGCTTTCATATCGCCAAAGTGCTCGACAAAAGACCGCCACTCCCCGCCCAATTGGAAGATGTCCAGCAGGTTATTGTCAGGGAACTCACCGAACATGCTCAACAAAAAGCCATGGAAGATTTCGTGGACGCCCAAAAAGAAAAAGCAGTTATCGAAGAAAAATAAGGATTTGATTGTTTTTTATGTCTTTGTGAAGATGAAATTTATCGGTTAATTTAAGGCTGTGTCGTGACAGTTAATTCAAAGGATTTATAACTAATCGGGAGGTTCAGATGAAACGTTTAACATTACCCCTGGCTTTGGCTATGATGTTAAACTGGGGTTGCCCTTTGACGTCGGCGATGTTGTAAAAACTTGAGCTGTCTCTGGGGGGCAAGGAAAGAATTTTATCGTGACAGACGCACAAAAAAAATCGTTGTTGAATGTGGCCCGAAAAGTGGTGGAATTGGCCGTCCGCCGCCAGCCGATCAGCACCTTCGATTCCGAAGACCCGCTCTTTAACGAACCGCGCGGTTGTTTCGTTACCCTGCACAATCACGGGCAGCTCCGGGGATGTATCGGCCAATTTCAGCCCTCCGCCAGCCTGCTCAAAACAATCCGGGAATTGGCCGTCGCCGCTACCCAGGACAGCAGATTTCTCTCCAATCCCATCACCCCAGCCGAACTAAGCGCGATTGATATAGAAATATCAGTCCTCTCGCCGTTAGAGCAGACCGATGACCCCCTGAGCCTCGAACTCGGCAAGCACGGAATCTACATCAAGCAAGGCTACCATAGCGGCTGCTTTTTGCCTCAGGTGGCCACCGAAACCGGCTGGAACCGGGAAGAATTTCTCAGCAACTGCTGCGGAGGCAAAGCCGGTCTCTCCCCCCATGCCTGGAAACAGTCCGATACAGAAGTTTATCTGTTCACCGCAGAGATTTTTGGCGAAAAAGATTTTGACTGAAACCAGACAGCAAACCAACTATGTAAACCTAAGTGCTTGACTTATATAGCATTAGGGGAGCTACCTCGGGTGGGCCGCCGAAAATCACTCTTTACCCAACTGGGGCAGTAATAGCTATCTTTTCAGATAGCCGATCATAATAAGGTTGGGGAATAAGGTTGGAGCTGACAAACAACTGGGGATTGTACTGGAATTTTATGACAAGTTAGCTTAAAATCCCTTTCTTAATGTATATACCAAGCAGTGATATTGCTTAGCCCTTTATTGGACAGGCTTTATTACGCTCAAACAGGGATGTTTTGAACTTTCAACGGAGGTAATTGTTGATGACAACAGCACAAACCGGCACGGCAGTTGATTCTGCCCAACCTAAAGAAAAAGTAATGAAAACCATCGACGGAAACACCGCCGCCGCCCATGTCGCTTACGCTTTCAGCGATGTAGCGGCTATCTATCCCATTACACCTTCCTCGGTGATGGGTGAGGTGGCGGACGACTGGGCCGCTTACGGGCGAAAAAATTTATTCGGTCAAACTCTTAAAGTCCGCGAAATGCAATCCGAAGCTGGTGCCGCCGGCGCCGTGCATGGGGCTTTGGCCGCCGGTGCCCTGACCACCACCTTCACCGCCAGTCAGGGATTGTTGCTGATGATCCCCAACATGTACAAAATTGCCGGCGAGTTGATACCAGCCGTTTTTCATGTTTCCGCCCGAACCGTGGCTTCCCACGCCCTGAGCATCTTTGGCGATCACAGCGATGTCATGGCCGTCCGCCAAACTGGTTTCGCCTTAATGGCTTGTGCCTCCGTCCAGGAAGTTTTGGACCTGGGCACCGTCTGTCACCTGGCCACCCTGAAGGCCAAGATACCTTTCGTCAATTTCTTTGACGGGTTCCGCACCAGCCATGAAGTTCAAAAAGTCGAAATGATTGATTACGAACTCATGAATGAACTGATAGACCGCGATGCCGTTGCCCAGTTCCGGAAACGTTCCATGAATCCTGAACATCCTCAGTTACGCGGCACCGCCCAAAATCCCGACACCTTCTTCCAGGCCCGCGAAGCCTGCAACCGTTACTATCAGGCCACCCCGGCTATCGTTGCCGAAACCATGGCCCAGTTGAGTGCCCGCCTCGGCCGCAACTATAAATTGTTCGATTATGCCGGTGCACCGGATGCCGATCGGGTTATCATTTCAATGGGGAGTTCTTGTGAAATTGTCGAAGAAACTGTAAATTACCTTACCGCCCGCGGCGAAAAAGTCGGCCTGATCAAGGTTCGTCTCTATCGACCTTTCTCCGCCGAACACCTGCTCGAAGCGCTCCCCCAAAGCACCCAGAAAATCGCCGTGCTGGACCGCACTAAGGAACCGGGCAGTCAGGGTGAACCTTTATACATGGACGTAGTTACCGCTCTGAGAGAAAATGGCATGAACCAACTCGTTGTAGGCGGCCGCTACGGATTGTCCAGTTCCGAGTTCACCCCAACCATGGTTAAAGCTGTCTTCGATAACCTCGCTCAGAACGAGCCAAAAAATCACTTCACCGTCGGCATCACCGACGACGTCACCCTGACCTCACTGCCCATCACCGAAGAAATCGACGCTTCCCCCGAAGGAACCGTGCGTTGCAAATTCTGGGGCCTCGGTAGCGACGGAACCGTGGGCGCCAACAAAAACGCCATCAAAATCATCGGCGACAACACCGACATGTACGCCCAGGGCTATTTTGCTTACGACAGCAAAAAATCCGGTGGTCTCACTGTTTCACACCTGCGCTTCGGCAAAAGCCCGATCAAATCTTCTTACCTGATCGACGTTGCCGATTTCGTCGCCTGTCATAACAGCGCTTATGTCCATTTGTATCACGTCCTCGAAGGCATCCGCCCCGAAGGCACGTTTTTACTCAACTCGCCCTGGACTCCGGAAGAAATGGAAAAAGAACTGCCCGGCTCGATGAAACGCGAAATCGCCCGGAAGAAACTAAAATTCTACAATATCGACGCCGTCGAAATCGCTTCCAAGGTCGGCTTAGGCCAACGCATCAACATGATTATGCAGACCGCATTTTTCAAACTTGCCAACGTCATCCCGGTTGAGGATGCAATAGGTTATCTCAAAGACGCCATTAAAAAAACCTACGGCCGCAAGGGCGACAAGGTTGTCGAAATGAACTGGGCCGGTGTTGACGTAACCCTGGAAAATCTCCAGCAGATCAATTACCCCCAAAGCTGGGCCGATGCCGAGATGGAAAAACCCGAAGAAAATAATGAATCCGAGTTTTTGAAACAGGTAATGAGGCCCATGCTTGCTCAGCAGGGAACCAAGCTGCCCGTCAGTTGTTTCGCCCAGGAACTCGACGGCACCTACGATGGCTGCGCCGCCGATGGTACTTATCCGACCGCCACAACTAAATTTGAAAAAAGAGGCGTCGCCATCAACGTACCCCAGTGGATCAAGGAAAACTGCATTCAGTGCAACCAGTGTGCTTTCGTCTGTCCGCACGCCGTTATTCGACCGATCCTGGCCACCGATGACGAGCTTAAAAACGCCCCGGAAACTTTCGAAACCATCACCGGCAAGGGCAAGGGCGTGGACCAGTATCAATATCGCATTCAGATCAGCACCATGGATTGCACCGGTTGCGGTAATTGTGCCGACATCTGCCCCGCCAAGGAAAAAGCCCTGCTTATGAAACCGCTACCCACCCAAAAGGATGTTCAGATTCCCAACTGGGAATTCTCCACTACCATTCCCATTCGCAATCCCCTGGGCAAAGCCACCTTCAAAGGTAGCCAGTTCGAGCAGCCCCTGTTCGAATTCAACGGTGCCTGCCCGGGCTGTGGCGAAACCCCTTATATCAAACTGATTACCCAGTTGTTCGGCGACCGCATGGTTATCTCCAATGCAACTGGCTGCTCCAGTATTTACGGCGGCTCCGCTCCGAGTTGCCCTTACACCGTCAACGCTAAAGGTCACGGACCAGCCTGGGCAAATTCGCTGTTTGAGGATAACGCCGAATTCGGTTACGGCTTCAACCTGGCTTTCACCCAACGCCGCGATTACCTCGCTGACAGAATCCACCAGGCTCTCGATTCCGCAATTTCGCCGGAGCTCAAAGAAGCCTTCCAGGCCTGGCTCGAAAACATGAACGACGGCGAAAAGTCCCGTCAAATCGGCGACACCATCAGAGAACTGCTCGCCCCCCAGGCCAAGGACGATGCCCTGCTCAACGAGATTTTGTCCATGCAGGACCTGTTCACCAAGAAAAGCGTTTGGGTCTTTGGCGGCGACGGTTGGGCTTATGACATCGGCTACGGCGGCGTCGATCACGTCATCGCCAGCGGCGAGGATGTCAATATCCTGGTATTGGACACCGAGGTCTATTCCAACACCGGCGGCCAGTCCAGCAAAGCAACTCCCACCGGTTCGGTTGCCAAGTTCGCCGCTTCCGGTAAAAAGACCAAGAAAAAAGACATGGGTCTGATGGCCATGACTTACGGTTACGTTTATGTCGCTTCCGTGGCCATGGGTTCCAACAAAGCCCAACTCATCAAAGCTTTGCTCGAAGCCGAAAGTTACCCCGGGCCCTCGCTGATCCTGGCTTATTCACCTTGCATCAACCACGGCATCAACATGGGCAAAAGTCAGCTCGAAGAAAAACGGGCCGTGGACTGTGGCTACTGGTTGCTCTACCGCTACAATCCGCTCCTCAAAGCCGAAGGCAAAAATCCGCTGCTGCTCGACTCCAAAGAACCCACCGCCGACTTGAATGAGTTTATCATGGGTGAAGTCCGCTATTCCACCCTAACCAAACAGTTCCCCGACGAAGCCAAAAAGCTTCATGGGCAATTGGCCAATGAATACGCCGAACGCTACCAACAATACAAACGACTGGCGGGTACGGATTAAAGGTGTCTCTGACAATTACTTTTGTTTCGCTAATTGCCGTTGAACAAAAGGATTACAGCGGTCAGTAAAAATTAATAGCTTAACCAATATAATAAAAAATGGCCCGGACTTAATAACTCCGGGTCATTTTTTTGATTAAGGCTTTGACACCACAGCCTGAAAAAGGACATTTGCATTACGCCCGAATTTCCGTTAGACTGATACCGTGGCCGGCGGGAACTGACCGACGAATGCCTGGGTTCCCTGTTTTTTACATAAGATTTCTCAACGGAGACTGGACTATGAAGCGATTGAGCCGTTTTTTCTTTAACGTTACGCGACCGCACATCAAACACTCTTGGATCGTCTTGACAGCCGTTATCTTGATTTCTACTGCTGGTTGCGGTACTAAGAGCCAATTATTGCAGCAGCGTTTGAGTGATTTGCATGACATTCGGCTCGATACCGCTTTGCGTCAATGTCTTGCCGCAAGTGGTGGAATCGAACCTTGGAGCCGTTTGCATAAAATCGAAGCCAAAGCCGTCGCCACCGTTTTTGAACCTGACGGTTCGCAGGACCTCATCGAACAGCAGCAGACCATAGAGCTCCAAAGCCGCCCTGTTATTTCAGTCCTCAGTAAAGAACCGTCGGGAATGTTACGCGAAAATCTTTCCGACGATGGCCAGGCTGAAATAATTTTCCTGGGACCCATGAATCCAGTTCACGAACAGAACCCGGAAAAACTTTACGGCGCTGCTTTGAAGCTACGCCTCCTGGGACACGCTCTGTTACAGGTGCCGGGAATTCTGCACAAAGACCTGATCATCAGCTATTTAGGTCAGGAACGCAAAGCTGGCCGACTTATGCATAAAATCGAAATCTCCGGTTTAATCCTCGGCGATCCTGAACTCTGGGATAACCAAAATCAAATGCTGCTGATCGCCTGGATCGACACCGAAACTCACCAATTCAGTCGCCTCTGGATGCGCTATCCTCTTAGTGTCAACAAGATTGGCTATCTCGGACTGACCATGAGTGATTATCGTCAAACAGACCAAGGCTTAATGCTCCCCGGACGGATCGAGGTCATCCGTAGTGATGAACACCAACAGTTCGGCCAGGACCGCATTTTGATGATGGAATATCAACAATTCAATTTGGAACTGCTCGAAAAAAATGAAAAACCCTTCTTCGGACTTTTCTGATTTTACCGATTTATTATGTGCCAGGAGAAAAAACCTCAGCCTCAGTTAATGCGCATTTCCCAGGCCGCAAAAGCCGGAGGTGTTTCTAAGCAGACCTTACAGTATTATCTCATGTGTGGCCTGATCGAACCCTCCCAAAGAACCCCCAGCGGCCACCAGCTCTTCGACCAAAAAGCCATCGAACGCATCAAATTAGTCAAACAAATCAACAAAAGTGGCTACCCTCTAAGAGAAATCCGCGACATCTTCCTCGATCACCAACCGTAATTATTTAAGGGCACCTAAATCTTTTGCTGGTTCACAGCTTTCTTACAGGATCATTATAATCAATTATAGGATTTAGCTCAGGAGCTTGCCCAATGAAACGCTTGCTGATGTTTGCTTTGAGTATGGCAGTTTTTATGTTGTCGTTTACCGGTCTGGATACTAAAGCCGCGGATTTCTTTATCGCTCCCAATGGCAATGACAGCGACTCCGGTACCATTATCAATCCCTGGCGAACTCTTCCCGGAGCCCGCGATGCCCTCAGAAAGTTAAGAAAAGCTGGTCCCTTGGGAACCGTACCCATAAACGTAAATTTACGTCAGGGGCAGTACAATCTCAGCAGTACTTTTTTGTTACAATCAGAGGATTCTGGAATGCCGGGGGCACCGGTTGTATATCGAGCTTATAAGGATGAAACGGTTTTCATCACCGGCAGCCGGCAAATCGACAAAAACGCTTTTGCTCCGGTTATGGATGACAAAGTATTATCCCGGCTCGACGAAAAAGCCCGTTTTCATCTGCTCCACGCAGATCTCAAAGCACTCGGTTTCGCTGATTTCCCGGAATTCTCCAGCCCCGAAATGAATGGCGGCGCAACCGTGGAACTCTTTTATAACGGCCAAAGGATGACCCTGGCTCGCTGGCCCAATCAAGGTTGACGCCTGCGTCAAAAGTCGTTCGCCACAAAAACCATTATAATATATTGTAAATTAAGGTATTTATGGCAATTTTAGGGTTGAC
>JAFGSR010000008.1 GCA_016934515.1 Sedimentisphaerales bacterium
AACCATTATGTCGTAAAAACGTTATTTTGTAAGGGTTATCGATGTCCTGACCCTTTTTCGGGTTATCGATGTCCTGAACCTTGTCAATTAATTTATAGTTTTAGACAGGATAACAGGATTAACCCGATGCGAATGTTCTGGATGCCTGCTTTCGCGGGCATGACATAACAAATCGTTCATTTTGAGTTTACAATGTGTTCAATGTTTTTTTGGTGAATAATAGTTTTATTGTTCGGGATCGTCTTTGACGCGTTCCATTTCGCCCAAGGCCTGATCGACGCTGTCCACGGCGCGGTCGGCGGCGGCGATGGCTTTTCGTATGGCTTCGAGGCCAAGTTGGCGTCGGTTATCGGGCAGCGGAGGTGAATCGGGATTGGGTTGTTCGTCCAGGAGGCGTTGATACTCGGCGGAGAGGATGTTTCGCAGGAACTCGGCTTCTTCGCGAGCCCGTCTGACTTCGATGAGGCTTTGTTGGTAATCGTTGGAGGGTAGAGACATAATTGCATTCCATTTCTATAAAGCGGCGAAAAAAAACAGTATAACAAAATAACGCCTTAAAAAACGTTGAGTTATTCTAACAGAAAACGGCGGAGGGACAAGATGGAGGGTGGCGGCGATTCGGGGGGTGGGTGTTGTGGCGTAAGATGTTTTGGGTAAGGGAGTTGTGGTTATGTGTGGAGGAGTTGGAAATGATTGGGTGGGAAGAAATTTTTTGGGTAAGTTTAGATGGGAGCAGGTTCGTGAACGTGGATTTGGTTTTTTCCGGCGGCTTTGGCGTTGAGCAGGGCGGCGTCGGTGGATTGAATGAGATCATCGAGTGAGCTGTCGCGGCGGAGTTGGCTGAGTCCGATGGATACGGAGATTTCGATTTTTTTTCCGGCGATATCGAGGTGGTGATGAGCAACGGAGTGCAGCAGGCGTTTGGCGACGTTCAAGGCGGCGGGAATGCTGGTGCTGGGCAGGATGATGGCGAATTCGTCGCCACCGTATCTGGCGGGGATGTCGATCTGTCTAATGCAGCGTTTGATTTGGTGGGCGATGTGCAAGAGAACGGAGTCTCCGGCGGGGTGGCCGAAGCTGTCATTGATCTGTTTGAGGTTGTCCAGGTCAACCATGATGAGCGAGACTTTGGAGCCGTAACGTTTAGAACGTTGCACTTCTTTTTCGAGTACTTCGTATAAGGAGCTGTGGTTGAGCAGTCCGGTCATGCTGTCGGTTTGGGCGCGATGTATGACTTCTTCGTACAATTTGATGTTCGACAGAGCGGAACCAATAATGTCGCAGAGCAGTTGCACGGGAGGGAGGTCCTGGGTGGGGTTGAAACTGGGGCTGTCAATTTTGTCAGCAAGATTCAAGACGCCCAGGATATGGTTGCCGGCGAGCAGTGGAGCAATTATGCAACTGCTGGAATGGTAATTTTTGCTGAAGGGTCGCACAATTGTCATGTCATTATCGGCGGCCCAGAGGGAGAAATCCTCGATGACCTGCAATTTTTTTTCCCGGACTACCGCGGCCATGGGTGATTTGCTGTGTTCGTCGAGGGCAATCTTTTGTGCGATTTTGTAGGAGTGATTATGACTCAAGAGGCGAAGAGAATTCCCTTCTGATTCATAGTGGTACATTGAGGCGAAGCGTGCGGAGATGAGGGAAGGTATTTCGTTGACGCAAACGGCGGAGATTTGCTTAAGGTTAAGGCAGTTGATCTTTCGGGCGAGTCTGCTGATACTTCGGATTCGATCGAGCATTTTTCCCTGGGAATCCAGTTCGGAGTCAACTTTTACAAGATGGTTTTGAAGTTGCTGGAGATGATGAGAGAGGTTGTAAATTTTTTTGGACAGGACATGAGATGGTGAGTTTTCAAGTGTGATTTTAGCGGATTCGATACAATTCAGGTAAAAACCGATTTTTTGACCGATCAGTTTTGGGAGATCGGTTTTAAAGAAAAAGTCAGTTTGGGAGGATTCTGAAAGGGTAAGAGTGGCGTTTTCAGGGTTAAAATCGGGGTTTAGTGCGAATACGGTCAGGCTGGAGGGATTGGCATGGGAGGTAATATTGTTTATTTGAGACTGGTCGAGTTTGCCATCTAGGATCAACAAGGAGGGGGCGTCCGAGTCCAAATCCGGGAAATCATTTCCGGAGAAATGTTGGAAAGATGCGTCGAAATCCCGAGCTGAGCGTGATAAAGCCTGTGAAAAAGGCTGATCGGAGCCAAAATAACAGATATGTTTTCCCAATATATAGTTCCTTTCGAGGGTGTAAACCCAACATGTTGAGTGGGAAATCACAGTTTAAGCATTTTTACAAGTTATTGATTCATATCGGCTTATGAAGATGGGCGAATTGTAAAAAATTATGGAAAAAAGTAAAAAGAGAATTGACACGCTGAAATTATGTAGTATATTTTACAAAACGTAAAATATGATTATCGGTCCTGGTTCAAACGGGATTGTTTTCAAATTTTTCTGAATGAAATATCTAATTGATCAGGCATTTTCGCCATTTAGCTTTCGCTGGAGCAGAACGTTGCGAGTTCGGATTTGTAGTTAGGCTACTTATGTTTGTTGCATAAAAGAAATAGTAAGTGTTCACGGATTAGATGGCCATGCCCGCCGGGGCAAGCCTGTCGCGGCAGGAAGTTAATGACGAATATCAAGATTAAAAATCAAAAAATAAATATCAAAATTAAGGTATCCGCCTTGGCATGAATCTACGACATGACAAGCAAAGCTACGGTGGGACAAGTCCGCCTTTGGCGGAGGGCTGATTTATTTTTAAATCCGACACGGAGTGGAGAGCCTGGTACGGAAACAATGACGAATAATGAATGAAGGTGCGGAGCAGGAATGACTAATTTAGCAGCAAGATTAAGAGCACACCCGCCAGTTAAGCTTTACCGTATAGGTGAAGTTGCACAATATAGCGGCCTGTCGCGGCAGACGGTGCACAACTATACGATAATGGGTTTGATTCGTGAGCAGGAATGGACCAAGGGTGGGCACCGATTGTACGACGAAACGGTTTTTAATTCGTTGGCGCGAATAGATGAATTGAAAGACAGCAAGACGCTGCGTGAGATACGTCAGATACTGGAGCGGGAAAAGAAGTCATGTTCGGAGGACAGTATTGTAGCTTAGTATCTTATATATAAAAAGCTGCGCAAAATGGGCACAAAATTAAAAATCAAATATAAAAATGCAAAATTAAGGATTCGCCCCTTCGGGCGAGGCTTTTAAATAGTTTTTAGAAAACCGAAAAATCTTTTTATAAAAGCGGTTACAAAAAAACCGTCGATTTTCGGCCAGTTTGAATAAATTAAAGAAGACCCACAGCCACGGACGGCCAAACGTAATCATGGATGATTCGCCGAAAACAAAATTAACCCTCCGCCAGGTATTGTCCCGCCAATGGCAGATACCGTTGTTTATTTTGTCCATGATTGCGTTTGCCGTGGTTTTACTTGAACTGAGGCCTACGGTAGTACCGTTTGATTTTGAGGCACATTTCAATAATCTGAAACAGATGTCGGGGGAGAATCGTTACAGTGAATTTTATGGCGAGGCAGATAGTCTGCGCTTACAGACTGAAACGGAAGATCAGTATGGTCAACTTTTGGCGTTGGTTGCCCAGACGCGAATGAAGGAATTGCGTCAGCGTCATGAAATTGGCATTGAGCCCCAACTGAATCGCAGTAATCCGAAGAATTATGAGCTGATAATCAAGGATTATACGGAGGCGTTGTCCCGGGGGCGGCCCAAAGAAGAAAGCGTTAGTTATGTAGAGGCGTTTGTTGATATGTCGAAGGCTTATTGGGCGTTGAATAACAGTGCCCAGGCGTTTGTGGCGATGGACAAGGCAATTGCCGTTACGGAGAAGATGACAGGAGTAACGGATGAAGATGAAAGCGTTGCGGTAGCGGATGAAGGGGTTGGGGCAGTGGATGAAGCAACCGGGGCGACGGGGGAAGTCGATGATAAGACGGTCAAGGATGCGGAAGAGAAGCCGAAAGCTACAGTTGCAACTGAAGGAGCGGTTGGGACGAAGGAAGAGTCGAGTGGGGTGAGTGTGAAGGCGGAGGAGTTTGGGGCGGGGGTGTTGCCGGGGCTTTATCGAGATAAAGCGCAGATGCTGCTGTTGGCCCGACTGGAGGGTTACCAGGAAGAGGTGTTGGTGCTGCTGGAGAAAATTATGCAGCAGGCTGGAGCGACAACGGACGAGAAGTCCTGGGCCTGGATTCGCAAAGTTGAAGTGTTTATTGCCCAGGGTAAAGGAGATGAAGCTCTGCAGTTGCTGAATGGGGCGAGTAAGGAGGTTCTGGAATCGAAATATGCTGATGAAGTTGAACTTTTGCGGGGCAGCGCGTTAAGGCAGGCGGGTCAAATAGATGAGGCGGAAATTGTTTTGCGGGATTTGTTGGGTAAAACCAAAGATCGCGGTGACATTTACGCCCAGACGGCATTGGAGTTGGGGCGAATCAATTACGATCAGTATCGCGACCAAGACGCCCGGCGATTTTATGAGTTGGTTATCAGTACCCAGATGGGCAAGGACTGGTATGTGGCGGCTAATCTGGGCCTGGCGGAATGCTACGGCCTTCAGCAGCGTTATCCGGAGTCGCTGAACTATTACCAGAAGACGGCTGATTCGTTGTTAAACAATCGTTACAACCGGGCGATTAATATATCGCAGGTGCATAAAAGTCTGACGTTGATAGCGGAAAAACTCAACCTTCTCAAGCAATACAAGGAGGCTTTGTCGTTTCAGGAGATTGAGCAACAGATAGCAGGTGATGAAGTTTATACGGTGTTGCGTTATGCACAGACGCTGACGAGTCTGGCAGAGGAGATGGTTAATGATTTGAAACAGGCGACGGAGTCATCGGTGCAACAGGAGCCGACGGAGACCGAAAAGCTCTGGAGCGACCAGCAGAAGCAGCAGATCCAGATGCTGTATGAGAAATCGTCGGAGGAGTATCTGAAGGTGGCCAAGCTGGCGGTGTCAAATGATGAGCTTTATGGTCAGAGTTTGTGGCAAGCGGCGATTAATTATGACAAATCGGGGAATTCGGGGAAATCGATAGAAACGTGGAAGCGATTTGTGATAGAGCGAGAAGGTCAACCGCGATGGCCTGAGGGGATGTTTAATCTGGGTCAGGCATATCAGGCGTCGATGCGTTTTGATGAGGCGATAACGACATTTGAGTCGTTACGTCAAGAGCATCCGAAAGCGATAGCGGCCTTTGAGGGGATGGTGCCGTTAGCGATGTGTTATTTGGCCAAGGAGCCGCCGGAGGTTGACAAGGCGGAGAAGTTGCTGTTGGCGGTTTTGCAGGATCCGGCATTGACGCCGCGTTCGCGGTTATACCGTTTGGCGATGTTTGAACTGGGAGAGTTGTATTACGACAGCAAGCAATATTCCCAGGCAATTAATATGCTTACCGAAGCGATTGAGCGTTATTCAGATGGTCCGAACCTGGGCAAGTCGATGTTTTTGGTGGCTGATTCGTATCGCCAAAGCGGGCTGGCGTTGGATAAGACGATTGCTCAATTATCGGTTAATCCGGACGACTCACTCAATCAGCAAAAGACAACCGAGGAAAAACAGACTTATCTGAAGAAGGCACGGGATTATTTTGACCGGACCATTGACTTTTATTTGCAGGTGCCGGTGGGTCGTCGAACCGAGTTGGATAATCTTTATTTACGACATTGCTGGCTTTACCGTGCGGATTGTTTGTTTGATCTGGAGCGTTATCGAGAAGCGGCTCAGTTGTATGAGTTGGCGGCGTTGCGTTATCAATTAACCCCGACGGCGTTGGCGGCCTTTACGCAGATAATTAATTGTCAGATAAAAATGAATAATGTAAAGGAGGCCAGGTCAACCACGCAGCGGGCGATCTGGCAGTTGAAAGAGATTCCGGAATCAGCATTTGCGACGGGGCAGGCGAAGTTGTCGCGGCAGCAATGGCGGAATTGGTTTGCGTGGATGGAAGAATCGAACCTTTGGTAGATTTAGAGATCAAAATTAAGGTATCCGCCTTTGGCGGATGACGGATTTGTGTAAGCGTTCACGGTTTATTTTAACCATGAGATCATGAAGGTATTGAAGGAATTCAAATTTTCAGCAAAGCAGGCTATTTTGTTGATGGAGGCGGCAGCGTTGGTGTTTACAGGATTTAGCGGCATAATTTTATTTCGCCCTTTCAGGGCTTAAAAAACAGCAGTGGA
>JAFGSR010000132.1 GCA_016934515.1 Sedimentisphaerales bacterium
CCGTACATGATAAAGTTTTTGAGTTCTTAATAGAAGCCTTGGCTTCCGCGGCTTAGGTACTCGTAAAAGTGCGAAAGTTCACTATCAATAGAACTCCACGAAAGTAAACCCATAATTGACCTAGACGAATGGGATCAAGTCAATCACTGTTCTTTAAATATTGAAACTGGAAAAATTGTTATCGCTGGTTGTACTGATTATTTTCCTGAAGCAGAACGCATCAAAGTTAATCCAGGGATTTACGAGATTATTGTTTGCTATAAGAACCTTGATAAAATCTCATCGGATGGATTAGATGGAGACGACAGCTATCATTTAAAGATTTATCCAGGCAAAAAGTGTGACGTAACAATATTAAAGGCAAGGAAAAATGGCTAAAAAAATTCAGCGGATCACTAAAACGAACGCTGATTTACGGAGTTATGCAGGCAGGAAACAAGAACACCGCATTTTATGCGGATTAATTTAATTAATGATGAGCACAAAAGATTATGAGGAAGTTTTACGATAAAGAGATTTGGAGACGAGTTGATGAGGTTTTGTACTATATCTGGGATCCAATAGGTGTTGCCGAGGAGCCTTATGCCAGAGCTGAGTACGAAAGCTATGTTCCTATGGTTCTTCAACTCGTCGAGCAAAATGATACCATTCAACCGATCTCAGCTTATCTTGAGGAAATAATCAACAACAGGATGGGATTATCCGCTGACAAAAAGCATTGTGATTATACAGCAGAAATATTACTGTTCCACAAAAAAGCTATAAAGGATGGTTGTGCCTGAAAAAGCAAGAATGGTGGGTAAGGCCTGCCTACGCTTCTGGCATTGGGCAGAAGGAGATTATGGATATGCAGAGAACTGTAACAAAGTGGGCGTTTGCTGGAACATTGTGCGTTTTGCTGATTGCGAGTACGGTGCTGTGTTTTCAGGGGAAAGTTTGGGCACAGCAGTTGAGAAAGAAGGAGCAATCCGACGTAAAGACCAATGTTACATTTGGTGCTTATTATTTTGATGGATGGTCGGGGCATAGTCGATGGGCTGACGATCCGAGCCAGCCCTGGGCCAAAGATGCTCCAACCCACCTTACTAAGCGAATGCTCGAGGAGCTTCCTGAGCGGGAGCCGATCTGGGGTTGGCGAGATGATACTGCGGCGATAATGGAGCAGCAGATTGATCTGGCAGCGGATCACGGGCTGAGTTTCTTTGCATTTTGCTGGTACTGGCACGACAACGGTAAAGCGATAAACAAAAAAGCGATAAAGGAAGATTCCAAGCATAAGGGTTTGGAGTTGTATCTGAAGGCTTCGAACAACCGTCGGCTTAAGTTTTGTCTTCTGGTAGCCAACCACGGAGGATATGAGATCAAGGGTACCGAGCACTGGAAAGAGGCGGCAGATTTCTGGATGCCCTATCTCAAACACCCGCAGTGTTTCAAGGTTGGCGGCAAGCCATTGTTGATTATTTTTAATCCTGGCGGCGGTGACGCGGCCGGCTTGGCTTATCTGGAAGAACAGGCCCGTATTGCCGGTCTGCCGGGAGTGGCTATTGCGGGGTGCGGAGGCGGCAGTACAGAAGCAGGCTACACGCATAAAACCTACTACAACATTGTGCCGGGCTATGCAGGGGGAGCGCAGGAGCACAAGTACAATGAACTGGTGCAAGCGCATCAGCAAGCCTGGCAGGGTAGTCCCGAACAGCCATGCATACCGGTAGTAACGGCCGGCTGGGATAAACGGCCTTGGGAGGGTCCGACTGGTTTAAGCCAGCAGGCCGGTTATTATTTTCCTGACCGCACGCCGGAGCAGTTTGCGGATTTCCTGAAAAGTGCTATCAGTTGGATGGACAAACATCCAGAGCAAGCTACCGCCGAACGCATTGCATTGATCTACGCCTGGAATGAATTCGGCGAAGGGGGCTACATTGCACCGACCAAGGGAGATCCGGAGGGTAAATACCTTGCCGCGTTACGATCTGTTCTGGCCAATGAAACCAGAGAGATAACCGGCCAACCAAAAGAGCCAACGGGTGCGGACAATCTGCACCGCTGAATTTAATTGCTGTGTGGATACCAGGCAGGGTAGGATGTGCCCTGGGCGGAAGCGAATTTTTTTGTGAATGGTTACCAAATATCAATGCGGCCCATCCTGGGCTAACGAGAAAGGGAGAAATTATGAGTTGTCGCAAGTTTGTAATTTTAATGGTTTTGGGTATGGTGGTTTTTAGTTCCGGTTGTGCGTCGTTGCAGGATGTTCTGGGGATGCAAAAACCGTCCGCCTCTTTGCAGGGGGTTAAATTTCAGGATATCGGGCTGGAGTTTGCAACTTTGATTTTCGACATCGAGATAGAAAACCCATACTCAGCTGCGTTGCCGCTGGTGAACCTGGACTATGAGCTGGCGCGGGATGCGGGGACTTTTCTGAGCGGGAAAGCGGATATCCAGAGTACTATCCCGGCCAACGGTCGTCGAACGGTGGCGTTGCCGGCGAAAATCAGCTACATGGATATTTACAATGCGTTTAAGGATGTCAGGCCCGGTTCGATTATTCCCTACAAAGCCGACCTGGGATTATCGGTTGACGCACCGGTGATCGGGATGCTCCGGCTGCCGATCAAAAAAGACGGCGAGCTGGCGGTGCCGGAGATTCCCAAGATATCCGATCTGGACTGGCAAAAAATGCTGCTGGATAAAATCAACAAATAATCCCACTTTTAAACCGTGTAAATGGGAGATGACAGATGAAAGATGGTGAAGAAAAGCTGGTATTGAAAAACGGCAGGATTACGCGGCGTGATTTCATGGCTGCTACCGCGGCGAGTGCGGCGTTTACGATTGTTCCGCGTCATGTACTTGGAGGTTCCGGCCAAACGCCTCCGAGTGAAAAGCTGAACCTGGCCGGGATCGGAGTAGGAGGCCAGGGCGGTACGGATTTGCAGGAACTGAGCAGTCAGAACATTATAGCTTTGTGTGATGTGGATGAACAGCGAGCGGCAGATACCTTCTCTCGATATCCCCAGGCGAAAAAGTATCGCGATTTTCGGGTTATGCTTGAGAAGGAAAAAGATATCGACGCCGTGGTGGTAGCGACCCCCGATCACGTCCACGCCATTGCATCGGTTACCGCTATGAAGATGGGTAAGCACGTTTACTGTGAAAAGCCACTGACCCGAACGGTTTATGAATCGCGGGTGGTAGCGCAAACCGCCCGTGAGGAAAAGGTTGCTACGCAAATGGGTAACCAGGGCATGGCATTTGAGGGGAACCGGCTTATCAATGAATGGATTGCCGATGGTGCGATCGGCCCGGTTCGTGAAGTACACGTCTGGTCGGACAGACCCAGCCACAATGGCCAATTGTTCTGGGCGCAGGGTATAGATCGGCCGAAGGAGATACCGGCGGTACCAAAAACGCTGGACTGGGATCTATGGCTGGGCCCGGCGCCATTGCGGCCTTATCACCCTGCTTATGTACCGTTCACCTGGCGGGGGTGGTGGGATTTCGGATCGGGCGGTCTGGGCGATATGGGAATCCATAATATTGCGCCGGTTTTTTCGGCTTTGAAACTAACCGCACCGACCAGCGTTCATGCCAGCAGCACCCTTTTCAATCAGGAAACCTTACCGTTGGCTTGTACGGTGCATTATGACTTTCCCGCCCGTGGTGATATGCCACCGGTTACTATGCATTGGTACGATGGTGGGATTATAGCGGCGCGTCCGCCGGAACTGGAAGATATGCGTGAGCTACCCCGCGAGGACGGCCTGATCTTTGTGGGGGATAAAGGCAAGATGCTGGTCCTGGGCTGGGGAGGCAGAAGTCCCCGTTTGATACCGGAAACCAAAATGAAGTCCTACAAACTGCCGGCTAAAACTTTGCCGCGTTCGATTGGCCATCACCAGGAATGGATCGAGGCCTGCAAAGGGGGCGGGCCGGGGCGTTCGAACTTCGACTTTGCCGGGCCCTTAACCGAAGCTGTTCTGCTGGGTACCGTTTGTGTGCGGATGGGTGGGAAAAAACTTATCTGGGACAGCGCCAACATGAAAGTTACCAACCTGCCCGAAGCCAATGATTTTCTGCATTACGAATACCGCGAGGGATGGAATTTATAGAAGACAGCACGAGTCTATTGCAAATGGATTATTAGAAAAAGCACACTTCTCGGCCTGGTTAGTTTTCACGGTTGACGGTTGGGCTTTTCTGTAGAGGTAAAATATAAATATGGAGGTTACCATGAGACAGTCAAGATGTGCGGCGGGATGCGGGAATAACGGGTGCGGGATCAGTCGGAGAAGTTTTTTGCAAGGTACGGCGGGTGGGATTCTGGGGGCAACGTTTCTAGGTGGATGCACGGCGCTGGGGATGAGGGGTGAGATTGATGGAGAGAAGATAACACAATACGGACCGGCATCGAAGTGCGTACCAAAAGTTAAGGCAACGTTTGTGCGTCGCAAGGAAGAGTATGGCATGTGGTGGCCGGGAGCGGTGTATGACGGTGAGGCGGCGCGGGAGAGATATACTAAGCTGTTGATGGAACGGGCGGGGAAATTGGGAGTGGAGTTGGATTTGCGCGCGAAGCCGATTTTCAGCCTGGCAGAAGCAGAGGCGTGGGTTGGGCAAGGCCGGGCAGAGAAGGTTGACGGATTGATGGTGATGTTGCTGGACAGGCAGCAACATGCGTGGCCGACAGCGCACAAGGCGGCGGAGTCGGAAATACCGACGATTATATTTTCGCCGGTGGGCAGTTCATTTACGACGAATACAGCGACTCTGGCGGAGAGAGGGGGCTGTGTGATTTATTCGACGGATGATTTTTCTCAGCCGGCTTATGGGATGAAGATGCTGGCGGCGGGAGCGAAGTTGAAACAGACACGCTGTGTGGTGATCAAGGGCAATAATCGTTCGGAAAGTAAAATGGCGGATCTGGGAATACAACTGCAGTATATCCCGGCGGGCGATTTTGTGAAAGAGTATGAGGGCATGGGTGAGCCGGAGGAAATACACGCCATGGCGGAGAATTACATGCGTCAGGCCCGGCAGCGGAGAGGAGCGACCCAGCAGGATGTGGTTAACGGGATTAAGAGTTATTGTGTGGCACGGAATATATTGAAGCGGGAACAGGCGGACGCGATTACGATGGATTGCCTGGGTGCATTGGCGGATAAGCAAATTTCGCTGCCGTGCATCGCCTGGTCACGGATGAACGACGACGGTGTACCGGCAGCATGTGAAGCGGACCTGGGCGCGGTAGCATCGCATGTGATCGTGCAATATTTGTTTTATCGTCCGGGATTCCAGCAAGACCCGGTGGCAGATACCGCTACAGATTCGATTATAGGAGCACATTGCAGTTGCCCAACACGTTTGAATGGTTTTGACAGGCCAGGCGAACCTTTTGATCTGGTTCATCATCACGGTAATCGTGACGCAGTGCCGCGGACGCATTGGAAGCCGGGCCGGCGGGTAAGTTGTGTGGATGTACTCTTGGGTGATGGTAATAATAAGCCGACAGAGTTTTTAATATCAGAGGGAACGGTGCTGGATAATGTCGCGGTACCACCAGCCGGTGGATGTGTAGTTTCAGTGCGGGTGAAGTTCGACGGTTCGCAGGAGGTATTGACATTTCCCGGATTTCATCAGTTGTTCTTTTACGGGGAATATGGAAAGCAATTGAGGGATTTCTGTAAACTGTATAAGCTGAAGGCGAAAATAGTATGATGTAAAGATTTTTTGCTTAGGCGATATGCTGTTTTTTAAATATCTAATGCCAGGGTTCTATTTTCAGGTTAAAGTCATAGCGGATTTCCTGTCTATTAATGTAATCCGGGGTGCGCTTGCCGAATATCGGTTGCGCAGCTTAACCCTGAATCCCGTCGCAACTACTTACTGTTTATCTCACTACGGTTGTTTCGGTCCACATCCAACCGGTTTATAAAACCTGGTTCGGATTTGATTGCAGTGAAAATTTCACGGGCGATAATATCGTGAGCACGAGCATTTGGGTGTGTATCCACTATGCAAGGAGGATCTCCCCGCCAGAGCGCATATTGCTTACGATAGGTTTCGGCATCGCATACCTGTAAACGCGCCAGTAATTCGTTATGGGCGTTTACGACGGTTACTTTGTCTGGTATTATCGTTTCCGACAGGGTGCTCATGTTCGGACCCTGGTCCAGGACCAGCACGATCATTCGGGAATGATGCTTTGCTGCTAAGTCGCTCAGATATTTCAATATGTATTTTTCTAATGCCTGACGATCCTTGGTGGGCGGGGGGGTAATTCCCAGAAGCCGTTGAACGCTGTACAGCAGCATATGATAATCGTCGTAGATTAAAAGTGGAAAACCGACTGAACCCAGAAAGGAGAAATAATCGAATAAACCTTTCGGAGTGTACAGGTAATCTTCTACGGGGACGGAAAATAACCGTGAGAGAAAAACCGGCGGATGGATTGCGAATCCGTTTTTTTCATAGAAGTAGGGTACCGGGAGTTTTCCATAGTAGCTTGGTGCGAAAGGGGATTGTGCCCGCTCAACCAGCCAGGGCGAGTATTGCACAATGACATAATCGGGCTGCCATTGGGGAATCAGCCCTTCTGCACTAAGCAGCATTTGTGTATAACCATAGCCGCATATCCCGGCATTTAGCGCGGTTCCGTGGAGGTGTTGACCCAGGCGATAGGTAAAGGTTTCCTCGGCAGTTACGGCATCGCCATAAGTAAACGAACAGCCTAAAGCAAGAATGACAGGGCGTGGCTTTTTACCTGTCTGCACCACATCCATCGGAACGCGAAACCCGTTTTCATCGTACCGCATGGGTATATTGGGACCAATCGGGAAAATATGTTCCCCCTGAGAATTAGGGACCGCTGCGTAGCCGAGTAGCTGGTCGCTTTGATGCACATGACCGCTCCAGGTGCGTCGATTGGCTTTGGTGTAATGGTAGATTTTGTACGTCCGCACCATAATAACAGCCAGATAAAGCAAAAGGATTTGGATAACAAATAAAATACACCAGAAAAGAATTTTCTTATGCCGGGGTAGGGGTAAAACAACAGCCGTTTCCGTAGATGACTTTCTATGCTCCCTGGTGGATGCTTTTCCCATTTTATTGCCCCAATATTATTATCTGACGATTAATTGTATCGGGATCAAAGTTAATAAACCACACATATATTTGGATTCGAATGGAAATTTTGCCTAAAAAGTGAAGGTGTTCTAAAATAAACGGGCAGTCTGGTTAATCGTTTTAAGAAGTTGTGTTGCGGCGAAAGTTGGAGGATGCCGGCGAGACGCCAGCGGTACGGAAGAATGGCGGGCATGGCGCGCCCTACGCTTTGCCATTCTGGGGGAAGAAGGACTGGGGGTTATTTTTTTTCGGTGGAGCGGAAGGCTTTGATGTAGTTTTTGCAATATCGGTCTTTGCCGAGGAGGGCATCGGCGATTTTAACCATTTTCATCAGTTCGTTGTCGAGGGGATCGACGATGGCGGAATCGAGCCCGGCGGCCAAAGCCATTACGAGAAAGCAGCGGTTAATATCTGCGCGTCGGGGCAGGCCGAAGGAGATGTTGCTTAAGCCGCAGGTGGTGTTGGCGGTGGGGAAGTGCTGTTTGACTTTGCGGATGGTTTCCAGGGCGATTATGCCGAAGTCGTTTTGTACGCTGACCGGTTGGATGAGGGGGTCGAGGTAAATTTGTTCGGGCTGGACGCCTTGGTTGCAGATGTCTTCGATGAGATTTTTGGCAACGGCGAAGCGGTCGTCGGTGGTTTTGGTGATGCCGTCGTCGCCCATGGCCAGGGCCAGAACCAGAGCGTCATGTTCTTTGACGAGTTTGATGACCTTGGGGAATTTGTCGGCTTCGGCGGTGATGGAGTTGATGATGGGGCGGCCGTTTTTGTGCAGGGCCAGGCCGGCGGCGATGGCGGCGGGATTGGGGCTATCCAGGCAGAGGGGCAGGTCGGAAGCCTGCTGAGTTATTTCGACGAGCCATTGCATTAATTCGACCTCTTCCTGGGGGAAAGCACCAGAATTAACATCGAGGTAATCGGCCCCGGCTTCGGTCTGATCGGAGGCCAGTTTTTGTAAAAAAGCCTGGTCCTTGTCCGCGATAGCCTGCTTAACCATTTTTCGGGTGGAGTTAATTTTTTCGCCGATGATGAGCATGTTAATATCCCTTAGAAATCAGTAAATGTTCACGATATAATTTAACCATGAAGCTCCTGAAGGTAATGAAGTTAATGAAGTTAAAAAATACTAAATCCGAAGCACTAAATCCGAAACAAATTCGAATTTTCAAATGTCAAAAAATCAAAACTTAAAAAACGTAAGCGTTCAGTTTTTTTGCAGGACTCCCCCCAAGATGCGCTTGGGGATAGTGCCCGGAAATTCATAGCGAGAAACCATTCAAGTAGAATACCGCTGTTTTATTTAAAGTTCAAGCCGAGGCCTTTAAGTTCTTTGATGGCGTCGTCATAAACCTGCAGAAGTTCATCGTCGGGCTGCATGGTTTCCATATCGTAGCATTCCAGCATACCACGACCTTTGGGGGCGTCCTTGATGGTGGGCAGATATATTTTCTGCAGTTTTTTGATGATTTTGTTGGCGTCTTTGCGAGTGATGCCGATGTTGCCGTGGGCGAAGGAGCAGGAGAATTCACTGTCAATGGGCAGGGCCTGGTTGATGCCGACAGCTTTGTTGGGATGGACATCTTCGACACCGATACCCGATGACTGGATGGCAGCGAGGTAAGCGGCGGATTCGAGGAAATACTGTCGGGTTGCGGCACCGGCAGAGGCGTAACCCAGGGCGTAATAGGGAGCGCCGATGTTACGGGCAAAAGCCTGGCTGGAGGTGCTGATGACGTATATCATTCCCGGGGTGGTCGAGCAGACCGGGAACATCTGGATGGGGTAGGTGAGGTGATAGGTGGCGCGGATGATGAGGATGCCGTGAAAGGCGTAGGCCAGAGTGGTAATGGCGGTGCCTTCGGGTCCGCCGGCGTAACCGCCGAGGATAGGTCCGGCTTCCTGACCGATGTTGGCGCCCCAGTTGGTGAAGTAAGCGACTTGGTTTAGGGAGCTGTAATTGATTTTGAACTCGGCGTGCGGTGCGATGATCCAGCCGTCGGATTTGCGGGCGCCGAAATCGGGGTTGCTGGCAGCGATGGTGGAAATTCCGGCGGCGCAGGTGGAGACGTGGTCGATGATGGGCATGCCGGGGCGACCGGCACGGCGCAGACCTTCGCGTCCGAGGCGCATCATGTTGATACCGGCGAGGGTTTCGATGGGCGAACCGGCCTGGCTTTTTTGATGACCGACATTGGTTACCGCCGGGACACTGACGGTTTTGGCCTTGGAGATGTTGGCGTAGGCCTCGACCATTTTCAGGGCGATATTCTCGGTGGTTTCGGTGCCGGAACCGACGTGACAGTTGGGCAGGGTGTTGTCATCGGGCATGCGACCGCGCCACTCGACACGATCGGGCCCTTCGCCGAAATAGACGACCTTGGGACATTCGTAAACGGCTTGTTCGATTTCCTCTCTGGTGAAGCGAATGTTCCGTTGGGTGTCGGTGCAATAGCTGCCGCAATCGGCGTAGAGATCGAGAGCGGCCTGATAGATACGGTCGGCGAGGTCATCGTCGGCGGGACAGGGATTTTCCGGGTCAAATTTGATATCGTATTTTTTCACCGCTTTTTTAACAGCAGGGATGAAAACTTTCATATCGTATTCTTTAGCGGTCATCATCGGGCCGTTAGTGACCCGTTCCATTACTTCTAAAAAGCTCAACATGGTGTCACGCTCCTTTCTTTTTGGCCATGAGTTCATTGGCAACCACAACGGCATCGGAGGCCAGATCGCCATAACCATCGGCACCAATTTTGTCCGCCCATTCCTGAGTTACAACGCCGCCACCAACCATGACGAGGAATTTGTCGCGGAGGTTGCGGGATTCGAGCAGGTCGATGATGTCTTTCTGGTAAGTGACGGTGGTGGACATGATGGCGGAGGCAGCGATTATGTCAGCGTTGAACTTCTGGGCTTCTTCGAGGAATTTGGCAGCGGGGACGTCGCATCCCAGGTCGTGCACTTCGTAGCCGGCTGTGGTGAAGAGGTTCAGCAGGATATTTTTGCCGATTTCATGGATGTCGGTCTGCACGGTGCCGATGACGATGGTTCCCCGTTTTTCCATTGCCTGGCCCATTTCGAGCAGTTTTGGTTTGATGATTTTCATGGCCTCTTCCCAGGCCTCGGCGGCCATGAGCAGCTCGGGCAAAAACACTTCACAATTGCTGAATTGATCGCCGATTTCTGCCATGCCGGGCATCATCCCCTGCTGGATCATCTCCAGAGGGTCGGTGGAATCGATGTTGGCTTTTACCAGCTCGGTCAGGGCCTCGCTGTCGCCTTGCATCAGAGCATTTTTAAGCTGCTGAAATAATTCTTTCTGAGACATTTGCCGGTTTCTCCTGTTAGTTAACGGATGAATTTCAATTACACAATACGTTCGCTCGCATCGAACAGATGGTATTTTGGCTAATTTTCCAGAAAACACAAGAATAATCCCTAAATATTTTCTTATACATATTTCAGGTTAGCTACAGAAACTTATCTATCGTAGCCAAATAGGAATTATTGAAACTTATGGTGGGATATTCAAACGGTCGCGAGAGGGATAAAAAAGTTATATATTTGATTGATAAGCACTTACCGTTATTTATACTTCAATCGGCGATGGTTTTGCACACCGGTCGGGAAAGTGTCGGTTTGCACTCGAGTGGATTTTTTGGGGATAATATTTCGGATTATTTCTTGATATATATTCATCTTTTTGGTATGCTTTCGGGTTGGATTTGAGCCGAGCAATGATTCTAAATATGGAGACAATTCAGAAATGCTGGAAAATATTAATGGATTACGTTTGAAGTATTTTACCGACGAACAAATTGCCAAGATTCACGCTAACGGTCTGGATATCCTGGAAAGCCACGGTTTTAAGTGTGAACATCAAGGTGCCCTGGAGATTCTCAAAGATCAAGGTGCCAAGGTGGATTTTGAGAAGCAGATTGTGAAGGTCAAGCCGGACCTGGTGAAAAAGTGCATTCGATCCGGGATCAGCAAATTCACCATGGGTGCTCGCGATCCCGAAAAAAATGTAACGGTAGAGCACAATCCCCGTTTTCCGGTGCGGCGTAACGGCGGCGGGGTGGATAAGCTTATTGATATGGAGACCGGACAATTTCGCGATATGCTGTTGTCCGATACGAAAGAATTATTTCACGTTTTGGACGCGATGGATGCAATCAGCCTGATCTCGCCGCTATATCCTCACGATGTGCCGGAGAGTTACCGTGATGTGGCGGTTCTGGAGACCATGTTCAATCACACGTCCAAGCATGTGAACATTCGGACATTCAGCAAGGAAAACCTGAAAGTTCTGGTGGAGATGGGACTTCTGGTAGCGGGGGGTCAAGAGGAATTTCGACAGTGTCCGGTGTTCAGTATTTTTGATTCGCCGTTGAGCCCGCTGAAATTTCCGGAATTGACGGTGGAAGTGTTCCTGACGGCAGGTGAGTATGGTATTCCGCTGTACATGGCCAATTTGCCGATAGCGGGCGCGACGGGGCCTTTTACGTTGGCAGGGATGGTGCAATTGCTGCATACGGAGTTGTTGGCCAGTGTGGTTATCTGCCAGAGTGCCCATCCGGGAGCCCCGATGCTGCTGCACCCGCTGGCGATGACGATGGATTGGCAGACGCTGGTGGGTCTTAGTGCGTCGATTGAATCAACGATGATTACCGCGGGGATTATCCAGGTAGCCAACGAGATTTTCAAGATGCCGGTGGATGTGCATGGGCCGTGGTCGGACACGTATATTGCCGATTCGCAGTCAATGCTGGAGCGCACTTTCCAGGTTATGCTGCCGACGTTGTCGGGTGCGGCCAGTATTGCCGGTTTTGGTGACGTGCAGGAAGGGCTGGCGTTTTGCCCGATTCAATTGGGCATGGACGAGGAACTAATCGGTTTTACGATGAAGAGCCTGGAAGGCATTCCGTTTGATGACGATCGCTTGGCGGTAGAAGCCATTAAGCGGGTTGGTTTCGGTGGTGATTTTATGGTGGAAGAGACCACGCTGAAATACCTGCGTAGCGATTATTATCAGCCTCGGATTTTGAACCGATTGGCTCGGGAAGACTGGGAGGCCGCCGGGCGTAAGGAACTCAACTCTGCAGCCAAGCAGCGTGTCAAAAAGTTGATGAAAGAGCATCAACCCGAGCCGCTGGAACCGGGCCTACAGAAAGAGTTAAGGAAGTTGGTTAAATCCAGACAGTAACAACGTCTGATTGCCCGCCGAGAAGAAGCATTATCACGCAGAATCACAGGGATTGTGTAGAAAAGAAATCCATTCATCCTTTCTTTGCATACCCTGCGTGTCGTTACGAGAAAATTTTTAGGCAGAAACGGTCTTTTCCTCAATCGTCGGTGGTTTTTTATTCCACATAGGCGTCAGGATTGCCGCGGAAAAGAGTAAACCGCCGATGAATACCCAAAACAGGGGAGCCCAGTTTTCTTCGGTGGTGATGACACCCGGAAGATATCCGCCCAGAATGGCACCAATGGACCCAACACCGTTGATGACGCCCGCGGCGGTTGCAGCACCCTTTTTGGTGCCGAAGTCCATAGCCGCCGTTCCACTGATTATGGAATCGGGACCGAACATGAAAAATCCGATAAAAAAGAAAAACGCACTCATCAACCACATGTTCTCGATTCGAAGCAGACCCAACAACATAATCCCCATGGTTGCGAGAAGAAACAAAACCGTAATCGGCATGCGTCGCGATTGAAATACCTTGTCGGAAAGATACCCCGAGATCAACACACCAAACGCGCCACCAAGGGGCAACCAGGCGGCGGTCATACCGCTGCTTAAGGCCCCGCTGCCCAGGCTTTCGCTGATGTATTTCGGCCCCCAAAAATACAAGGCATACCGGGTGAGCTTAATGGCAAAATAAGAAGCCGCCAGCAACCACACCCCCCGTACCTTAAGCACCTGAGCAACCACTGCCCAGGACCCTTCGGCTGCTTCGGAGGTTTTGGTTCCGGCCTGGATTACCGACTCGGCCTCTCCGTGGTAATCCTCGATCTTCGGTAGCCCAACGTCGCGTGGACGATCACGGTGAAAGATCAATACCAGGACCAAAACTATCCCAAGCACCCCGGCTGGCGCCCAGAAACCCGCCGGCCAATAATCCACCACCAACCAACCTTCCCACGCTTTGTTAAATGCCTTATATTGAATTTTGGCTTCGGCCAGGTCAATGCTGGAATCGGCCTGCTCCATCTGGTTTTCCAGGTTGCGTTGAATTTTGGCCGCTTCACGCTGAACCGCTTCAAAATGTGTTTCCGAACCGACATCGTTTACGGACAACACGTCGCCGGCATCATCGAGCGTAAACGACGAAGCCCACTTTCCATCCTGCTTGCGGACCACATTAATCTCGATAGGGTCGGTCTTGGATTTTATCAGAACAATAGTTTCCACCCCATCTACATATACGCCGTCTTCGTTCAGCCGCGGGTCTGGTACTCCGACGACTACTGCTTCGGATTCCTTCATGCTTTCGATTACGCTATCCGCTCTGGGAGTACCGAAATAATTCATCATCAGCCCGGCGAAGGTCAATGCCACCGCGGCGCCCACGGCATAATGCGTACACCACCAACCCATCACCCGACCGCGTTCCCGCAACGAAAACCAGGAACTCATCGTCTTGACCAGATTGGACCAACCCGTGGACTGCCCCAGTCCCTGAACCACCGCAAAAATACTGAACGCGATCAACCCGGTAGAGAATCCCGAACAAATAGCTGCACCGATTCCCAAGATCATTCCGACAATTAATATCCGTCGAGGCCCCAACCGATCTCCCAGCGGCCCCCACATAAACTGCCCGAGCATATAAGCGATTAAATACGACGAATCAACGATGCCATATTGTTCGCGAGTCATGGTTACGTCGGGGTCGTCCGCAAAAGCCACCTTCGCTATCGCAAATGATTTGCGCGTCAGGTAATAGGTTGCGTATGTTAACCAGGTAAGCGCGAACATGGTCCAGCGCCAGCGTTCGTACTTAGTATTCTTCAGATGGTTTCCAAGCAAAACCGACATGCGCACGTCCTCCAATATTCCTCGACTTAACTTATTCCAACACTTTTTTAGGATAGGACAAAATGCTCTATTCCCTTTCACTGTTCAAAACAGTTTATCTTGCCCCCGAAAGTGTTGTCATTGTACAGAGACCTTCCTGTAGAGTAAAGGGATAAATCGGTCTCCCTGAACGGATAATGACCAATGACGATCGCGATCAAAAGGGACGTTTTTGGCGGTTGAACGACTTTTCTGTCAATATCGGCAGGATTTTCGTAATTGTGCTTTATCAGTTTTTGGTACTAGGGCTCTGTTGGTTGGCAATTCTCTGGCGCTGCTCTACGTGTGATGCACACATATAACTACTAAAGATACCTTAGTTGATGTGCGATTTATCTGTTTTTTATTTTCCGGAGGTCATGATAGCGAAAACAATTTGTGGTGTGATCGTTGACCATGCCGGCGGCCTGCATGAAAGCGTAGCAGATCGTGCTGCCGACGAAATTGAAGCCGCGTTTTTTCAGGTCTTTGCTCATCGCGTCAGATTCGGGGCTGGTGGCGGGGATTTCCTTCAGTGTTTTCCATTGGTTTTGAATGGGTTTTCCGTTCACGAACCGCCAGAGATAGGCACTGAAGGCTCCAAATTCCTCCTGGATTTCCAAAAAAGCTCGGGCGTTTTGGACGGTTGAGCGGACTTTGAGTCGATTGCGAACGATGCCGGGATTGAGCAGGAGTTTTTCGATGCGATTGTCGGTATAACGAGCGACCTTTTGCGGATCAAAGTTATCGAAGGCCTTGCGGTAATTCTCGCGTTTGTAGAGTATGGTCCGCCAGCTCAATCCGGCCTGGGCTCCGTCCAGAATAATATGCTCGAAGAGTTTCCGGTCGTCATGCACCGGTACACCCCATTCGAGGTCATGGTAGTCGATCATCAGTGGATCATCGCCGGGCCATGGGCAACGCTGTTTCATCTGTCATGTTCCATTTCGAGGTCATACCGATCATAAAGCAGTTACCAGGGGTGCTTTATTTTCCGGCGGTTTCGCGAATGGATTTGTTGATGCGGACGCTGCACCAGTCTTTGCCGCACATGGTGCAGTGATCGGTTTGGGGCAGTTGGGTTTGGTCGCGCATTTTTCGGGCGGTTTCCGGGTCCATCGCGAGTTGGAGATGCCGGTCCCAGTCCAGATCGGCGCGAGCTTTGCTGAGTTTGTCGTCCCACTGGCGTGAGTTGCCGATCCCCAAAGCCACGTCGGCGGCGTGAGCGGCAATGCGGCAGGCGATGACACCCTGGCGAACATCGTCTTCGTCGGGTAAGCCCAGATGTTCCCGCGGCGTAACGTAGCACAAAAAAGATGCGCCGTAAAAAGCAGCAGCGGTGCCGCCAATGGCGCTGGTGATGTGATCGTAACCGGGGGCGACATCAGTAACCAGCGGGCCGAGTACGTAAAACGGAGCACCCTGGCAGATTTCCTGTTGCATTTTCATGTTCTTTTCAATCTGGTTGAAGGGGACGTGGCCGGGCCCTTCGACAATCACCTGACAGCCTTTGTCCCAGGCACGCTGGGTCAGTTCGCCAATGGTGCGCAGTTCGGCAATCTGGGCTTCGTCGGTGGCGTCGGCCAGGCAGCCGGGCCGCAGTCCGTCGCCCAGGCTGAAGCTGACGTCGTATTCCCGCATGATATCGCAGAGATCGTCGAAAACATCGTAGAAAGGATTCTGTTTGTTGTGGTGGATCATCCACTTGGCCAGCAACGATCCGCCCCGGCTGATGATTCCAGCCAGACGTTTTTGGGTAAGCGGCAGGTGCTCTTTCAGTTCGCCGGCGTGCATGGTGAAAAAATCGACACCCTGCTCGGCTTGTTTGCGACAGGTCTGGAGAATGTCGTCGTAATTCAGCTCCTCGATGGGCTTGTTGATAATCATTTCGTAAAGCGGCACGGTGCCCATGGGAATGGGACTGTTTTTGATAAGGTTGCAACGGCAACGATCCACGTCGCCGCCGGTGGAAAGGTCCATCACCGCGTCGGCGCCGTATTTCAAAGCCATGTTGAGTTTGCGCAGTTCGCCGGCATCATCCGATGCCAGAGGTGAAGCGCCGATGTTGGCGTTGATTTTGGTGGTAATGGCCCGGCCGATGCCTTTGGGTTTGAGGGTGGTTTGCAGGTGGATTTTATTGGCCGGGATTACCAGCTTGCCCGCGGCGATCTGCTCGCGGATAAATTCCGGTTCGACACCTTCAAATTCAGCGACGTGTCGCATAGCTTCGGTAACAATATTTTTTCGAGCTTGTTCCAGTTGAGTCATGATTTTCTCTTATTCGCTCTTACAAAGCTTGTCCCCAACCTGATCGGGGATGAGTTTTTCGGCAGGATAATAGGTCAATAATCATTAGCCTTGACGCATTTTGTTAGGGTCTCCCAGGCTCGCCCGCGTTTCCCCCGGTGGTTTGGTTGTTTTCTACGAAATTTATATAAAGCCCGGCAACTCATTTCTTCGAACAGTGCCAAGCCTCAGCTTCCATCATTTTCTCGACCCGCTTGATGTGGCGGCCTCCCTCAAATTCGGTGGATAACCAGCTTTCGATGATCCGGGTAATCAGTGGGTCGTTCACCAGCATCGCCGGTAAACAGAGTATGTTGGCATCGTTGTGCTTGCGGGACATTTGAGCGGTTAGCTCGTCGTGGCACAGAGCCGCTCGAATACCGGCGATTTTGTTGGCGGTGATGGACATGCCGATACCGCTGCCGCAGATCAGCACGCCGCGGTCCGCCTCTTTTTTCGAAACTGCTGTCGCGGCGGGAATAGCGAAATCGGGATAATCGCAGCTTTTCGATTCATCAGTCCCGAAGTCGATCACTTCGTGGCCGCTGCGGGTGAGCAGACTTTTAATGAGTTCTTTTGCTTCGTAACCTCTGTGATCGCATGCCAACGCAATTTTCATCTGCTTAATCCTTTAGCTGGTTTTTGGCTGATGGTTAGGTCAGTTTTTCAGAAGGTCTCAGTAATCCATCAATTCCCGAATTCTAATCTTCATTTCCGCGTAAATTCGCAATCCGCACCGGCGATAAAACTCCTGATCCATGCCGATCGGGTCAGCAATATCGCCGTTTTCACTTAATAAACAAACTTTTTGGGCCTGTTGGCTCAGCATATTCACTGCCGAGCGTTCATGTTCTTTAGTCATGGCGAACACAAAATCCGCCTGCCGGAGTAACTCGGGCGTCAAAAACCGAGCTTTATGGTTACTGATATCAACACCCATCTCACGACCGGTCTGAGCCGATTCGAATGTAACCGGTGCACCGTCACAGGCCATCACACCTGCAGATATAATTTTATAACCTTTTTCAGCCAAATCGTCAACCGAACAGCCCAACTTTTCACTGATCAGCTTTTTACAAATACCCTCGGCCATCGGGCTGCGACAGGTGTTGCCGGTGCAGATGAAGAGAATACAAACCGAACGCATTCTGCCAATTGTGTCCTGATCCAGAACGCCCGGGCGAAGAATTTCGAACTTTTCCGGGCTGATTTTGACTACGGTTGAGGCTTTTGCGTACCTGGTGGGACCGTCGTCGATGAGCAGTTCGAATTTACCATCGAGCTGCTCCAGCACATCTTCAGCACAAGTCGGAGGAGCTTTTCCCGTCAGGTTGGCACTGGTGGCGACCACCGGTCCTCCGGCGGCGTTTAGAAGCTGACGAGCTGCCTCATTGTCCGGTAAACGTATGCCAATACTACTGTTATGATAGAGCGCTTCGTATTGCTCTGCCGAAATATTTTGCTTAATCTGCTGAATTTGTTTCTGATCGAAATCAAAAACCGCGGTCATCGGCCCGGGCCAGGCTTTTTTCAGCAGGGTTTTATCGAGCAGCGAAAGGCCGGGAACGTACATGTTAAGCAGATGCTTATCGCCAATGTGTAACGTAAATGGTTTATTCACAGGCCTTTGCTTAATTTTGGCCAGTTTTTCCTTGGCAGCGGAGATGTCCGCCCGCCCGGCCAATCCGTAAACGGTTTCCGTAGGAAATCCCACCAGTCCACCGGCATTGAGCACCTCTCGGCCTCGATTAACAGCAAGATTCTGGTCTTTGGGGGATGATATCTTGATTATCTCGGTTTTCATCTAAATCGTTGTAGCATCCAAATTTAGCGGAAGTAAAATAAATAGTATCGAACGGATAATTTGTATAAACGTTTATAGGATAAATATTTGTGTTTGTCAAGCTGCCAAGTGAGCTACTTGACCGAATCAGGGCGGCTTCGTACAATACCAGCATCGTGAAAATTGCGGCGGTTATTTTTGATCTCGATGGTACCATAACCCAGCCATACCTGGATTTCGATAAAATTCGCGCTGAAATCGGCGGTATCGACGGGCCGATTCTGGAAGCGATGCAAAAAATGTCTCCGGAAGATTACGATCGTGCCGAGAAAATTCTCCACCGGCACGAATTTATGGCAGCTGAGCATTCCCAGTTGAATCCGGGTGCCAAAGAGCTGCTCGATCAACTTCGGCAGGAAAACCGGCGGCTGGGACTGGTGACCCGCAACCAGGTCGACAGCGTTGACCGGGTGTGCAGGCTTCACAACATTGCTTTTGACGGGGTGGTTACCCGCGATGACGGACCCGCCAAGCCGGATCCGTTTCCAGTTAACCGGGCGTGTGAACTGATGGAGGTGGAGCCGAGCCGGTCGCTGGTGGTGGGCGATTACCTGTTCGACCTGATCAGCGGCCGACGGGCGGGCGCCCAGACCGTTTTGCTGAGAATCCAGGATTCCTACAGCGATTTTGCTCGCGAGGCGGACTACGTTATCGACGAGCTTAGTGAACTACCCAAGGTGATTGCCACGATAGAAAACGGCCATCAAAAAAATGGATAACCTATTTAAGGGAATCTCTAAAAGTTCTTTTTGCGGATCGGCTTTTTAGCTGAGACAGGAAAAAAATGCTGAAACTTGCCCTGGCAAACCTGACCCATCGAAAAATTCGCAGCGCCCTGAGCGTTCTGGCGGTGGCAATTGCGATTACGCTGCTGCTGGTGCTGGTGGGGCTCTCTCGCGGCACCCTGAATGAGGTCTCCAATCGCATGCAGAGTGTGCAGGCGGAAATCATTGTACGGGACAAGCACTTTGACCTCGGCAGCATGTCGGGCGGCAAGCTCTGGGAAAAGGAAATCGCCGACATCGTCCGAATCCAGATCGACGATACCCCGGCTGTCGAACACGTTATGGCGGTTTTTCTGGATCGAATGAAGTTGGCCGGTTTGTCGCAAAACGTTTTCGGTGTGCATCCGGAAGACTTTGCTTTTTTCGCCGGGTCGCGTCGCCTGATTAAGGGTGAAATTTTCAGTGATGTCGATTCACCGTCAGCAGCCCTGGCTCTAGCTGAAGCAAAAAGCAATCGTAAAATTATTCTGGACAGTGCATCGACCACTAGCGAGCCATTAAATTATCTGCCGTTGATAATTGACCAGCGGCTGGCGGCAGCTTCGCAATTGGCGGTTGGCGATCCAGTCAGTTACGGCGACAGCCCAGCTAAGATCGTGGCGGTGGTGGAAACCGGAGTAGCCGGGCGGGTTTTCGCGCCGATCAACATGCTCCGCGGGGCCAATGGTGTTGCCGCTCAGACCGCGCACATGTTTTTCGTCAAAGCCAACCCCAGCTTGAACACCGATCAGTTGCAGAAACTTTGCGAACAGATACATAGCAACATCCGGCGCGACGCCACGCTGGTGGCAAATTACGGCCAGGTTATCGCCGAAAATTTTCGTAACCTGACGATTTTCATGAACCTGGTCAGTGTCATCGCGCTGGTGATTTGTTTTTTGTTTATCCTGGTGACCATTTACACCATTGTGCTGGAGCGCGGCAAAGAGATTGCTATTTTGCAAAGCCTCGGTGCCAGCCGATTGCGGGTGCTGGGCCAGACCGTTCAGGAATCGCTGATCATCTGCTCGACGGGAACCGTCCTGGGCATCATTTTAACTTTTGTGGTTCGCTATCTGATCGAAACCTTACAGCCGCTGATGACCATCGAGGTTCGAATTTCCTGGATACTTATCGCTGTGCTGGTCGGAATCGGCGGCGGAATTCTCAGCGCTTTGTACCCCGGCTACATCGCCTTGAGCCACGACCCGGTAGAAGCCCTGAGTTTTGAATGAAAAACATTATTTAACCGCCGATAAACGCAGATGAACACAGATAAATACAGATTAGAATCAGATAAAATAACCGAAAAAATTATTGGTTGTGCTTATACTGTGGCAAATACCCTGGGAAGTGGATTTCTGGAAAAAGTTTACGAAAACGCACTTGCTCATGAATTATGCAAGGCCGGATTGAAAGTTACCCGGCAGGCTTCTATACGGATACATTATGATACAATTGTCGCCGGTGAATATACCGCTGATTTATTGGTTAACGATAGTGTTATTATAGAACTTAAGGCAGTTAAAAATTTGGATAGCGTACACACTGCTCAGTGCCTAAACTATTTGAAGGCCACTAAAAGGAAAATTTGTTTGTTGATCAATTTCGGCAAGCCAAAAATAGATATAAAACGAATTGTCAATAATTACTGACTTATCCACAATGAGTACAAAATCACAGATACATCTTCTTAATCAGCGTTTATCGGCGTGCATCGGCGGTTCCATCAAGGATTTTAAATAATGAGTGATCTTCTGATAAAAACTGAAAAGCTTTGCAAGACGTTTCATCATGACGGCATTAAAACTCCGGTGCTTTTCGACGTGGATATGCAGGTGCGTCAGGGCGAGTTTGTCGCGGTGATGGGGCCCAGCGGCTGCGGCAAGAGCACCCTGATGCACATTCTGGGTTTGATGCTGAGTCCATCCGGCGGTGACATTATTATCGACGGCTGCAGCGCCGCTGATCTCAACGAAGCGGGGCGGGCCAAATTGCGTCGCGAAAAAATCGGCTTTGTGTTTCAGCGTTTCAATCTGTTGCCCACCGTGAGCGGCTACGATAACATCGCTGTAGCCGAACGCATTCGCGGCAACACCGTGGACGGACAGGTCGATAACGCCCTGGCGGCGGTGGACATGACCGAAAAAGCCCGTTTTAAACCGGGCCGGCTTTCCATCGGCCAACAGCAGCGGATTGCCATTGCCCGGGCCATTGTGCATCGACCCAGGATTGTCATGGCTGACGAACCGACCGGTAACCTCGATTCAACCAATGCCGAAACAATTTTGGAACTGTTCCGCCAAATCCATCGCGAGCAGGGGATCACTATTTTCCTGATTACCCATTCGCTCACTGCCGCCCAATACGCCGACCGGATTATCTACATGGCCGACGGCAGAATTCAGGATATTGGTTGACCGATCATCAAAAGCAGAATTCAGAATGTTAGTTAACCGATCATCAAAAACCGAAAACAGCCATGATTAAGCGTTTTTTGGAAATTATGTTTCACACCGGTCATCATCGCACCGACGGTATTAACCTGCGCCGCTGGCTCTGGCTTTACGCCGTTGCCATGGCGCTGCTGGCGGGGCTGGCTCTGATTACGCTGCGTTTTTACGATAAGGACACCTCGTCTTTTTACCTGCGTATCTGGCTGCTGGCGTTGTACTTGTTTTATATGTCGCTGTGCTGCAGTTTTTTCCCGGCGCCGACGGCCTGGCTGGTGCTGCTGATGGCTTCGCCGGTGGTGGGGCTGTTTGAGCCGAACCTGCTCAGCCAAACCTGGAACTTGTCCGCCGAACAGGGCAACTGGGCAGCGGCTTTGTTGAGCATTGTTACGGTTGCGGCGGTGGGTGCACTGGGTACCGCCGCTGCCAATCTGAACGAATATCACCTGTTCACTTTTTTTCTGCGTTTCGGACAAATCTACAAGATCCGCAATACCAGACTGTACCAAACCGCCGGCAAATGGTTTTCCATCAGCCCGTTTTCTCTGGTTGCCGTGTTCAGTTTTTTGCCGGTTCCGGTGGATGTGGTGCGCTGGCTGGCGATTTCCCATCGCTACCGCCGCGACCATTATGTCTGGGCCAATTTCATCGGCAGATTTTTTCGTTACGCGTTCCTAGCCGCCGCCGCTACTTGTCTGAAAATCGACCTCATAACCATCGTTTGGATCCAGGCGGCTTTGATTGTTTTGGTACTGCTGCGCTACATACCTCGACTGAAATCTAATCGACAGTACCTGCCCCAATCGGCCCCGGCCACCAACCAACCTCAGGATCAATAATCGTAGAAAGGTCTCATTATGAAAATCACGACTTGTTTTGTTATCACAGCTTTATCAGCGGGATTTTTAATAAATCTCGCTTACGCGCAATGCTGCTTGGCCGATGAATCCCAGCCGGTGGTTTCCCAGTCGTCAGATTCGCAGACTGAAGATTCCCCGGCAAAACAAACTGACACCCAGGACCCGGAAAAAGCCAAGATTTCGCCGCAATTGAATAATCTGCTGAACAACCTGGAAAAAACCGGTGCCAAACTGAAAAGTTTTCAGGCCAAAATGCTTTTCACTCAGCAGCAACTCCTGATCGATACCGAAATGATTCGCAACGGCAAACTGTATTACCATACCGACAAGGAAAATTTGCGCTTCCGAATTCACTTTTCCGATTGGCTCCAGCGCGATCTGGAAGATGACGAGCAAATCCCCCAGATTGTTCGGTTCAATGAGGACGTGGTTTTCGACGGGCTCTGGGTAACCCGCCGCAATGAACGCAACAAGACCATTCAAAAAATCGAAATTTCCCGAACGCGGCAAAACCAGGAACAGTTCCGCCTGGGCAAAGGCCCTTTTCCTTTGCCTTTTGCCATCCGTAAAGCAGACGTGCTCAAGGAATTTGATACAAAACTGCTCCGGGCCGAACCGAATGATCCGGCGGGAACCAGCCATCTGCTGCTCAACCCCAAATCCAAAAGTTCTTTCGCCGACAAATACCTGCGGATGGATCTGTGGATCGGTCAGAAAGATTTCCTGCCCCGGCAGATCCGTTACGAAACCGACGATGCCGAAATCACCACTGTTACCTGGTCCGAAATCCAGGCCGACAAACCCATCCCCGACGCAGTTTTCAAACTCGAACCGGCGGACTCATCATGGAACACCGAAGTTACTTTTTTGAAAGAACCAACCTCAAAAGAACCAAGCTCCAAGGAACCTCCCTCGAAAGATTCACCGTAAGCCCCCCCAAAAAAAACCTGTTATCGATGAGTGATCGCGATTTATGGTTTCGGGAACATCATCGAACTGCCGAAAATGTCCTGGAAGTCCGCTCGGCCGGCCAGTTCAACGTATTCCATTTCCACCGAAAGTTCTTTAGCGTGCTTGCGGGCCAATCGACTCAAGAGTACCTCCCGGGCTCCGGTGCCGGCGGCGTTGCCGATGGGCTGGATTCGACTCAACTCGATGTTGGGCAGTAGGCCAATCCGTCGGGCGCTTTCCGGTCGAATGTAATTGCCGAAGGCACCAGCCAGATACAGTCGGCTAATCTGGTCCGGCTCGATTTCCAGCACGTGCATCAGGGTTACCATCCCGGCGTAGATGGCGCCTTTGCCGAGCTGGACTTCACGAATGTCTTTTTGGGTCAGCGTTATCGGTTCGTCCTGCTTAGCTTGGTCCTTCTCGGCCAGCACGAAAGCAGGCCGACCTTCAACCTCGATCACCCGCCGCCGAATCGTCGCGGGAATGTTCTCCGGCAGGTCATCACCGCTGAGCAATTTTCCGGACGGCTCAATCACCCCGGCATTGAGCAACTCAGCCAGGGCATCGATCAGGCCGCTGCCGCAAATCCCCGCGGCCTGGCCGCCGCCGATCACGGCAATTTCTACATCATCATTAATGTGAACCCGCTCGATAGCACCCGTCGCTCCGCGCATGCCCTGGCGAATTCGAGCCCCTTCAAAAGCCGGTCCCGCCGCGGTGCTGCAGGTGAGCAGCCGATCGCGATTGCCCAGAACAATTTCGCCATTGGTCCCGATGTCCAACGCCATGTTGATCGATGAACTGTGCCTCATAGCCGCGGAAAGCGTCACCGCCACCGTGTCCCCGCCGACGTGCGCCGCCACACTGGGCATTACATAAACATTGCCGTGCGGATTGATCTTCAGCCCCAACTGCTGGGCCGAGGCATTAATCGCCGCCGAAAAAGCCGACACATAAGGCGCCTCGGCAATCTGCACCACCGGCACCCCCAAAACCAGATGCTGCATCGTAGCGTTGCCAGCCGCGACCAGTTCGTAAACCGCCTCAGCAGCAATCCCGGCTTTTTGAGAAGTTTCCCGGACCAACTCATTCAAACAACCAATAATTTGTCGGTGCAATTGCTCCAATCCGTCTGGTTTGTCCCGACTGTGCTGAATTCGGCTGATTACATCATCGCCGTAGGTAACCTGCGGATTGGTCCCAGAGGCAACCGCAACGGTTTTGCCGGAATTCAAATCCACCAGATTGGCCACCACCGTGGTTGTGCCCACGTCAACGGCAACTCCGAAAAGTTCCCCGCTGGTATCGCCCGGTTCAACAGCGAACACCCGATCGTCATTACAAACCGCAGTTACCTGAAAATTGTTTTCACGCAACACTCCGGGCAGTTTACCCAGCAGGTCCCGGTCAATCGTCAAAGCAATCTCGTCTCTTTCACAACTTTTCCCCACAGCACCGCTTTTCCCCGTTGCATCAATTTGATCCGCTTCCACACTGATGTCCGGCTCAACGGCCTCCACCGACTGCTTAGCTGATTCGTGAACCGCATCGATCAAACGTCGGTCGTCACTACGCAGATCGTCCAGACTCGGCGGGGTGAGTTCCAAATAATGTTTGCGAACCGACGGATCGAGCTTGGCGGTGCCGGTGATGCCCTCTTCCAGAATTTTTTGTTCGAAAAACCGCGACGAATCGGGAATCGTCACCACCAGGTCGCCGGTAATGTGATACTGACATGCTTTCACCGGTTTGGCTTGGCTTTGTAGTTCCACCAGACATTTGTCGCAGGTACCGACCCCGCCACAGAAGCTGTTCAGCACAATCCCCGCCCGCTGTGCCGCTTCCAGAATAGTGGTACCGTTTCCGACACTGATTCTGATGCCGTCAGGCTGAAACCGGATTTCATTTTGTTGACTGTTCATTCTTGTCGCACCGTAAAATGAATTATTGCTCGCCTTTTCAGACTAGTCTAGCTGTCCGGTAAAACCTCAGAGCGAAATTGCCTGAAGGATCAGCACCGGGAGCGGTCCCCTTTTCTCGACGCTACCTTTTTCTCGACCGGGCCGCCACCTTAATGATAAAAAACCGGAGGAGGAGGGATTCGTGCCCTTTTTATCAAATTATTCTAAAAGCCCAAAAACCACTGGAAGATCAGTATAGTAAGTCCTTATGTAGAAAACAATTAAAAAATGTCGGGCACGATTTGAGTGCAAAACTGTTGAATTTAGGCTTGTCCCAAGCAACGCTGGTCCGCCAAATCGACTAATTCGGAACGGCAAACATATCCTTGAATTTTCGGATTGACACTCCGAATAATAAAGCTACAATGGTGGAATGATTGAGCGCCCGGCATATATAAATTGGATAAAACAAGCCCTTGGCAGATCGCCAATAGTGGCCTTGCTGGGACCGCGTCAATGCGGCAAGACAACTCTGGCAAAGATGGTGGGTGATCAAAAAACCAGCTCATATTTTGACCTTGAAAGCCAGACAGATATACGCAGATTGGCGAATCCTGAAATGATGTTCGCTTCTCTGTCGGGCCTGGTCATTATTGATGAGATTCAAAATATGCCTGAGTTATTTTCGGTCTTGAGGGTTGTCGTGGACAAGCCTGAGAATCAGTGCCGATTTCTTATTCTGGGAAGTGCCTCGCCAGGCATTATTAAAAATGTATCAGAAACTTTGGCTGGACGAGTTGAGTTTGTCGATATGGCAGGCTTTGACTTAACGGAATTAGGTGCGAAAACCTGGCAGAACCTCTGGACTCGCGGCGGCTTCCCGCGGGCGTATCTAGCAAAGAATGATCAGGACAGTTTTATCTGGCGGGAAGGCTTTATTCGTACTTTTTTACAGCGTGACATTCCTCAACTCGGCATCAATATTCCCGCCCAGGCTGTTCGAAGATTCTGGACCATGCTTGCTCATTATCACGGTCAGGTGTGGAATGCTTCCCGGATTGCCGCCGCGATGGGAATCAATGACAAAACCGTTCGTTCCTACCTGGACATACTAACCGAAACCTATATAATTCGGCAATTGCAGGCCTGGCATGAAAACATCAGCAAGCGACAGGTAAAGTCGCCGAAAATATATTTTCGTGATACAGGTCTGTTACACAGCTTGCTTGATTTGCCGGATTTACGTATTGTCTCCGGACATCCCCAAGTCGGCGCCTCCTGGGAAGGTTTTGCTATGGAACAGGTCCTGCGAATTCTAAGGCCTTCTCAGGCGTATTATTGGGCAACGTATAGCGGGGCTGAGTTGGATATGTTTTTTATTCTAAATGGCCGGCGATATGGCATTGAGTTCAAATACAGCGAGGCACCGGAAAAGACCAAATCGATGGCCGTTGCAATCGATTCGCTAAATCTTCACAAATTACTAATCGTATATCCGGGCGAAAAAACCTGGCCGATTGACGAAACCATTACGGTCTGTCCCATTATCCAGGTAAAAGATTTTATTACCAGGGATGACAATAATGCCAAAAAGTAAAAAGAGCATAAAAATACCGAAACAAAAACTTGAACGAAAAATTCGCTCTGCCCTGGAAAAGTGCAATAAAAAATCCACCTGAAAATTATCCATGCCCCCCTTGAACCGGAGGAGGAGGGATTCGAAACCTTCTCATGGTCTCATAACTACTTTATTTTTAAAGACTTACATATTGCTAATCCTGGAACTGTCGAACCTAATCGTCGAACCTGTAATGTGCCATAAATGTCTATATAACAAGGTTTTATAAATATAATAAGGTTCTCATCGGAAAAAGTTGGTAAATAATTCATCGTTTTGACTGTAACACCTTTGAGTTTAACGCTTTAGG